>NZ_JBNNSS010000002.1:304910-709245 GCF_050277945.1 Lysinibacillus sp. NPDC097214
AAGACTAATAATCAGTGAGAAAAACCCCCACTGATTAAAGTTTCACTTTATCCCGCATTAACAGGCAGTAATACTGAAAGCGAAGCGTCAGGTACAAAACTCACACTTTAAATTTAGTAATAGCAAAGAAATTAGATGCGAGAACAACTGCCCGTAAATGCCCGATTGGTGAAGACTAATAATCAGTGGGAAAGACCCCCACTGATTAAAGTTTCACTTTATGTCCCTATACTTCCTACTCTTTTATCGTTATAATGCTGTTAACTCAAAAATAACGGGAATAGAGGTGAGAAAATGGAGTGGCAACAATTGGAATATTTTGTGACTGTAGCAAAACTTGAGCATATGACTCGTGCCGCTGAAACATTAGCTATTTCCCAGCCAGCATTAAGTCGTTCTATTTCAAAGCTTGAAGAGGAATTAGGAGTACCCTTATTCGACCGACAAGGACGCTCGATTATGCTCAACCGATATGGCGAGCTTTTTTTGTATCGTGTCCTACGTATGCGTAAGGAATACGAAAAAGCAGTTATAGAATTACAGGAGCTTAATAACCCAGAGCTAGGAGATGTATCACTCGGCTTTTTACATACTCTAGGGACTAGCATCGTTCCTGATTTGATCCGGGCCTTCCGTCAGAACCATCCTCATATACGCTTTCACTTTACACAAAATTACTCACACTCCCAATTGAAGCAATTACTTGCGGGAGAGTTAGACCTTTGCTTACTCGCAGCGATTGACACGGAGCCACCTGTTTGTTGGAAGGAGCTGTGGCGTGATGAGCTTTATATTATGGTACCAATCGATCATCCCTTCGCCAAACTTAAAAGTATTAAAATGAAGGAACTTGAACATGAGAATTTTGTTCTAATGAAAAAGGGATATGCATTGCGCCGTACAGCAGATAAATTATTAAATGCTGCTGGTATCAAACCGAAGATTACATTTGAAGGTGATGAAGTATCAACAGTTGCTGGTTTTGTAGGTGCTGGGCTTGGCGTATCGTTACTACCTGTTGATGAAGACTTGAATCCAAATAAATTGGCTAAAATTCGCGTGGAGGATATGGTTTGTGAACGGATCATAGGTATGGCTTGGATTGAAAATCGATACCTTCCACCTTCAGCACGCCAATTTCAGCAATTTGTATTCGATTATTACGATAATAAGTAATCTATCCTTCAAAAAATTGTGCTAATAAAGAAAAGCGAATAACAATTGTTACTCGCTTTTCTTCATATGTTCAATTGAATTTGAAAAAGTCAGTTTCACAGATGTTCCTTTAACTGACTTTTAAAGTGTCCCATCACAATAAAAACCACCTTCTCCAAATGAAAGGTGGTAAAGAAGCTACTTTATTATTGATTTCCCTACATATTTTACTTGATATGAATACATATCTGTTGTTTCTCCACCAATCTCAAAAAGTCCCTGATGTGCAAGTGCCATCAGACGTTTTCCCACAAACTCTTCACTTAAATAGTCATCCATTACACCAATTGTTTCACCTATGATACGCATTGGTATAAGCCATTCCTCATTTAGTTCGGCATGTGCTCTTTCCGCACATTCCATAATGATGGGATCCAATGCATCTTCCGCTACATGGACAATCCCATCTTGCCAAACACGCAGCGTACTAGGGTTTTGTTTGAGTTCTTCCCATTCCTTAGCAAGTTGCTGACACTCCTCAATAGTGAAGCGTTTTGCCTCAGAACGAAGCTTCATTAGCAAGTCTGACGCAAGCTCACCTGTTTGATGAATCATCATGTTTGGCTGTACGCGTTTTAAGCCCTCTGTGGCATCAATCCCATAAACCATACTACATTTATTGATCAACTCACTCATAACAAAACGTAACCCAATCTCTTCATGAGCACTTTGGCTGTACCACACCCAGACATCAACATCAGACGGTAAACTCGCCATTTTTTCCTTCCATGCTTTTTGAAGATCCTCGTACAATTCACGTTCCTCATTATCATCAAAGATATAGGCATCTAACCAGCTTTTTCGTTCCTCTGAGCTACTTAGTGGACCAATTGAGAAAATCTCGTTGACACTAAGCACCGACTCCTCTCGTTGTAAATGATGTTGACGTATCGCATGTTTTATCGAACCTTGTGTAGATAAGCTAAACGTTATATGTAAAATCGCCATGAAAATCTCCTCTTTTACTGTTTACTCAGCGCTATTTGTATGCCAATAAAAGTGAAAAGTACGCCTTGGATCATATTTAATCGTTTAGCAATTGCAGGCTTCCCAATAATTACTTTTCTTACTTTACCGGCAAAAATACTAAATAAAGAAAATAGTATTAGCGCTTGTACTAAAAATACAATACCCAAAATTAGCATCTGTAAACCTACATGGCCATAAGAAGGATTTACAAACTGTGGCAATAGTGCTAAGAAAAATAAAGAAACTTTTGGATTTAAAATATTCATTAAAATACCTTTTCGATATAACGTCACATAGGCTTGTTTATCTTGCTGTTCCAGTGTGAATGGATCGCCTTTCGCACGAAACGATTGCCATGCCAAGTACAATAAATACGCCGCTCCTGCAAACTTAACAAGAGAGAAAATAACGGTTGATTGATAAATAATAGCAGAGATACCGACAACCGCCGCACCGATATGGACGAGTAAACCTGTACATAAGCCAAGTGATGTTGCTATACCAGCCTTTTTATCCTGAGTGATGCTTTGCGCTAGAACAAATAAATTATCTGGACCTGGCATCAGTGTTAAAATAATTGCCGCTCCTAAAAACGCCATTATGGTTGAAAATTCCAATACTATCCCTTCTTTCTATTACTTTTATAAAAATACTCATCATAAGTGGGGTTAAATATATTCCAACTAACCGCGCTTTTAGTAATGAACAATTACTTTTAGAAAAGAATAACCATAAAATGGATTTATATCTATTGTACTACATACCAATATATATTTTCTAAATTTTCACAAAAAACATATAGCCAATTATGCTCGTTTCGGCAATACTTTTCTACCTTAATCCATTATAATGAATATTATCATAACTTAAAAGTCGTATTGTTTGGGAGAAAGAGGTGTTTATTGATGGCAGTAAGTGATATTGTAAAGCAATATGAAGACGAGCAAGGAAATGTCTATTATAAAATGAAAACACATGATATCAGAGTACAGGCTACGCAAACTTTAGGGTTAGCGCCAGTTATTACTTATTGGATGGGTGAAAAAGAGATTACAGACGATATTCGAAGTTTGCGCTTTAGCCCTCGCGCTCCCTCAAGTTATATTCAAGATTACGATGAATTTCAAACTATGCTTTATGCAAAAGAACAACGTGCCATCAACGAACTATATGAAAAAATGAGTATTAAACCGAAAAACATGTCTTCAGGAAAACAAATAGTATGGAGTTTTTTCGTGATTGTTATAGCGATGCTCCCCCTATTTATCGCAATCTGGTGGTTTAAGTAAACAAAGTTATGTTGCCCTACACTTTACCCTCGATTGTTCGTTATTACTAACTTATTTATTCAAAACTTTCTATTAACATTCCTAATCAGCTTGACAGACATGCTAAAGTAGTGCATTCTTTATAGAAATCGGACACCAACCAATATAATTGATAAGGGTCCAGTCAAAAAAGATATTGAATTATACAATAAAAGCGAGCGAAGATTAGTACGTAGAAACTGCTTGAACAGAGAGCGATGCCCATCGGCTGTAAGGCATTGTACAAGAAAGACTAAAGAACCTACTTCGTAAATCGTCCTAGCTAAACTAGGCGCAGTCTCAAGCGTTATGAGCAAAGTGGAATGTCAATGATGTTCAATCTAGGTGGTACCACGGAAAGTAAACCTTTTCGTCCTAATTTTTTAGGATGAAAAGGTTTTTTATTTTTTTCAGCAAATGTTTTATGTAACGTAAGTGAAACGTCAGCTACAAATATCTTTTGTACCAAAAGCGTAGCGACAGGTTTAGAAGTCTACCACCTCTATAGGTGGCTCGATAAAAGTGTAATGGCGAATTGGAGGTATTACTATGGAAAGAAAAAGAATCGTCGTCAAAATTGGGAGTAGCTCCTTAACAAATGCAAAAGGTGAAATTGATAAAATACGTTTAATGGACCATGTTCAAGCGATAGCCGAATTAAAAAAATACGGTCATGAAGTATTGCTTGTTTCATCAGGTGCAGTAGCAGCAGGCTTTAAACAGCTAGGCTACCCTTCTCGTCCCGTCACAGTAAAAGGTAAACAGGCTGCAGCGGCGGTTGGGCAAAGTTTACTGATTCAAACCTACAATGCTTTATTTAGCATTTATGATATTGTGCCTGCTCAAATTTTACTGACACGCACTGATTTTTCAAAAAAAGAGCGTTATAAAAATGCCTGTGCCACATTTGAGGAATTATTAGAGCGTTCCGTTCTACCTATCATTAACGAAAACGATACGGTATCTGTCAGCGAATTAACCTTTGGAGATAACGACATGTTATCGGCGCTTGTAAGTGGTCTAGTACATGCCGATCAGCTCATTATCTTAACAGACATCAATGGCTTGTATAATGCCAATCCAACTAAAAACCCTGATGCCCAACGTATTGATCGTTTAACAGAGGTATCTGATGAGATGCTTGGCTTTGCAGATGGTTCAGGGTCTAAGGTCGGTACAGGTGGTATGGAATCCAAATTACTGGCAGCTCGAGCAGCTTTAAATGCAGGTGTCAAGGTGTTTATTGGAACTGGTCACGGTGCTAATAAGCTTGTCGATATAGTAGAAGGACGTGGTGATGGTACGTATGTAGAGCATGATGCGCTTGCTGTTTTAACGAATAATAAACAGTGGATTGCACTTACGGAAGTATCTGGTAAAATTTTTATAGATAGCGGTGCTGAACTTGCATTATTGGCAAATGGGAAAAGCTTGTTGCCTGCTGGTGTATATCGTGTTGAAGGCGACTTCGCAAATGGCGACGTTGTCGAGGTCTATAGTGAAAAGAGATTGCTTGGCCGTGGTGAGGTCTTATATTCTTCCCTAGAGTTAGCACATGCGATGGGAAAACGTACAGATGAGTTAACGAACTATCCCATTGAGGTCATTCATCGAGATAAATGGCTAAAAATTCAAACAAATTAAGGAGGAATTCACATGACGAGTGAAGTTCAACAAAAAGGAAAGCTGGCTAAGGCCGCAAGCTATATTTTAAATATTAAAACAACTCGCGAGAAAAATGAGGCTCTCACAAAAATTGCTGAGCAATTACTAATCGACCAAGATACGATCATTGATGAAAATGCAAAGGATTTAGCAAATGGCGAGAAACAAGGAATGCCCGCTTCTACACTTGATCGCATCATGCTCAACAAAGAACGCGTGGAAGCTATGTCAAGCGCTATTCACTTACTAGTTGAATTAAATGATCCAGTAGGCAGTCTCTTAGAACGAATAGAAAAAGATAATGGATTACTAATTGAAAAGCGTCTAGTGCCAATTGGCGTTATCGGGATGATTTACGAGGCACGCCCTAATGTAACAGTGGATGCGGCAACTTTATCATTGAAAACAGGCAATGCAGTCATTTTACGTGGTAGCTCTTCTGCTAAATTTTCTAATGTAGCACTAGTGGCAAGTATTCATCGTGCACTTAGAAAAACGGCTATCCCTGCGGACGCTGTACAATTAATCGAGGATACAAATCGTGAAACTGTCAAAGAATTATTTCATTTAAAAGAATACTTAGATGTTTTAATTCCTCGTGGCGGAAAGGCACTTATTGACTTAGTAGTAAACGAAGCCACTGTACCAGTATTAGAAACAGGTGCTGGCAACTGTCATATTTATGTAGACCAATCGGCCGATTACATAAAAACAGAAAAGATTTGTATCAACGCAAAAACACAGCGTCCTTCTGTTTGTAATGCCGCAGAAAGTTTACTTATTCATCCTGATTGGTTTCATGAGCACGGCAAACAGTTACTAAGTGCTATACATCAAGCTGGTGTGACAATTATCGGCGATGACATCGTTTGTCAAGCTCTTGATTTCGCGCAACTAGCAACGGTAGAAGACTATGCAACTGAATATTTAGATTTAAAAATCAGCGTTAAAATTGTGGAAAATGTTAATGAAGCAATTGAGCACATTAATAAATATGGCACGAACCATTCTGAAGCCATCATGACAGAGGATCAGTTAGTAGCAGATACTTTCTTACATAGCGTGGATGCCGCTGCTGTTTATCACAATGCCTCCACTCGCTTCACAGATGGCTTTGAATTTGGCTACGGTGCAGAAATCGGCATTAGTACGCAAAAATTACATGCTCGAGGACCAATGGGTTTACCTGCGTTAACATCTACAAAGTATTACATTCACGGTAACGGCCAAATCCGAGAATAATTGTAGAACAATAAAAGCCGACAGTTCACATACACTGTCGGCTTTCTTCGCTTATTTTTTGAAGCCTAAGGATTTGAAATATTTATAAAATGATTTGACGGATTTTACTATTACCGGGCAGTTATGATCACTACGTGAGCGAAGAAATTTGATAATAGGACGAAATGACATTACGTCTCCCCTATTTTCACAAGCGTCAAGAATAATAAAATATTTTAATAGAAAGAAGGTTTTATATGAACATGTCAGCGATTATTAAACTAACTGTTTCAATGGCTCTTTTTGGTTCTATTGGATTTTTCACCGTTCATACGGGTGTACCTGCAATCGAGCTAGTATTTGTTAGATGTATTTGCGCTACCCTCTTCCTTGGCGGCATGTGGCTTATCACTGGTGGTCATAAGACGGAGAAATGGGATAAAAACGAAATAATACGTACACTTCTATGCGGTGTCTTTATTGTCTTAAACTGGGTATTTTTATTTAAAGCCTTTGAAGAAATGTCGATTTCCATTGCCATTTCTATCTATAATTTAGCACCAATATTCGTATTAATTTTTGGCGCATTGTTTTTAAAAGAAAAGATGACTATTCAAGCTTTACTAGCAACACTAACTTGTTTTATCGGCAGTATGTTTATTATTGGTTTAAATAATTTTATGTCCCTCTCTGAATTTATGAAATCAGGCTTTATTTGGGCATTACTGTCTGCATTATTTTACGCATTTACGATGTTAACAAGTAAAACGATCACAAAGCTTAGCTCCTACGCCTTAACATATATCCAAACAACGGTCGGAATTATCATACTATTGCCATTTGTTAATTTTTCGTTATTTGAAAGCTTAACGACTACAAACTGGCTATATATTTTAGGAACAGGCTTTATTCATACAGGGTTTGTTTATTATTTATTTTTTGATAGTATTCGCAGCCTCTCTACCATACTAGTTTCAGTATTAGTATTTGTTGACCCAGTTGTGGCAATATTGCTTGATATGCTGTTGCTTGATTTTATGCCGAGCTTCATGCAAACAGCTGGTATCGTATTAATTTTCGGTGGTATTTTCTACACTATTTACGTACCAAAGAAAAAGCGAGTATCTCAGGTGAAGAGACAGCTAGAAATGTAGGCAATGGAACGGCCTGGCAGAACGACGGATGCAAAGCGCCTAGTGACGGAACGGTCGTGCTGAGCGACGGATAGAACCGCCAAATTCATGGATAGAACCGTCAAAGTCGTGGATAGAACCTCCAAAATCGTGGATAGAACCGCCAGAGCGACGGAAGGAAGAGCCAAGGTGACGGATAGAAAAGACAAAGCGACGGATAGCCACACCTTATGGCAATTTTTCTACGCGAAAGCGGAGCGTCAGCAACAATTACCTAAGGCGAACTTGATATAAAGGAGGATTTTCGATGAGTAAACTTTATGCAATTGGTGAATTATTAATTGATTTTACACCTACTGAACAAAATGCCTCCCTTGCTACAGTTGAACAATTTACTAAAAATGCTGGTGGGGCCCCTGCCAATGTTGCAGCTGTTTGTGCAAAACTTGAGCAACAAGCAGCCCTCATTACACAGGTAGGTCAGGATGCTTTTGGAGATTTTCTAGTAGCAACGTTAAAGAAAGCCGATGTTGATACAAACTATATTGTTCAAACTGTTGAGGGTGAAACAAGTCTAGCCTTTGTTTCACTGGCAAGTGATGGAGCCCGTGATTTCTTATTTTATCGACGCCACGCTGCAGATTTGCTATACAACAAAGAACAACTCCCACCTAATCTATTAACAGATAAAGATATTCTTCATTTTTGTTCAGTTAATTTAGTCGAAAGCCCGATGAAACATGCACATGTGGCCTTGATTGAACAGGCTCATCAGGCAGGTAGTCTCGTTTCTTTTGATCCAAATGTTCGCTTGCCACTATGGAATGATGCGAAGGCATGTCGTCAAACCATTTTAGAATTTTTACCAAAGGCTCATATCGTTAAATTGTCCGAGGAAGAGCTTTTATTTTTAACAGCGATTGAGGAGGAGAAAACAGCGGTCCATTCATTATTTCAAGGGAAAGTACAAGTACTTATCATTACTCGTGGAGCAGAAGGTGCAAGTCTTTATACGAAAAAGCTTCATGTTAAAGTACCAGCTGACAAGGTCCATGCGATTGATACAACTGGAGCTGGTGATGCCTTTGTTGGTGCATTGTTAGCTATTCTCCTTAGCAAACAGATTACAGCAATCAATCTAATCGACTTTTGTCAGCAGCATGCTACCTCCCTCCTTACATTCGCGAATAGCTATGCAGGCGCTTCGACAGAAAAACATGGGGCCATTGCCTCTTACCTTACTAAGCGTGAATTGCCATTTAATCTTTTGTATGAGGAAGAGATCGGGTGAAATCTATTACAAAAAAACGAACAAAAGCTAATTGATTTTACTATTTCGTCGGCTGTCGGCTGGTGTGGAGTACACCCTCCAAAAAAAGGTAAAAAACGAGACGATTCATGCCATTGTTACACCGACAGTCGTCATCGATAGACGGAAAAGATTACTACTGAAGAATTATATAGTTAACCAGTTAACTTTACTAACAGGGGTATTTTATAGATAACCATGAAAATAAAATGAGCTCTCAGATGTATTTAAATCGAATTAGCGGTTTGTTCTCCTTCTTGATTCGGCTAAGAGCCCTTGTATTGGGCCCTTTTTCAATAAAACTAGCATAAACAGAGGGCCACAGAATAGAGAAAAATAAAGAAACAAAATAGTACAATTTTTCATACCGGAGCAGGTTAATTATTAAGATTGAATTAAGTAGAGGTGCACCAATTGCACCTTCCCCGTATATTGAAAAGAAATAAAGTTCCTCTATAATTTTTTAGAGTTGTAAATAAACTCGAAATATTCGAGCGTATTTACAACTCTTTTTTCATGGAGCTAACGTTACATCATTTACTTAACTTGTTAAAGCAACATGTAATTCATGCATCGTTTTAATAATATACTTCGGCTTATAGGGTATACTTTCTAGCTGCGCTATCGTCGAAGCCCCTGTTAAGACAAAGCAAGTGTCAATTCCGGCTTGATTGCCGAGTAAAATATCCGTTTCAAGGCGGTCACCGATAATTAAATAATTCTCCTTTTTGACGTCGATCATGCGCACGATATGCTCCGCAAAATATGGAGAAGGCTTGCCAACAATAATATCAATTGTACTGTCAGACGCAACTTCAACTGCTTTGGCAATTGCCATCGTATCTACTTGGAATCCAGTTGGTACAGGGCAAGCATGGTCAGGATTTGTGACGATAATTTGTGCACCGTTACGGACCGCAATCATCGCATTGTTTAGCTTATCAAACGTAATTTGACGATCTAAGCCTATAATAACATGAGTTGCGTGAAGTGGGTCAGTCGTCATTTGAAGCTGTTCGTATTGAAACTCCTTACTTATTGCAGCTTCACCGACAATATAAGAAATGCTTCTTGGCATATGTTCTAATACATATTGAGCTGTTAAATAAGCTGATGTGATTACTTGTTCAGCAGTTATCTGTATGCCAAATTTCCGTAGTTTTTCAACTACATCTTGACGCGTTTGTGTTGGTGAGTTAGAGATGAAGAAGATATGCTTACGCAGCTGCCGTAGTTGTGTAATGGTGTTAATTACACCTGGGAGAATTTTATCCCCCACATAAATTGTGCCATCTAAATCGAAACAATACGCATCATATGTTTGTATAGTCATCAATGTATTAGCCTACTTTCGAACGATTTGCTAATTCGTTTAAAATTACTGCTTTGCCGGCTGTTAATAATTGTAAATCTGTAGCAGGTGCATATTCTAAAATTAATTCACAATAGATATTTTCATCTACAATAGCGTTGAAAATAGATGTCCAGTCAATCGTTCCTTCACCTATAGGTAAGTGCTCATCACATGTTGCTGTGTTGTCATGTAAATGTAGTGCAAGCAGACGATCCTTGACATTAATGATTGTCGAAGCAATGTCCCAGCCATTTAAATTGGCATGTCCAACATCAATTAAATAGCCAGTTATTTCATCTACATCATCTAAGAAGTGCTCATATTCTTCTTTTGTAAATAATGATGAGCCGTTATAGCCAACATTTTCAATTGCTAGTGAGACATTTAATGGTTTCGCGATGTCGCATAGCTTGTGAATGTATTCCTTCGCGCGTTTTTTCCCTAATTCTTTATCAAATTGTGGACAGAAGCAAAATCCTGGGTGAATAACAACGTGCTGCGCATTAATCATGCTAGCAAATTCAATTGCTTTACGATATTCGTGGAATGATGCTTCACGAATTGCTTTATTTTCACTTGTAATATTAATATCCCAAGCAGGTGGATGAATAGTGTAACGTACCGGTAATGCCTTTAATTCTTCTATTAATGTGGGGAATAATCCTTCCATGTCATCCCATTTCTCACCGTCCATCATTAATTCAACAACCTCTGCACCAGCAGCGATTAATTTTTCTACGTTCTCGATAACATCATGTGTTAATAGTGGTAAGTCTGAAAAGCAAATTTGTTGTACCATTGTATGTATCCTCCTCAGTTTAAAACGATTTATTTATTTATTTATTTATTTATTTATTTATATATGCAATTGGGTAGCCGATAGAGTTAGTTGTAGCTTTATCAAATAAATGAATATGCTCCATTTTAAAGTGAACATATACTTGCTGATTAATAGTCCAATTTTTATGTGTGCTTAAAGCTATCATTTCTTCATTATTAAATGTCATATACACAGCGTATTCTGCGCCTAAGTTTTCAATTGATTTCACAGTTGCATTTAGCGTATGTGGTTCTGTCGAAAGCTCAATATGTTCAGGACGAATACCGAATACTAATTGTGGTGATTCTGCTTCATACACTTTTTTCACCCAATCAGCGGAAAGAGAGAAGCTTTGTGTACCAAAGTGAATATCACCATCTTGATACTTCATTGTTAAAATATTTGTCGGGGGCGCACCGATAAACTTAGCTGTAAAAATATTCGCGGGGTGATGATACACATTTTCAGGTGTATCAAGCATTTGTAAAACACCTTCATTTAGAAGCGCAATGCGATTTCCGACAGTCATTGCTTCAATTTGATCATGCGTTACATAAACGATGGTTTGTTTATATTTCTCATGAATTTTAACAAGTTCTTTTCTAGCCGATACACGTAGCTGTGCATCTAAATTAGATAAAGGCTCATCTAATAAAAAGTAGTCAGCTTGCTTCACAATAGCACGTGCTAATGCAACACGCTGGCGTTGACCACCTGATAAATCCTTTGGTAAACGATCTTCTAAGCCTTTAAGCTGAAGCATCATTAATACATCCTCTAAGCGTGATTCAATTTCTTTTTTCGGCACCTTCTTCATGCGAAGAGCATAGGTAATATTTTGTTTAACAGTCATATGTGGGTAAAGCGCGTAGTTTTGGAAAACCATCGCAACATTTCGCTTACCGCTTGGAATATTATTGACGATTTTGCCATCCATAATAAGTTCTCCAGAAGAAATATCCTCGAGCCCAGCAATCATACGTAATGTAGTCGATTTCCCACAACCTGAGGGACCTAATAAAATAAGACGTTCTCCTTTTTCAATTGTAAAGTTAAGCCCTTTTACAACTTCGGTTTTCCCGTAGTTTTTTCTGACATTTTCGAAATGAATTTCTTTCATATTGTTGTCCTCCTATTTAATGCCCGATGATGCAAATGTTCCAATAATGTATTTTTGGAACATTAAATATAGGGCCAGTGGAATTATCATTGTAATGACAGAAACAGCCATTGCAACAGTGAAGTTCGTACCACCTTCAGAGCTGATATACATTTGAAGTGCTAATGGAAGCGTATAGTTCTCTGTGCTTTTTAAAATTAACATCGGCCATACATATTCGTTCCATGATGTAATGAAAAACCAAATACTTGTTGACGTAACAGCAGGCTTCGCAAGCGGTAACACAATATCTCTCATAATGTGCCCATGACTCATATTATCAAGGCGTGCAACTTCAATTAAAGACATTGGAATCGTACGTAATGCTTGAGTTAATAAGAAAATACCCATTGCATCAGCGAGCTGTGGTAAAATAACACCCCAAATCGTGTTTCCTAAGCCCAGGCTTGAAATAATTAAATAGTTTGGAATCATTGTTACCGTAAATGGTAAAAAGATTGTACTAATTAAAAAGAAATACAAGACGTTTTTTCCTTTGAAGAAAAAATAAACAAAGGCATACGCTGCCAAGAATGATGTTACTACTTTAAAAATCGTTACAACCGATGCAATAATAAATGTATTCAATGTGATTTTGAATGCTGGCAAGCTTTCGAAGAATACTTTATAGTTTTCCAATGTTGGATTCATTGGGAAAATAGATAGTGGGCTATTATACGCATCTTGCAATGTTTTAAATGACGACCCGACCGCAAAGATAATTGGGAAAATTAACAAAAAGACGGTGAACATAAAAATAATATGCCAAGGTATTGTTACTTTTTTACTTATTCTCATAGTAAATACCTCTTTCCACATATCTAAATTCAACAATTAATAGCACAACGAAAATAGCCATTGTTAAAATCGATAAAGCAGCTGAGTGCCCTGTACGATATAAGACGAATGCTTCATGATATGCATGGTAAATCACATTCGAGCTAGCATAGTTTGGACCACCTTGTGCAATGACTTTTATCGGTGTAAACGAAAACTGTAAACCTTGTACGATTGTAATGATGAAAATATAAATACCTGTAGCACTACTCATGGGCACAACAATATTAAAGAATATTTTCCATAACGGTACATTGTCTAGTCGAGCAGCTTCAATGATTTCTCGTGAAATACCATTAATCGAGGCATATAGTAAAATAAAGTTATAACCAAAAATCTTCCAAGAAATGATTAATGTGATAACTAAGATAACCCAACCTTGTGATTTACTCCAAATCGGCATATCTAGCCCAATCCACCCCATAATAATCGCAATGGGACCAGAAACTGGGTTTAACAGCCATGAGTATAAAATAGAACCAACGACTAATGAAATGAAAGCTGGTAAGAAAAAGGCACTTTTATAAAAACCATCTATTTTATCAACGACAAAATCTAATACATAAGCAAAAATGTAGGGGATCGTAAAGTTAATTGCTAATAAAATGAGTATGTAAATGGCAGTGTTTAAAAATACTTTGTAGGTGATTGGGTCTCTTAAAACATTAATATAGTTTTGCAGTCCAACGAAATCTTTTGTCGGACTAATCATATTCCAGTCAAAAAAACTCAAATAAATCGTATATATAAACGGCCAAAACATAAACATTGCTATTACAGCTACAGATGGAAATAATAAGCAATAAGCGAGCACGCTTTGTTTATGAACAAAGCGCTTTTTCCAATAGGACGTAATTATTTGCATGTCATCACCACTTTCAAAAATAAAGCTAGTAGGTAAGTAAAACGCTACCTACCAACTTTTTCATTATTTTAATAATTTATTAATTGATTGTTCTGTTGATGTAAGACCTTCTTCGACAGTTACTGAACCACCAAGGATTTGGTCACGCACGTCTAATAATAATTGCTCTGCTTGTAAACCAGCATCACCAGGGAAAGATGTCCAAGGTACAACACCAGACATTTGATCAATTGCTGCTTGCATCATTTTATTTTCCGCTAAGAATTGTTTTAAACCGTTTTCTGCATCGGCTACACCTTCACGAGCAGGTACGTAACCAGTACCTTCAGTCCACTTCGCCACCGATTCAACATTGTATAAGAACTTCATAAATTCCCAAGCTGCTTTTTGTTGCTCTTCCTCTTGTGCTGTAATTGCTAACATGGCACCACCAGCAGGTAATTTTACTTCTTCCCCTTCCCAAGCAGGTGATTTAATAGTTGCTACATCAAATTGCGCATTGTTTTGGATGTTTGAACGTTGTGCAATTGTTGTATAAAGCATGGCTACGTTACCATCGATAAAGCTTTGAACGCCTTGGTCCCATCCGATATGTAAAGCTGACTTATCTTCTACTACCATGTCACTTAATAATGAATAAGCTTCAATTCCTTTTTCAGAACCAAATGTTGCTTTTCCGTCTGTTATAATTTTCGCGCCATTACTTTCTAATAAAGCTTGAGTTGCCCAGTTATCAGCAGGCTCTTGCATATAGAAACCGTATTTTCCTGTTGTATCTAAAACTGCTTTTGCATCTTCTTTCAATTGCTCCCACGTTGTAGGACCTGTTGTTGGTAAGCCTGCTTCTTTTAATAAGTCACGATTAATGTAAAGTACTGGTGTACTTAACGAGTATGGAATCCCTACTTGAGTACCTTCGCTATTTTTTGCTAAATCCATAATGTTTGGTAAAAAGTTATCTTCAAAGAATGTTTTGTCTTCTTCAAAATGTGCATCAATAACCTCTTGTGGTGTTACGTATGAGAAGTTATTTGAGAAGTAATCTAAAAATGCCCAACCGATTTGTACGATAGCTGGTGAAGAACCAGCAGCCACTTCAGCTTGCAAGTTTTGCATTAACCCTTTATACATATCTGGGTTATATTTCGCTACGACTTCAACTGTGTCGCTTTGGGCATTGAATTCTTCAACTAACGCTTCGACTGTTTTTCCTCCTTGTGTTTCAGCATTTACATGCCAATATTCAATTTTTGTTTTACCACCTTCTGTTGAACTACCTGACTCTTGATCACTACTGCTACACGCTGCTAATGTCAGCATCACAGCGAATAGTAATACAAATTTTGACCACAACTTCATTTTCTCTCTCCTCCTCGAATGACTAGGTATAAAAAAAGAGGCCGCAAAAAGTCAGTAAAACACGACAATTTGCGGCCTCTCTGATATACGCCTAGTACTATTTACTTTACGCTTCTTACTATAGCGATAAATAATTAAGATAATATGTGGAAAATATTAATTAATTATTTGTCTTTTGTTAATCGGTTTACTCCATAATTTTACATTCGATGTTGTGACAGCATTTGCGCCATGTGCTAATGCTGCTTCGGCATGTTCTACCTTATCTAATAAACCGCCTGTAATTATAGGCTTCTCTGTCACTTGAATTAGCTTATGTATAAAATCAGGAGCTCGGCATGGCATAATTTCAATCATATCTGCTGCTGTATGATGAATGGTATGCTCGAGCTGCTGATAAACCTCTGTATCAATTAAAAAAATACGTTGAATAACAAAAATCTTCTTTTGCTTCGCACGTTTAATGACATTTGCTTTCGTTGTGACAATCGCAAATGGCTTAACGACTTCACTTACAAAATCAATACCGTATTGGTCTAGCTGTAAACCACCAATTTTTTCAACGTGTAAAATAACAGGCAATCCAGCATCATGAAATAATTGTACATAGTTTTTGACAGTTAAAATATTGCCCATCATTAATATGACAGCACTAATATTGTCTTTATACTTTAATGCAACTTCAATCGCTTTTGGCTCTTTAATAGCGGCAATAAGCTGTTTTTCGGAGAGCCGATCTTTAAATACTTTATACACAATCTATTCCTCCTCTTTGTAAGCATTATAATGGTAACAATATGTCTATAAACATTTTGGTACGTTTTTTTACAAAACATTAAGAAACATTACATCCCGTTTAATAACTTAGAAAAAGCATAAATATAAGGATAGATATTTTTGAATTGAGCATATAAAATCAGTCAAAAAAAGACTTCAAATAGGTATTTTGAAGTTAACTTTTACAAATAAGATGACTCTTAGACGTATTTAAAATCGAGATGACGGATGATTTCCCGTCTCGTTTCGTCTGAGAGCTCTTTTTTCTGCATTTTTTCAATACCATAGCGTAGAAAAGAAATGAAAAATTTTGTGAAGAATAGGAGAGCATAGAGTATGGAACAGACGATTTCAATAGAGATGTGTATATAAGAGGTCCTCGTGAATGATCCATTATTTCAAGTAATCCAGGAAACACCAGCCGATTAGAACTTTTTATCCGAGCTATATTTAAACGAATTGATTGAAAAGAAATACTACTCAACAGCCGAAGTGGCAAGCTAGTTTGACGCTACCGACGCGCAGCTCCGATACTACATTAAACCATTTGATGAGTACCTATTCGATGGACAAGCAACAAATCCAACAACAGCGACCGTTATTCGATTAGACTTCAAAGTGATTTTGAACTACGCTTGATACTGAAAAGTAAAATAGCAAACTAACATTAAGCCTAGTTTGCTATTTTTTAATCGTTAAATCCAGCTTGTTTCAATTGCCAGTACGTCCTACGCCTTATTAAATTGTTTTTTTCATTAAAATATGTGGGATGCCACAATCCATAAATTCTTCACCTTCACGCTTATAGCCTAATTTTTCATAAAAGCCCTCTGCATAAGATTGCGCGTTTAATTTTGATTTTGTTAAACCTTTTTCAAGTGCTATTTCCTCTAAACGTTGGATAATTACTTTACCTAAACCAAATTTGCGGAATTCTATTAATATACATATACGCTCTAGTTTTCCATAGCCATCAACAACTCGCAGTCTACCAGTACCTACAGGTTGATCGTTATAGTACACAAGAATATGATCACATGCTGCATCTAGAGTGTCGAACTCATCATATTCTTCTTCCTCTGGCACCTTTTGCTCCTCAATAAAAACTTTTTGACGAATGGCAAATGCTGTTTGTAAATCTTTTTCATCTGTAATTTTTTTTGTGTTCATTTTTTTATTCCTCCTCTTTTTTTGCTGTTTTAGGAGCGTACTCTCCGCTGCATGAACTTGCTTTTGCTCTGCTAATCCGCAGATTGGAAAAGAAAACCACCTGAAGTTATAAAGTGAAATTTCCCTTCATGGATGATAATATATAGTATAGAGTATTTTTTATTGCAATTACAATATTTTTTCGGAGGCAATCAATGAAGGAAATTTTACGAGATATTGGTGCGATTGCGCGGGCACTTGATTCCATTAGTAATATTGAGTTTAAAGAACTTGATTTAACAAAGGGACAGTATTTGTATGTCACTCGCATCTGTGAAAACCCTGGTATTATTCAAGAAAAGGTTGCTGAACTACTGAAGGTAGATCGCACAACCGCCTCCCGAGCGATTCAAAAGTTGGAGACAAAAGGTTTTGTAGAAAAGCGTAGTGAAGTTGGTAACAAGAAAAACAAACAACTTTTCCCAACAGAAAAAAGTTTAAAGATTTATCCGTTTTTAAAGCGAGAAGGAGACTATTCGAATGCTAGAGCATTAGGTGGTTTTTCTCCTGAAGAAATGGACAGTGTTCAAGACTTTTTAATTCGTATTCGTCAAAACATTGACACTGATTGGGAATATGTAAAAAAAGGGAATAAACGAAATTATTAAAGGCGATTCCTTGGGCTTCTGAGCATTTGGAATCGCCTTCCTTTACGCAGAATATCTTTTTCAATACAGCGACCATATCAAAATTGCAAACCTACGTTCACTGCATATCCCCCCATCTGTCTCTCATCCCGGTAACCCTTAGTACTGAATTCTATTTATTATTCTATTTAACATTGAAATTTTCTGATTAATCAAACATAATTATTGTACATCGAAGGGTAGGTGCTTACTTATGTCGAAACATCCTCTACTTGTACGTGATGTATTAAAGCGAAAGCATTTTGAATCTGCCAAGCTAATCGCAGGACAACAAGGTCTAAATCGACAAGTACTATGGACACATATATTAGAAATAAAAAATTTTGATACTTTAATAAATGGCGGAGAGCTCATTTTAACAACTGGTGTAGGTTTACAGTTAGAGCGTGAAACACAAATCGCTTATTTACAAAATCTTATTCGTAATGGTGCTGCAGCTCTTTGTATTGAGATTGGTGATTATTTTGACTATGTTCCTGTAGAACTGGTTGCTATGGCGAATGCTCATGATTTTCCTATCATCATTTTTGAAGAGGTTGTAAGATTTATCGATATTACGCAGGATCTACATACGTACATTATTAATCAGCATCAGCAAGCACTAACACAGCTTGATACGATATCAAAGACTTTTATGGAATTGTCGTTAATGCCAAATGGAATTTTGAAAATTTTACAGGTGCTTCATCAAGATACCGATGCATTATTTTTATTTGTCTCCGAAGATACAAAAAGCTTTTATTATCCAATAGAAGCCAAAAAGTATTTACAGCTTATGGATGACCACTGTCAGCAACTAGACTTACAAGAAACCCTTCAACTCCTATCCATTGACGAAGATTATTTCGTTATCATTCCGGTCAATGGACTTGGACAAGTATGGGGCTATTTATGTATGCATTCTGTACTGCCGAAGCCAAGTGACTATACATTGTTGAACCTTGAACGTGCAACGATGTCTATTGCCCAAATATTAATGCGCAATCGAATGCTACAGGAACGCCAGCAAAGTCGTGAGGATGAATTTATCCTCTCCTTAATACAAGGTCAGCCTATTGATCTTCAGTATTATCAAAGCTATTTACCAATGGAAAGTCACAACTTATTTTATCGTGTAGTCGTATTTACTATTCTTGATTATGCCGATACCTTTACAGAGGAAGACTGGCAAGAAATACAGCTACAAAATGTCATGTTTGTTCGTTCCATCCTAAAAAAACTTGGCTTTTTCCCTACCGTTTCGGTTCGACAACATGAAATAATTATCCTTGCATTTTATATTGCAGCGGATGATATGGAAGAAAATCGTGACCCATTTAATCAAGCTATACAGCAGATTATTGCCCGAAAAACACCGCAGCTTTTCGAGCAAATAACCTTTACCTTTGGCATTAGTAATGTATATCAATCCATTAACAGCGTACATCAAGGCTATAAGGAAGCGAAAACTACCATTCAAATGCAACATAATGAACTTGCTTCTTCTATTTACTTCAAGGATTTAGGTGTTTACAGATTGTTATTACATCAGGATCATGCTGCTCTTTTGCAATACGTAAAAGATTATTTACAAGAAATACTGTTAATTGATCAAAAGAACGGGAATGACCTTTATCAAACGCTCTGTGTATATTTAGCATGTAATGGTGCTAAAAATGATACTGCTGAACAATTATTTATTGTCCGCCAAACACTTTATAAACGAATTGAACGGATAGAAAATATTTTAGGTGCTGATTTTTTACAAGCCCCTCATCGTCTCAATATAGAAATAGCGGTGAAGGCCTATGAATTATTAAAAAAAACAGCACCTGATATTTTACGCTTTTGAACGTGGATCCATAAAATCGCGTAACGCATTGCTAAGCATATACAAACCTAATACAAGTACTGTAATAGCTCCACCTGGCGCATAAGTGTACCAAGGGGCTCCCACTAAATAGGCTTGTGAGTCTTTTAACATTCGTCCCCAACTAGGGTTTGGTGGCTGCACGCCAAGCCCTAAATAACTCAGTGCCGCCTCCGCAAGCATCGCTGTCGCAAAGGTCACAGTGGCAGCGACGATAATCTGCGATGAAATATTAGGTAATATATGGCGAAACATAATGCTATAAGGTTTTACGCCGATTAACTTTGCCGCTAAGACATATTCAGTGTCACGATGTTGGACGAAACCACTACGTGTAATTCTGGCAATAGCCGGTATGGCAATAATACCTAATGCAATTGCCGTATTAACAATCCCTGGTCCAAATACCGCCACGAGCATTAAAGCTAATATAATTCCTGGAAAGGCCATTAATGCATCCATCATGCGCATAAAAATTTCATCGATCCAGCCACCGACATACCCCGCTATACCACCAATTAAAATACCAAAAATTGTTCCGATAAATACTGTCAGTAGTCCGACTGCAAAGGCCGTTTGTGTTCCTTTCATAATACGGCTAAAAATATCACGACCAAATTCATCCGTCCCAAAAAGATAATCACTACTTGGGCTACGTAATTTTTGAGGTATATTCATCGAATTCACATCATGTGGTGTATAAAAAAAGCTGATTATCATGATGATTAGAAAACCGACAATGACTAGTAGACCAATGATTAAATTAATATTTTTCATGTATCTTTGTATATGTTTCATCGTATCCACCTCGCTCATCGTAATCGGATTCTAGGATCTAACACAGAATATAAAATATCGACCATAAAATTAATCATGACCACTGCTACAGTAATATACATAACGATTCCCTGTACTAATGGAAAATCACGATTACTAATAGCCGTGATGAGGAGTTGTCCAACGCCTGGCAGTGAAAATACTTGCTCCACAATAATCGTTCCAGCAACAACTTCAGCCATGATTAATCCAAATACCGTTAATATTGGAATCATCGAATTTTTCAAGACATGCTTATACATAACATTTTGTTCAGACATCCCTTTACTACGAATCGTACGCACATAATCGAGCTGAACTTGTTCCAAAATTGCCGTACGAACATAGCGAAAATTGACCGCAATTTGTGGAATAGCAATTGTTAATGCTGGAAGAACGAGCGTACTTAATGCGCCTGCTACACTTTGAGTCCACGGAATATACCCACTTATTTTAAAGAAGCTGAACTGCAGTCCCACATATAAAATGAGTATCATTCCAAGCCAGAACGAAGGAATTGCCATCCCAACTTGCGTCACTGTCGACAACGACATATCACTGAACCTATTTTGTCTTCTTGCCGCAAACATCCCCAATGGTAAGGAAATGAGTAACACAATTACGAGGGTGAGCCCAGCCAATGACATCGTTACAGGTAATCTATCAAATAGTAAGTCTTTTACTGGCATTGAAAAACGAATAGAATTCCCTAACTCCCCTGTCAATAATCCCTTCATCCAATCTGTATATTGCTCATAAAGGGGGCGATTCAAGCCAAGCTCTGATCGCAAATTTTCAATTTGTGTGGGATCCGCTTCAGTACCTAACATTGTCCGAACCGGATCACCAGGTAAAATTTGAAAAACACCGAATGTAATGATCGACACTAGAAGGATGGTTGTTATTAACAGGATGAATCGACGTATCATATACATCATCAAGCACTCATCCCTTTCTAGTTAGAAATTTTAACTTCAGACATATCATGGAACCAGAATGGATAGCTCTTTAATCCAGTAACTTGCTTTTTAGAGCCCCAAACAATCTGATAATCTGCGATGTAGACCGCTGCTGCTTGCTCAGCTAAAATTTCCTGTGCACGATGGTAATAATCAATTTGTTTTGCCTGATCTCTTTCCTTTAAAACGTCTGCCATAATTTTGTCGTATTCATCATTTTTAAATTTGAAGAAGTTTTCACCATCATTCGTTGAAATGTAATCATTTAAAATTTCATAGGCAGAAGCACGACCTGTTAAATCGATCGTTGTCATTTGATAGTCGCGTCCAAAGTAAACTCGGTCTAGCCAAATGCCCCATTCTACAACTTCAATTTCCACATCAATACCGATTTCCTTTAAATTGTCCGCTACGATTTGCGCGATATTTGAATACATACCATTATGCGAAGACACTGTAATTTTTGTTTTAAAACCATTAGGATAACCCGCTTCTGCTAATAGCGCTTTAGCTTTTTCCACATCACGCTTATACATATTTTCTAAACCTTTCTTTTGATAGTCCCCCATCGCTGGACTCATATTTGAACCAAGTGGTACAGCATAGCCTGCAAACACCGAGTCAATAATATCCGACTTACTTACAGCGTAGTTAATTGCTTGACGAACCTTTACATTATCAAAAGGGGCTTTCGTTTCATTAAAGGTAACGATTAATGATGAGTTATTATTTTGATGAGATAAGTTATAGTTATCTCCTACTTCACTTACGCGCTGCCAAGGTACACTCGTTAAATCGACTTCATCGGCCATTAAACTCATAATCGCTGCTTGATCATCCGATTGGAAGGTAAACGTCACTTTATTCAAGTAGGGTAACCCTTTTTTCCAGTAGTTTTCATTTTTCTTCAATTCTAAATTAGTACCTGGAGAGTATTTTACATAAGCAAACGGTCCAGTACCTATCGGGTTTTCATTATGCTTTCCATCATTGCTTTTTGGTAAAATAGCTGATTGTCGAGCAGTTAATGAATATAAGAAGTTAGAGTTCGGCTCTTTTAGCTTGATCACAAAGGTATTGGCATCTGGTGCTTCTGTTGACGCAACATTATCAAAGCTGTTTGACATCTTTTCGCCACCGTTTTTCCCCATTAAACGATCAAATGAATACTGAATATCCTCAACAGTTAAATCCTCACCATTATGAAATTTCACACCCGGACGAATATTAAATGTATAAGTTAAACCATCTTCAGATATTGCATAGCTTTCGGCTAACCCTTCTATTAAAGTTCCATCTGTTTGCGGTGCCATTAGTCCTTCAAAAATATTAAGAATCATTTGGTACGAAATAGAAGCTGTTGCCTTATGTGGATCTAAAAAATCTGGATCGTCATTTATACGTACTACGATGTCTTGAGGTAATTCTGCTACTGTCTTCCCCCCAGAACTTGCATCTTTTTTGTCATCACTTGAACAGGCACTAATTAGTAAAACGACTATCAATGTCAATAACATCATCAACCAATTGTTCTTCAGCCTCATGTCATTTCCCCCTATTCCCTATGTGCTCATTATTTGAATGCTTTTATAGCTTTCTACTTCAGCTAATTTATCTGCAGCTTTAATGCCAGTAATAATCGCTTCTTCCATAGCTTTAGTAGCCAAATGGCCCAAATAGTCAACTGGAAATCTTATATCCCCTGTACCAAGCACAAAAATCGTATCTCCATCCAGCATTGTGTGTACTGGATAAATTGTTCGTGCAAGAGCATTTTGTGTAAGCTGAGCTATTTTTTTCGCCTCTGCTTTTGTCAGCTTGGCATTCACTGCAATGACACCGATTGTCGTATTCGTACCAGACAATGCTTCCGATCGCACATGTTCTTCTAAATACGTACAGCAATCCATCCATTCCCCTGTTTTCGGATCCCTTGCTCCTGCTAGCGTTTCTCTTGTAGTAGGATTTTTCACATCCCCAACAGCATTGACAGCCACAATGGCACCCACTACAACACCCTCTTTGCCAGCTATAGAGGCGCTGCCTAGTCCCCCTTTCATACAAAATTGAGGACCCGCCAATTTTCCTACTGTCGCACCGTAACCAGCTCCTATATTCCCATTTGCAAATGGACCAGCAACCGCACTCTTAGCTGCTTCATAGCCCATTGGAGCAGTAGGTCTTGTCTTTGGATCACCGATAAATAAATCGAACAGCACCGCACTAGGAACGATTGGAATTGTAGCAACACCTGCCTCTACGCCAATACCCCCCTCCTCTAGAAATTGCATGACTCCTGTCGCAGCATCCAATCCGAATGCACTTCCACCAGACAAGCAAATCCCATGCACATGCTCAATTTCGTTAATAGGATCAAGTGCATCAGTCTCTCGAGTACCCGGTGCTGAGCCTCTTACATCGACACCGCAAACTGCACCATTTTCCACTAAAATCGCTGTACAACCTGTAATTCCTTCACTATTTTCTACATGCCCAACTTTAACGCCAGGCACATCCGTAATATTTCCGAACATCATACACACTCCACTTCATATAGACTGATTTTTCAATCTATTTATCATATAAAAAGCACGCTACCCGTTGATGGTTATTTTCTTCCCGAAGAACAGGCCGTTCCTGATGACATCTGTCCATCACATAGGGACAACGTGTATGAAACACACAGCCTACGGGTGGATTCATAGGGCTTGGCAATTCCCCCTGTAACGGTATTTCTTGTTTCGGTTCATCGAAATTGATCACTGGAATTGCGGATAGCAACGCCTGCGTATATGGGTGCAGAGGATTAGCATATAATTCTTTCTTCGCGCCAATTTCCACTACCCTCCCCAAATACAACACAGCCACTCGATCGCTAATATGTTTCACAACACTTAAATCATGTGAAATAAATAAATAGGTCAAATGAAATTCATCCTGTAAATCCATCATTAAATTCAAGACCTGAGACTGCACTGAAACATCTAATGCAGATACAGGCTCGTCCGCAATAATGAACTCTGGATGAATAGCAAGAGCCCGCGCAATACCGATTCGTTGTCTTTGACCGCCAGAAAATTCATGCGGGAACTTTTGCATAGCATCTCCTGGTAGACCTACCTTCTGTAATAGCTCCTTTACACGCTCTTTGCGCTGCTCTTTCGTTAATGTTAATTGCAGCTTCATCGGCTCTTCAATAATGGCACCTATTCGCATACGAGGATTGAGTGATGCAAAAGGATCCTGAAAAATCATTTGCATTTGATTGCGATAGGTTTGTAGTTTACTTCCCTTTAATTGCTGAATGGGCTGTCCTTTATATAAAATTTCCCCTTCCGTCGGTTCAACGAGTTTTAAAATAGTTCGGCCAAACGTCGATTTTCCGGAGCCGGATTCGCCTACGATACCAAGCGTCTCGCCACGGAAAATTTCAAGCGAAATATCATCGACAGCTTTAATGACCTTTTTCTCTTCCTTCATCGATTTACGTTTCACAGGAAAGTAGGCTTTTAAATGATTAATTTCAAGCAAAACTTCTTTTTTCGTCATGATCAAGCGCCCCTTTCTCCGTAAATAGATGACAGCGTACTTTATGCTCGTCTTGAATATGGATTACTTCCGGCTGCACTTCATTGCACTGTTCCATCGCAAATGGACAGCGTGATGCAAAACGGCATCCTTCTGGTAACGCATAAGCCGGTGGAACAGTGCCTGGAATTGACGGCAATCGTTTCACATCTGTCTCCATATTAGGCATTGTTTTTAAAAGAGCTGTTGTATACGGATGCTTAGGATTCAAAAAAAGCTCTCGCACTGGAGCTTCCTCTACAATTTGTCCTGCATACATAACCATAACGCGATCTGCTGTTTCTGCTACAACGCTCATATCATGCGTAATAAATAATATAGCCGAATGATGTTCTTCCTTCATCTTCATCATAAGCTTCAAAATTTGTGCCTGTACTGTTACATCAAGTGCCGTTGTTGGCTCATCAGCAATTAACAGTTGAGGGTTATTGGACATTGCAATCGCAATCATGACACGCTGGCGCATACCACCTGATAATTGGTGCGGATATTCAGTAATCACCTTTTCTGCATTGGCAATACCCACTTCTTTTAAAAGCTGTAGAGATTTCTCCCGCGCCTCTTTTTTTGATGTCCTTTGATGTCTACGAATTCCTTCTATCATTTGATTACCGATTGTAAACACAGGATCTAATGATGTCATCGGCTCTTGAAAAATCATACCAATTTCATTGCCTCTTATATTGCTCATCTCTTTATTTTTATAGTCTAAGAGATTTTTACCGTTCAGTTTAATGCTACCAGCTGTAATTTCTCCTGGTGGTATGGGCAGTAATCGCATAATTGATAACGATGTAATACTTTTTCCGCTTCCAGATTCACCTACAAGCGCAACCGTTTCTCCCTTACGAATCGTAAAGCTTACATCATCGACCACTTTCGCCTGTTGACTATTTTTTAAATGGAATATTATTTTTAAATGATTTACCTCTAGAAGCACCTGATTTTCTTTTGGCTGATCCATACGCATCCCTCCATCTCACATTTCATTACATTTGATTAGGTGGTGCATAGCGTATTGCGATATTTTTCATTTGTGTATAATTTCTCAACGCAACAAAACCTTTTTCTCGTCCAATGCCGCTCTTTTTATAGCCACCAAACGGCATTTGAATTCCACCTGCTGCTCCATAGTTATTAACAAACACTTGCCCAGCTTTTACACGGCTTGCAACATAATGTGCAGTATCCAAATCCTTCGACCAAACGCCTGCAACTAAACCGTAATCTGTACTATTAGCTAAGGTAATCGCTTCATCAACCGTCCTAAACGTAAATACAGTCAACACCGGTGCGAAAATTTCCTCCTGTGCGAGTGGATCGTTCGCATCCACTCCCGCAAGTATTGTTGGCTCAACATAATAGCCTTGTTCATAGCCTTTAATCGTCAGTGTTTCACCACCAGTAACTACATAGCCATCTTCCTTTGCCTTTTGTAGTAGTGTTGAAATCTTCGTATATTGTCGTTCATTTAGAAGCGGGCCCATATCAACATCTGCTTCACCCGGACCAACTTTTAACGCTTGAAATTTTCGCACTAATTGTGCAATGAATTTTTCTTTGGCACGCTCTTCAATTAGGAGCCTGGCTCCTGCAGAGCATGTTTGTCCGGCATTCTGAATAATGGCGCGTACAACTCCTTCAAGCGCTTGCTCCATGTTGGCATCCGCGAAAACAATATTTGGAGATTTCCCACCGAGCTCTAACGTCACTGGTACAACATTTTCAGCGGCTGACTTCATGACCGCAATACCTGTTGGGACAGAGCCTGTAAACGTAATATGATTGATATCAGGATGGGATGTTAAATACGGTCCAACATCACGCCCTAAACCTGTAATATGCTGAAAAATACCTCTTGGCACTTTATCCGCAAACCATTCCGTGATGGCATGTGTAGTTAATGGCGTATCTTCCGCACTTTTAACAATTACAGCATTGCCAGTAGCAATGGCAGCTGCTACACTTCTCGCTGTAATTTGAATAGGGTAATTCCAAGGCACGATATGTACGGTAATTCCGACAGGCTCTAACACTACCGCGTTTAAAATACCGTCTTCAATGGGAATCGTATCCCCCATTACTTTATCAGCAGCTCCTCCGTAAAACTCAAAATAGCGTGCTGCCGCTTCAATATCCGCTCTTGCTTGAGTTAACGGTTTTCCAACATCACGACATTCTAATAAACTCCATTCCTCTGCATGCAGACGTATATAGCGTGCAAGTTCAATAAGTAGCTGCCCACGTTCATAGGCCTTTATTCTCCGCCACTCTTCACTTTCAAACGCTACACGTGCGGCGCGTACAGCCTCGTCAACGTGGGTTTTACTCGCATTCATAATTTGGGCAATGACTCCACCAGTAGAGGGGTTCATGACATCCAATAATGCTTCCATACCACCATGTATCCACTCACCATTTATCAACATCGGAATTTTCTTCACGCTTATCCCTCCTATAGTCCACGACCACCGTCTACATGTAATGTCGTTCCTGTAACCATGCTCGCTGCATCAGAGAGTAAATAACTTACTGCTCCAGCAATGTCTGATGGATTCACTAATCGCCCAAGGGGGACCGATTGAACAAAGACACTCTGCTTAGTTTGCTCGACGTCTGCTCCTTGTGCCGTAAATTGAGCAAGCATCTGAGTATCGGCTGGCCCTGGGTGAATCGTATTCACACGTATTTGGAACGGCGCTAGCTCAATAGCCAAACCACGTGTAAAGCTCTCCGCCGCCCCTTTAGATGCAATATAAGCTTGTAAACCTGGGCGTGGTCGTACAGCAGAAATAGAAGCGATTGTGACAATTGAACCCTCTTGCCGCTCCTTCATATAAGGAACGACTGCCTTTGTTGTAATAAATAAGCTTTTAACATTGACATCCATTAACCGGTTCCATTCGTCCATTGTAACTTGCTCAATCGGTTTTGCTGCCTGCGCTATACCAAGTGCATTGACAAGTCCATCAATCCGTCCATACTCGTCAAAAATCTGCTTGAATACTTCGTTCACACTTTCCTCCTGTAAGACATTGACTTCAAAGCAGCGCAAGGCGTCCTGCGCTAAATCGCTTAGAGAAGTTACTGATAAATCAAGCCCTACTGCAATATTGCCTTTTGCAAGCTGTTCCTGAATAATAGCTTTTCCCATACCACCACCAGCACCTGTAACGATGATGACCTGTTGTTCTACTGCCATGCTATACACCCCTTGCCGCTAAATTCATTTTGATAATCTCCTGACAAATCGCATCACCCATTTGTGCTGTTGTCGCCAGTCCACCAATATCTGCGGTTTTCACAACACCTTCTCGAAGCACCTTCTCAATCGAACTCACAATTATCTGTTCTATATCTGGTCTCCCAATATGTCCAAGTAACAAAGCAAGTGACCAAATTTGTGCGACTGGGTTTGCTATGCCCTTTCCTGCAATATCTGGTGCTGACCCATGCACTGGCTCAAACATAGAGGGGAATTCCTTTTCCGGATTTATATTAGCTGACGGTGACAACCCAAGACCACCAACAATGGCTGATCCTAAATCTGATAAAATGTCTCCGAATAAATTGGAGGCTACAACAACCTGAAAATCTTGCGGGCGTTCCACGAAATAAGCTACTAAAGCGTCGATATAGATAGATTCTAGCTCTAGTGCTGGTGAACTTTGTGCAACAATTCTTCTAGCATGCTCATCCCAAAATTTCATTGAGTGAGTAATAGCATTTGATTTTGTCGCGCTCGTAATTTTTGTTTTGCCATTTTTATAGGCATAATCACAGGCGGCTTGGACAATTTTTTCAATACCGATACGTGTCATAATCGTATTTTGAATCGTCATTTCCTGTGGCTGACTATGATAAATTCGCCCACCGCTATCGGAATATTCTCCCTCTGCATTTTCACGGAAGATCACAAAATCAATATCCCTTCCGTTAGCAAGCGGTGAGGCTATGCCGGGTAGTGATTTAATCGGACGGAAATTAACATATTGCTGAAAGCTTTTTCGTATTGGCATAATTAATTCCCATACGGTAACGTCATCAGGAACACGAGCATCCCCAATAGCCCCGAATAATATCGCATCAAATTCTTTTAATATATCTAATGCATTACTTGGCATCATTCGACCGTGCTTGAGGTAATAATCTGAGCTCCAAGGAAAAATGGTTGTTTCTATTTGTAAAGACAAATCTTGTTCCTGCAAAGAATTCAATACCTTTAATGCTTCCTCCATAACTTCCTTTCCTATGCCATCCCCTGGAATAACTGCGATTTTTGTATGAATCATTGTGCATCACCTGCTAAAAATTTCAATGCTGCTAAACGGTAAATGGCTGTTGTTTCTGCTAATTCTTCGATATCGACATATTCGTCAATTTGATGGGGCATATCACGATCACCCGCTCCAACGGTAACAATGGGTACCCCATGTACATGAAGGAACGTTCCATCCGTAGCCCCTGGAACACCGTTATATTTCGGCTCTTTTTCCGTTACCTCAGCGACTGCCTCATAAATGGCTTGTACAACAGGATCATCCTTCGCTGTTGCTGTTGCAGGGCGGTTATCAAGCACTGTTAGCTCAACTTTAAAATCCGGATCATCTGCTTGCAGACGTTTAATAATTGCCTCAATTTTCCCCAGAAGCTCATCATGATCCTGTGCAGGAACTGTACGAATATCAAGTGTCGTCATACAGTGATCAGGAATGACATTAATTTGCGCATCGCCTTTTACAGGTGCTCGTAAAATCGTTGGTGTAATAGATGGCCAATTAAGCATCGGATCACGTCCCAAACGTGCTTGCTCTTCTTTTTCCAATTTTTCAAGCTCTACGATAAAACGTGCCATGCGCCAGTTCGGATTAATGCCACTCCAAGAAATCGCACCGTGCGCCATTTTACCGAAAATATCCACTTTCAAGCGTATTGCCCCACGCTGTGCGATACAAACGTTGTTTTCCTCTGGCTCACATATAATTGCTCCATCCACATCATCTGCCCAGCCATTTTTTATAAAATGTTTAATACCAAGCATTAGCCCTTCTTCATCACAAGGAATACATAAAATAATCTTGCCTGTATACTCCTCCTGATCCAGTAACAACGACTGACAAGCTGTAATCATACAAGCAAGATTTCCTTTTGTATCATTTGTACCTCGGCCATACATTCGACCATCAATAATTTCTGCACCGAAAGGATCGTACGTCCATGCTTCACGATTTCCTTCAGTAACGACATCTGTGTGTCCTTCAAAGAGGAGTGTTTTTCCTGGCTTACCCGAATCAATAATACCAATGACATTCGGTCTGCCTGGTACAACCTCCTCAACATGTGTTTCAATCCCTAAATCACGTAAATATTGAGCGACATAATTCGCGACTTCTTGTTCATTGCCATTTGGATCATCTTCTCGATAAACGCTTTCTATACGTACTAGCTTTTGTGTAAGCTCAATAACTGCTTCGCGGTCACGTATATAAGATTCTGTTGTCTTTAAACTAGTTATTGTCATTAAAACGCCTCCTTAATTTATAGAATATTCCGAATTTAAATAATTCTATCATTATCCTATTAAACAAGTACTAGACAATTTGTTAATAATATATAGAATGCTTTTAACTTTTTGTTTAGTAGTGAAAAGCTAGGAAACACAAAAATTATATATATTATGTTATTTTTCGATAAAAAGAGACTTAAGAAAGACTGTATTTAACAAACGCTGCAAGTTAGCTCAATAAGAGAAGGCGTATCCTGTTATGAACAGGATACGCCTTCTTAATATACTTTGTGTCAAACGTTAAAGAGTCCGTGTAGTGAAAATACTCTAATCTACTAGAGATTAGTTAGTGGATATGGCCATTAAATCATCATTTTCTAGCCAATGTTTACCGCCGAGAAAATCAACTAAATAAAGCGGTTTGTAGTTGTTATTAATAGTAGTATGGATTACTTCGCCCGTTATCTTTAAGGCAGATATCATCACTTGTGATCTGATAGGATATTTAATATCGACGTATTCCTTTAGAACAAGGATGAATTGTTCCATAGAGCAAACACCAGTCTGGAAGATACGGTGATTATCACCGGTCTCAATGTGGTATATAACTCCCCCATCTTTTAATACATCGATTACGATTGTATGTTGGAATTGACCAACTGAACGAGTGGCAGAAAATCTGCACCCGGTAACAGCCCGGTGGAATGGTTCTTCTTTATCCGGATGATATAAGCTTCTCTCTACTTGCTCCCAACCACTTTCTGTAAGTGCATTCTCAATATAACTAAAGATGGGGACGTATCGACTCAAGTTTTCTAGTATGAATTGTTTTATTTCTTCAAGTTCTTGAGCGAATGAGTTGTCGAAATTAGTTTCATCGAAATCTCCCTCAGAATACGTTTTAGTCAAATCTTTCATTTGACCTCTAAACTGTTGGGGGGTGATAAGCTCTGTAATGGCCCCTTCATATTTAAGTACTTCAGATGTTTGGGTATTGCCTGATGGATCGAACAAGTATGGTTTGCCTAAATAAGATGTTTCTAAATATACCTTTAATAGTTTCATCTGCAAAACTCTGTTGTGTTGTATTATTGGGCGCCAAATTGCAATGATGTCATATCCAAAGACTTCATTCATCGCTAAGGCAAATATATGGCTACGGTTAAGACAATAATCGAATAGTGTTCTACCTGTAGTGCCTACTCTAATTTCATTTAAAGGCAAGTCTACGAAATCGTATTTCAACTGCACTTATCTTCCCTCCTTAAAAACTATATTCTTTTTTTATTTGTCATTTGTTACTTGCTACTATTTATTATGCACTGTGCTCTTATTGCTTAAACTTCAAAGGTACCGATATAGAATATGCCCCCGCTCTCCTATATTCCTGTTCTCCTGTTCCACTTTAAAATTAACTTGTTAGATTTCAATGTATGAAACAAATATCTTTGTCTAGAACGATATTTACCATTACGTTTTACGGCAGTACATCCACAATGAAGACAACCTAGTGAAAAAAATTGAATGAAATATAAAAAAACCAGCGTCTATTTTGAATAGCTCAAATAGATGCTGGTTGTTTCGTTTTATTGCTGGCGAGATTCTGTCATTTGCTTCCAAACAGACCCTTTTGCTTCCTCACCTTGTTCGATGCGGGCAATCGCCATCTTTACTTGTAGTTTTACTTCAAACTCTTTATCCTCTGCAGCCGTCTTTAATGCACCTAATGACTTTTCAGTACCGACCTCATATAAGTACATAGCTGCACGCCAACGAACAAGTTTATTTTTATCCTGTAATGCTTGCTGCATCGCGTCTTCAAATTCCACTAAGCCAAGGTCACTCATACAATCTCCTGCAGTTCGACGTACCGCTGCACTTTTGTCCTGTAATGCCTTTTCCAAATATGGAACAACTGCCACATCTTCAATCATTCCTAAATAAACGGTTGCAAGTCGACGGATAGACATTTGCTCATCTTGTAACGCTAAATCTAAAAGTGGTAAATCATCTAGCTCTGGATCTGCCATTTGGTCAAGCAGTTGGAAACGTTTTTCCCATTCAGGTTGCTTAAACTGTTCAACAGTGATTTTTAGCTTAGCTGGCTTCTCAATTGTTTTCTCAGAATCATTAATCATTGCGACAATCTCTGCTATACGTTCCTCAGAATATGTCACATTGATTTCTTGTTTTACCGCTTCTGCAATTTCTTCAAGCTCTCCATATCGTACACCATAGTCAATCCACTTACGTTGGAAAATATAATTTTCATCAACTGCGGTCTCAATAATTTTATTGAAAGCTTCCACAAAGCGCTCACCACAGCTTACACGGTGCTCACGTTGATTATCAAATACCTTTACTTGAAGCGGTACTTGTTTATAAAACTGCACATGAACGTACACTTCGCCATAAGATTCATTGGCAACTTGTTCATTGTTTACTTCCTGTACATCTTCACCTAACACTTGACGGATGCTTGCTAAAATACCTTCCCATGCATACTTTGCGTTACGCTCAACAGCGAAGAAATCTGCTACATGATAAACACCCTTCACACCTTCAATTGCTAAAATCGCTGCCGCCTCACCAGTTGCTTCATCTTTATTATCTTTTGTAAAATTATAGCTTTTGCCAAAAGGTAACTCTGTATCAACGACAATCTTCATAGAATTAGGGCTTGGTGTCGGTTCAATTGTAATAATCTTCATGTCTATCGCTCCTTATCCGTTTACGATTTCATCTAAATACGACCATCTTTCAATAAGATGCTCATATTGTGCATTCAGCTCATCTAGCTTCGCCGTTAATTCCTGTAGCTTTGTAAAATCAGCTCCAGCATTAGCAATACCTTCTTCTGTCTCCATAATCGCTGTCTCTGTCTTTTCTATGTCATCAGCAATAGTTTCCCATTCTTTTTGCTCTTTAAAAGATAATTTTTTCTTGTCTGATTTAGGCTTTTCTGTCTTTGGTTTTTCGACTTTCGGAGCCTCTACTTTTACAGCAGCTTCCTGTTCACGCTTTAGTAAATATTCACTGTAAATATCAAGCATCTCTTCAACATGCCCAAGACCATCTAAAATCCACAGCTTCTTCGCGATTCGATCTAAGAAAAAGCGATCGTGGGATATCGTTATAACGACTCCAGGGAAATGCTCAATGAAATCCTCAAGCACACCTAATGTTTCAATGTCTAAATCATTTGTAGGCTCATCTAGTAACAGTACGTTTGGTTGCTCCATTAATAATCGTAATAAATGCAGACGTTTACGCTCACCACCCGATAATTTACCGATAGGTGTACCGTGCGCATTAAGTGGGAATAAGAAACGCTCCAGCATTTGGGCAGCCGAATAGCGTACACCCTCTGCATCTGTTATATCATTTGATGCTTCTCGGATATATTCAATCATGCGCTCATTTTCATTCATCTTTGGTAGAGTTTGTTTGAAATGCGCTAACTTCACTGTCGAACCAACAAGAATTTCACCAGCATCAGGTGTAAACTCACCTGCTAGCATGTTCAATAATGTTGATTTTCCTACACCATTCGCTCCGATAATACCAATACGATCGCCCTGCTGTAGTAAAAATGAAAAGTTTTCAAGGATTTTTTGATGGCCAAATGCCTTTGAAATATTTTCAGCCTCTAAAACCTTCCGACCTAGACGCGTTGTTGCTAGACCCATTTCAAGAGAAACACCCTCAGATTTACGCTCCAAGTTCTCCTCTAAGTGCTCGAAGCGCTGAATACGTGCCTTCTGCTTCGTAGAACGTGCCTTCGCACCACGACGAATCCATTTTAACTCTGAGCGATAGCGGTTGCGATCTTTTTGTGCAGAAGCTGCATTCATTTCCTCACGAATAGCACGAGCTTCTAAATAATCCCCATAATTCCCAGTATGGCGGTATAATGTTTGATCAGCCAGCTCATAAATATGCGTAGACAGCTCATCTAAGAAATAACGATCATGGGTAATAAATATAACTGCCCCCTTTAATCGTAACACCATTTCCTGCAGCCACTCTGTTGCCTGCACATCTAAATGGTTGGTAGGCTCGTCCAATAAATAAAGATCTGCCGGCTCTATTAAAACTTTTGCTAAAGCAACGCGCTTTTGCTGACCGCCTGACAGTGTTAATACTTCTTTATCAAACATTTCAATTCCAAGCTTCGTAAGCGCTGTCTTAGCAAGTGCATTGACATCCCATGCCTGCTCCTCATCCATACGATGTTGCAAGCTAAATAACGTTTTTTGTAAACTTTCTGAAGTCGGATTTAATGCAAGTGCAGCAACCGTTTCCTCATATTCACGATTCAGTTTTAAAATAGGTGAATCCCCTGCAAACACTGCCTGTAACACAGTTTCGCCACTATTAAAAGTAGGCTCCTGTGGTAAATAAGCAACACGATATTTATTTGGGCGGTCAACTTCCATTGAATCCGCTTCGATTTCATTTGCTAAAATAGAAAGCAATGTGGATTTACCAGTACCATTAATACCAATTAACCCAGCTCGCTCCCCCTCATAAATCGTAAATCCAATATTTTGAAAGAGCGTCTTATCGCCCACTGTTTTCGTTAAATTTTGTACAATTAAATGACTCATTACACTTGTCCATCTCTTTCATTTAGGTGTTGTTTAGTGTCCATACTACTTTTAATATGTAGTTTATTATTGATATCCATTTTTATCATAACACCAAATGACAGGTAAACAAAGGACAACAAACTCTTCTTACCCATCTAAAAAAATACCTCCTCCATTACCTGCAAAATGAAGAAGGGTTAAAAATCTCAAAAAAATATAAAAAATATCCGGATAGAAATTTCTATCCGGATACAGAAGCTAATTATTTCACCAATAATTAAGAAGCTTCCACCATAATCCTCCTACTATAACAAAAATCAGGATTGTTACAACGGAAACGACAAAACCAACTGTCCACCATTTTTTTTGATCAATATAGCCTGCACCGAAGAAGACCGGTGCTGGACCAGAACCATAATGAGTAGTGGCGCCAAATAAATTACTAAATGCCGCTAATAATATAGCCGCCAACATGGCTGGTGCTCCCGCTTGCAGCATAACAGATAAAAACGCTGCATACATCGCACTAATATGAGCAGTCGAACTCGCAAAGAAATAATGAGAATAGAAGTAGACTAATGCTAATATTAACACAGCCCATATCCAACTATACCCAGATACAAGTCCACCGACTTCATTACTAAACCAAGGAATCAGCCCTAGTTTGTTCATAAAAGAGGCCATCATAAATAATGTTGCAAACCAGATTAGTGTATCCCATGCCCCTTCTTCCTTTTTGATATCTGACCATGATAATACATCTAACAATAAAAGTAATGAAAGACCAATAAGAGCTGCTGTAGTGGCACTAATCCCTAAGTAGTCTCCACCAATCCATAACGACAACACAGCAACAAATACTACGATCATTCGTTTTTCAGAACTTTTAAGTGGACCAAATTCATCCAGCTTCTTTTTCGCGATAGCTGCTGCCTCTGGTGTTTCCTTGATTTCAGGCGGATAAATTTTATAAATAACATAAGGAACAACGATTAAAGCTGTTAACCCAGGGACAATCATGGCCAATGCCCAACCAAACCAAGTAATCGTTACCCCAGCTGAATCACTTGCTAGCTTTACAATTAAAGGGTTCGCTGCCATGGCTGTCATAAACATAGCAGACGTTATTAAATTCCCTTGAAAGCCTACCTTCAAAAGAAAGGCACCCATCTTACGCTCCGTCCCGTCTTCCGGTTTAGATCCAAAAGTATGAGATAATGACTGGATGATTGGAAATATAACACCACCAGCACGAGCTGTATTACTAGGAATAGCTGGCGCTAATATTAGGTCACTCGCTAATAAAGAATAAGACAGACTCAACGTTTTTTTCCCAAAAAGACGAACAAATACATAGGCAATTCGTTCACCTAGTCCCGTTTTAATAAATCCTCGAGAAATAAAGAAGGCAATTACAATTAGCCAAATCGTTGAATTGCCAAAACCGCTTAGAGTCTCTTCAATAGTTAATGTATTAGTTATGGCAATCATAGCCATAGCAATGAAGGATATCGCTCCCATTGGCAACGGTTTCGTTATAAATCCTATAATTGTCGCAACAAAAATAGCAAATAGATGCCATGCTTTTTCATCTACTCCTGAAGGTACTGGACAGAACCAGATTGCTACTCCAACAGCAAGGGAAATGAGGAAAGGAATCCATTTGACTGCGCTTTTTGCTTCTTTCATGATGTTGATGCTCCTTTGACGGTTACCCCAATGTTTTTTAACAGGCGATTTCTCCCACGATCTAATACCCGAATAAACTGTAGACAAAATCAAGATCCCCATTGTCGAAAAAGCATAAGTAATTATATATACTTTTAGTAATGGATGAAAAGAATTTCGGCTTATTTTTCAAAAAAAATTCATCTTTCGTTGTAAATATCTATCTTTCATGTCAATTTCTTTGTTTGTCATTGAGGTTAGCATACGCAAGATTACTAAAAAGATACGAATAGCGTGTAATTTACCTTTTAGGCTTGAACCAATCCCACACATTCCAGAAAGTTAAAAAATACTTTATGTCATGCAAATACAATGTAATAATCTTACAAAGTTTAATTATGCCCCGTTCAAGTGCTCGAGCGGCAGCAAAAAAATTGAAACGGAAAAATATGCTTAACCTGACTCATTCTTCTCCAACGTAAATTAATCGACATTTCACCTCTTATAAAAATCCGTTGTCTATTGGAGTAGACAACGGATTTTTTAAGAGACATCTATTTAATTAATTAGCCCACATTATTTTTTGAAGCGTGAGTAATTACTCACCTATTTCATTTTGTAATTGCTCTAAAAACTGTACCATAAATTGATGGCGTTCTTCAGCCATTTGTTTGCCCTTCTCTGTAATCATTAAATCCTTTAGCAATAATAGCTTCTCATAAAAATGGGTAACTGAGGATGTATTTTTATTACGATACTCGTCCTCTGTCATATCCATACGTGCATTCTCTTCTTTATCATAAAGCTTTCGACCCTTAGCCCCACCAAAAGCAAACGTACGTGCAATACCGATTGCTCCAATCGCATCTAAACGATCTGCATCTCGTGCTATTTTTGCTTCGATAGAAGTTGCTTCTATTTCATTGCCACCATTAAACGATACTTGTTCAATGCAATCCCGAATATGTTGCTTTTTTTCTTCACTTAAAGGTAGCTCGGCAATCAGCTTATTTTCTTGCTCTTTGCTATCGGTATATTTTTTATCACTTACATCATGCAAGAGCACAGCAATTTTCACAACTTCTGCATCCGCTTCTGACTCTGTCTGTAATATCGCTAACGCATTTTGATAAACACGTTCAATATGTTGAAAATCATGACTAGCATCAAATTGTTCGTAAATTCCCCGTACTTTGTCCATTAAATTGTTCATAATCTTAGTTCAGTCCCTTCATACATTATTATACTGTATTGCTTAGAATAGTTGGCAATTAAGTATCCTCTAGGCTTAACAAAAAAAATTTGTAAATCTATTTCAATTGACAAACTTTTCAGAATATTATATGATAAATGTACAGAACATCTAATTTTGTTCTGTAGCTCACAATTTCAGTGGTGTACAAGAACTATGTTTTGACAGATTTAACAACTTCAGCGGGCTTACAATTAAATATTGTGTTGAAAGATGACGTGCGTATAATGAAAGTCAATCATCTTAGAAAACAAATAAAAGTGAACATTTTTCCCTTAGAAATTCTTTGTTTCAACCCGCATAGTGAATGTACATGACGAGATAAGTGAACAAACAGTTAGCTTGTTGTCACGACCTAGAAGGCTTTGACCATATGTCGCAAGCGTGTGATATTTGTATCATTAATTGACGTTACCTTCTTGTATTCATACCCTAGAGTATGTGTGAACGTAACTCCTCCCATTAATAGCAAATAGCATACTGAATTCTTGCCAACATTTTGCGAAAAGTCAAATCATCAGAGTCGTGCTAACAAAACTAGAGAATCCTTTTTAGGCAACAATTTTTCCGTATTTCATTAAAGCCGTAAGCGAAGTAGTAATAAGTTATGAAGGAAGTAGGAACGATAGTGATGTTAAGTAATACCAACCCGCTGAAGAAAAAGTAAAAGCTGCCCATCTTATTTATTGTAGATGATGGCAGCTTTTATTGTTTATTTTCAATTTTTTATTAACCCATTTATAGAACAGCTTTAACAACCTCATAAATCTCCTGTAACAGAGCCTCATTTTTCATCGTAGTACTTAATTTTAGATTACTTTGATCGACTAAAATAACAGCAACCTGCATTCCTTCTTTAATGCTAGCGCTCGGTACTGGAATCATTTTTTCCGTATCAAAAGTCATGATGAGGTCTGGAAATTGAGATTGGATATTACCTTCTTTAGCTAAAGTCATATACTCGTTCCAGAAAGTTAAGTGAAAATCACCAACCTTTAATTTTCCAATGTCAAAGCCATTTTCCTTTATTAGCGAATAGTCCGTCACGATTCCAGAAACGATGTGCATACCATTCAACTGACGAATAACATTTTCTAATTTTCTCTCGATTGTTTGTCCATTTAGAAAGCTATAGCCGAGCCCAATCGCAGCGGAAATAGCATGAGGTGCTCCATTTTCTTTTAAATAGCCAATGGTTACAGGGTTTCGAGTAACCCCTACCATCCCACCAGCTAAAATAGAAGCATTGCGAACGGCTTTTGCAGTATTTTGCAAATCACCCTCTATAAAGCCTTGAATTGCAAAATCATTTTTTCCACCTGCATAAAATTGCACGGATATATAGTCTTTCTGTTCATGTAGATTCAATGAACCCATGATACCAGTTGGATGGGCTCGCCCATTACAAGGTGCATCCACAACTGGTACATTCAATGAAACGGATTGCAACCAGCCATTTATCGTTGTAATGGCACCATTCTCGTTTGTAATAATACCTTTTAAACGGTCATCCATATACGTATTCATACTTCGATAGCTCCAACAAAGCTGTTCGCGTGAAATATATTGATCGGCAGCTGAGGGAGCTCCGACCATTGCCACACAAGCGACAAAATCTTCATCCTCTAAGTCTGTTATATCGATTAACTGAGGTGTACCTGTAGCGAAAATTTCCTCAACAAGTTTTAACCCTTCCTCTAGGAGACCACCACCACCGCCTCCTAGAATTGCACCCCCATAGACAGCAGCAATACCATCCTCGTAAGATAGAGTTTTTACCATTATCAATTACTCCTTTCTATTTTCCTATTTTTAAAATAGAAGAGAAGAAACTATATAAAGCATCTCCTGCAATCACACCTGCTGCAAATATAGTCATTTCAGATTCTCTCTTGCCTTTCGTCACATATGTGAAAATAGTTCGAAGTAAAATACCGACTAAAACAGCCCATCCAGCAATAGGATTGATCAGTAATAAACCTGTTGCAAATAGGATACCCATTTGTCTTTTTGCACCGCCAATTAGTTGTATCAATGCACCCGGAATAGCCCAAATCAATAATTGTTTAGCCACCTCACCTGTTACACCAGATTGAATTGTAGCAGCATATACATGATTTACAGGTGCCACTAAACCTTGTGCAAAATAAGATTGATAAGAAAGTAAAACAACAATGGCAGAAATAGAAAAGGCTAAAATACCAGCGATCATTTGCTGTTTACGACCTTCTTTTTCAAATGCGGGATCACTACCATTTCCACGTAATATAAAACCTGTTTTCAAATCATAGCCCATATCCGCAAAGGCAACACCTGTTGCTGCGCTATATCCGGCTAATAAAGCAAGTGCAGGCGGTGGGAAACCAATTAAAACGCCGACAATAAGCGTTATAAACGCTACTGCAAATGCTGGGAACCAACCTGCATGCATGGCTGCAATACCAACAATTAATTCATGTACAAATGCAGCAATCGCTGCGAAAATGATGAAGCCTATCAACATACCAACAGACATATGTGACATCAATCCACCCAAAAGTGCGATTAATACCGCGATCAATAAATAAGCAATAAACCCTGCACCAAAGCCTTGTCTAATTTCCCTAGAACCTTTTGAATACACAAAATTTTCTGACTTTTCAGCAGATTCCTTATTTAATAAAGTAAAGCCTACTTGGAATAGCGCCACAATTCCAGCGCCAATCATCATGCCATGTGGAATATAATATTCATTTAAATCCACATTAAATAGTTGAACAGAATAGCCTCTAAGTAAAAGACCAATTCCAAACATTGTAAGCGCCCAAATATTCCCGATAAACGCTACCCCAAAGGCTGACATTGGAATTTTAAGTACAGCTCCTACAATACCAACTAAAACACCACCGAGTAGAACCTTTGCATTATTACCACCTTTATCTCCAGCTTTAATCGCTTCAGCCGTTGCAATCCCTGGTGGCCAAGTGCCTGTTGCTGGGAAAATCTTTGTATCAAAAAATTTATATAATAATAAAGCATCCACAAACATCGCTAAAATAACACCGATGAACAATGGTAATACTAAGTTTTCATAGCCTAAAACATATGGAATACCAATTGGCAACATTAAACTACTTGCTGCACTAAAAGTAGCTGATGATATCGCTGTTTGAATAATGTTTTGTCTATGCACTGATTTAAAAGCTATCAATTTTCCAATAGGAATTCTGCCCAAAATCATTGCAAATATTGCACCAACAATCGATGTATTCGCAGAAATCCCTAAAGTAGTAATCAGTTGTATCCCAATAATTGCACCAACTACAGATGTTAAGACTATCATTAGTAGAGTTACGGGCTCTAAGGCCCGCGGATGTAATACTTTATTATTCATAGTGTCAGCTCCCCTATTGTTTGTTATAGTTTAGAGATGTGAGATTGAATTTGATGAGCAATTTTCACTAACTGTTCAAGCATGTATTTCTCCCTTTGATCGTTAAAGTCATATACTAATCCAGAAATCGTTAGAGATGCCATGATTTCTTTCTTATGATTGAATAATGGTACACTTATACCAAAAGCATGTTCGTTGTACTCCCCTACAGTGACACACCAGTTATTTTGTCGTATGATTTGTAGCTCTTCTTGAAGATTGTTAAGAAGCTTTATATGTTCCTCTTCAGACTGCTCTTCATTAAAATACGCTAATAATTCAAGCTGTCTTTTTTTGTCCAAATAGGCAAACATAACTTTACAAGAAGCACCGATATAAAGTGGTGTTTTTGTACCTAATGACACTGCATACTTTATATTCTTATTACTTTCAGCAATTTTTGTTGTGACACCATACTCTTTATCCATATAAGTTAGAAATACTGATTCATTGATTTCACTTGCAAGACTCTGCATCAATTCATAGATTGTAAAATGTGGGTCACTAGTATTGGCGAGCGCATCATGAAATATAAACATTTTATAACCTAATTTATATTTTTTCGTAGCGTCATCCTGTAATAAATAGCCTGCTTCTGTAAATGTATTGATTGTTCTTTGCACAACACTTGTGTGCAATTTTGTCATACGTGAAATTTCACGTACTCCTAATGCGTTTTCTGTAGTTGCGAAGCATTCAAGTATATCCAATGAGTTTTTTAATGTCTTAACAGTCATTTATATATTTCTCCTTTTATGCGTTTTGGTAACCGTAACGTTTTTCAGCTACCTCTAAAGAAATATATCCATTTAATAAATCTTTTTCAATTGCTTTCGTACTTCTCTCTTTTGGATTGCCATAACCACCCCCCGTTGCTGTGACAAGCTCTATACGGTCACCTTTCTGCAATTCATAATTCGCTAGGACACCAACCGGACCAACCTTTGTACCATCTTTTTTATGAATGATCAGATAGTTATGTGATCCTCCTTCACCTTCATTCAAGCCAAATGGGGTAAATTGATGTCTACCTAAATTGACAGAAACCTTTTGACCATCATTATTAACGGTATAAACCCGACGTACTCCTAAGCCACCTCTATATTGCCCTGCACCAGCACCATCGCAATTTAAGCTATATTCATCAATTTGAATACCATATTTTGTCTCCGCTACTTCAACGGGAAGATTATATGTTTCCCCATCTCCCATACAATATTGCCCACTTTGACCATCCTCATCATTTGACGCTCCCCATCCTCCTACTGATGGTTCAACAATTAGGAATGACTCATCATTTTCAGGATTTTTACCTGTTAAGATAAATGTACAAACCGACTGTAAATGACCTGCTGACAATCTTTCTGGTAAATGAGGTGCAAGTGCTTTCCAAATTAAATCAGCTGCACCAATACGTGCCTCAAAGTTCATTGAAACAGGGTGGGGACGTTTGGCAGATACAATAGAATTGTCATCTGTCATAATCGTTAAGCGTTTAAAGACACCTTCATTTATGACATCAATATCGCCAAGTAAAGCCAGAAACATCACACGCACACTGGCCATCAAGCCAAATTGCGAGCAGTTTACCGGTACATTCACAGCAGGATGTGATCCTCTAAAATCACAAATAAATTCTTCATCACTAATGGTTACCTTCACTTTGATTGGATAAGGTCCGCCTTTTAAAGGATCACCCTCAATAAAATCTTCCGCATAAAACTCGCCCTTTGGTAATTGTTGTAGTTCAAGCTCAACAATTTTTTCACCCTTGTCCAATAATTTTTGAATGGACAATTTAACAGATTCGGCACCGAATTTCTGACAAAGCTCCGTGATACGTTTTTCACCCGTTTTTAAGGCAGCCACCTGAGCAAACATATCTCCGATTGATAGTTCTGGTAAACGAACATTAGTAGAAATGATTTCATAAATTCCTATATTGAGCTCGCCTTTTTGATAAAGCTTCACACCAGGTAACTGTAGTCCTTCCTGATAAATTTCATTGGAATTACTTGTGAATGAACCTGGATCCATGCCACCAACCTCTGTCCAGTGCGCTTTGTTTGCAGAATAAGCGACAACCTCGCCTTTATAGAAAATCGGTAAGACTAAACCAACATCCGATAAATGTGATCCTCCACCTACATACGGATCATTAATAATAATGACATCGCCTTCGTGCAAGTCTTTCCCATGATTAAACTTTTCAATGACACGTTGTACCATCGGACTTAGCATCCCGATAAAACTTGTTACACCATTACCTTGGCTGATTAGATTGCCTTTTGCATCTGTTAAACCACACGCATAATCTAATACCTCATAGATAACTGGGCTCATAGACGATCGAGCTAACGCTACAAACATCTCATCACCAATAGCTAGTAAAGAATCCTGAATAATTTCTATAGCAAAAACGTCTTTTTTCATGTTTTATTTCCCCTCCATCTCTACAATCAGATTTCCGTATTTATCTATTTCAATAGATTGTTTTTCATTGATCACAACTGTAGATGAAGGACTTTCCACAATAGCAGGACCAGTAATCACATAGTCAGGTACTAATTTTTGTTGATCATAAACATTTACCTCTACCCAACCTGTTTTCTTGACGTATAACTTCCGTGTTGCCTTTATACATGTCGAAGCGTCAATTTGTGAGAAATCTAATTCCTTAAACTGCACCGCTTCACCTTTCCCATAAATAGTAAGATGTGTATTCACTAACTCAATAGGCGTCTCTGGTAAATCAAAAGAGAACTCCTGTTTATGTTTAATATGGAAAGCCTCTGCTAATTGCGCAAGCTCTTCTTTATGAATAGCAATATTCGATGCATTCAATTTGACAGCGTGTTCCTGGCCTTTATAACGAAGATCATAATTAATTTCAAAATAATAATGATCTTTTGACAAAGGTGCATCAGCATAGGCATTTTCAATAGCTTCATCGATATTTTTTTGAATATCAGCTAGATGATGATGATTAAAGTCCATTAAACTTGTTTGAATATAATCTTGTCGGTATTCCGTCATCATCATTCCTAATGCTGAAAAGACAGATGAACCATATGGAATAATGACTTTTTTCATACCCAGCTCTTCCGCTAAATTAATCGCATGTAGAGGACCACCACCACCAAAGGCAACCATTGTAAAATCTTCAGGGTCATAGCCTTTACGAATAGAAATTAGTTTCAGGGCATTTAACATATTAGAGTTGGCAATATCTAAAATCCCTTGCGCTGCCTCCTCTGCTATCACATTAAACGGATTAGCAATGGCTTCAATAAGCGCTTCCTCCACTTTGTCAATAGACACTGGATTATCGAAGTTTTCTAATGATAATCTTCCTAAATAAACATTTGCATCCGTAATCGTTGGCTGTGTATTGCCTAAGCCATAGGCAACTGGCCCTGGATTTGCACCAGCAGAATCTGGACCAACTTTTAATGAGCCGAATTGATCCAGACGAGCGATGGAACCACCGCCATTGCCAATTTCCACGATATCAACAACTGGAGTTTTAATCGGATAGCCTGCAAACTTTTCATTTCTTTCAATATAGTAATCTGTTGTGACATTTACTTTTCCATTTGTAATTAGCGAACATTTTGCAGTCGTTCCGCCAACATCAAAAGCGATAATATTGGATTCATTTAAAAGTTCACCTAATTTTGCTGCCCCAAACATACCAGCTACTGGACCAGATTCCACAAGGTTGATTGGCAATTCCATTGCTTTATCAAAGCTTGTTGTACCACCATTGGATTGCATAATTTTCAAATGATCTGTAATACCGATTGTTTCTAATTTTTCTTTTAAGCTTTTTAAATACGCGTGTGCAATTGGCTTTACGTATGAATTTAAAACTGTTGTATTCGTTCTTTCATATTCGCGATATTCCTTAATCGTTTCACTTGAAAGTGTGATATACACCTCTGGCCAAATTTTTAATATTTCTTCTTTAAGCAGTAATTCATGTATTGGATTTTTATAGCCATGAATTAGTGAAATAGCAACGGCCTCTACACCCGATTCTTTAAATTTACAGACGATATTGCCTACTTCTTCAGTATTAAGCGCTTTCATAACATTTCCTTTAAAATCGATTCGCTCATCGATTTCTTGTCGTAAATAACGCTCTACAAAAGGTTCTGGTTTTTTATATTTAAAATTGTATAAGTCTGGACGATTCCCACGAGCAATTTCTAACACGTCACGGAAACCTTTCGTCGTAATTAATCCAACTACGCCCCCTTTTCTTTCCGTTAATGTATTAATAATGACTGTTGAACCATGAATAAATGATTCAATAAGAGAATCTTCCGTTACATGTCGTCCTAATACATTTAATATGCCGTCCTCAAAATGACCCGGGGTCGTATGTCCCTTGTCAAAATGAAGATTTCCCTTCTCATCCGTGTAAACTAGGTCAGTAAAAGTACCGCCAATATCTGTTGCGATTTTCAAGTCTTCATCCCTCCGTGTTCCTATTATCGGAACAGTGTTCCAATCAATAAATTAAGTAAATTATATTCAAAGTAAAAAGAAAATTCAATCTATTTTTAAAAATAAAAATTCATTTGACAATTAAGATTGTTGTAAAAATCTGCTTTTCATTTTCAAAATCAGACGGTTACTTGTAAAAAACGCCAAGTTTCCCTTCACATAAAAGGAACTCAGTTACTTTATACAGAACACAAAAAAGACCCTGGTCATACACCAGAGTCCCAAACAAACTAAAGAGCCTACATAATGAAATTCATCAACTCATATCCTCTATATGAGAGGATGATTATGTTGAATAATCTATTAGAAAATACAAGCCTTTTAGAAAACGTATATGAACTATCTATTGCCGTTCTACTTCTATGTTCTGCTTTTTCCGTTAGACTTCTTAAAAAGGTAAAACGAGAAAGAAAGCTTTCTACCTTTGAATTGACAATGGATATAATCATTCGAGTAGCCATTTTTTTATGGTTAACCAGCTTTTTACTGATTCGATATGGGTATCTACTTTAAATTTTCTATAATAAAAAACTGCTCCCTTTAAGTAAAAGGAGCAGCTTCAACGTTAATTTTTTTGTATCAATTAGAACAACCCTACCGCATGTCCTTCATTATCTACATCCATGCGTAAGGCAGCTGGTGCTTTTGGCAAACCTGGCATTGTCATAATATCGCCTGTAAGACAAACTAAGAATCCTGCACCTAGTTTTGGAATCACTTCACGGATTGTGATGGTAAAGCCCTCTGGACGTCCTAAAAGACTTGGTTGGTCGGATAAAGAATACTGTGTTTTCGCCATACAAATCGGTAGAGAATCCCAGCCGAATTTTTCAATTTGAGCAATTTGCTTTTTCGCTTGTTCGGTAAATTGTACATCTTTCCCGCCATACACTTTTTGAACAATCGTACGAACTTTTTCTTCAACAGACTCTGTTACATCATATAAAGGAGAGAAGTTATTTTCTTCTTCTAATACGGCTACTACTTGCTCAGCTAAGGCTAATCCACCTTTACCGCCTTCTTCCCAAACATTTGTACGAGCAATACGAACATGATTTTCTTGACACCAGTTCAACACTGCTTCTAATTCCGCTTCTGTGTCCGTAATAAATCGATTTAACGCGATAATCGGTTCAACGCCAAATGTACGAACCGTGTCGACGTGTTTCGCTAAATTTTCAATTCCTTGTAAAAGTGCTTCAACATTTTCACCTACAAGCGCTGTTTTTGGTACACCACCATGCATTTTTAATGCACGGATTGTAGCTACAATGACAACTGCACTTGGTTTAAAGCCTGCCTTACGCGCTTTAATGTTCATGAATTTTTCAGCACCTAAATCTGAACCGAAGCCTGCTTCTGTCACAACAATATCAGCTAGCTTGCGAGCCGTTTGTGTCGCCATAATCGAGTTACAGCCGTGTGCGATATTGGCAAATGGTCCACCATGGATAATGGCAGGTGTTCCTTCAAGTGTTTGCACTAAGTTTGGTTTAAAGGCATCTTTTAATAATAATGTTAAGGCCCCTTCAACTTGAAGATCACGCACGAATACAGGCTCACGCTCAAATGTATAACCGATTACGATACTTGCTAAACGTTCACGTAAATCTTCAATGCTTGTAGCTAAACAAAAGACTGCCATAATTTCTGATGCAACAGTAATGTCAAAGCCGTCCTCACGTGGCATCCCTTGTACAGGACCACCAAGACCCACAACAACTTTACGAAGTGTGCGATCATTTAAATCCATTACACGCTTCCAGATAATACGGCGAGGGTCAATGTTTAAAGCATTTCCTTGGTGGATATGATTATCGATAAAGGCTGATAATGCATTATTCGCCGTCGTAATCGCGTGAAGGTCACCAGTGAAATGCAAGTTAATATCCTCCATCGGTACAACTTGTGCGTATCCACCACCTGTTGCGCCACCTTTCACGCCCATTACTGGGCCAAGTGATGGCTCACGTAAAGCAACAGCAACATTTTTATTTAATTGATGAAGTGCATCAGCAAGTCCAACCGTTACAGTTGACTTCCCTTCACCTGCTGGAGTTGGACTAATGGCAGTAACTAATACTACCTTAGCGTCCTCACCATGTGCTGTTATTTTTAGTGGATCAATTTTTGCTTTGTAGCGACCATATTGCTCAAGTGCATCCTCTGGAATACCTGCGTCTTTAGCGATTTCTGTAATAGGCTTCATCACCGCTTGATTAGCAATTTCTAGATCTGATAAAGGTTGATTTGTCGTTGTCATTTGGCATCCTACTTTCTATGTTGTTAATTTCCATTATAGTCTTTATTGTGAAAAAAATCATAGTAAGTTATACTAGCATTTCGACAATCAATTGACAACTTTGCTCAATTCATGTATGTTCTTAATGAAAATGCATTTTTTCACATTTTCGCAGGTTATGTCACGACTTAATTGATTTTATTCTACTTTCAAGCGCATGGGAGGCGAATGCTTATGCAACAGGGAAACGTAAAGTGGTTCAATAATGAAAAAGGTTATGGCTTTATTGAATGTGATGATGGAGAAGATGTATTTGTACATTTTACGGGAATCCAGGAGGAAGGCTTCCGTACACTTGAAGAAGGTCAAAAGGTATCATTTGATGTGGTGGAAGGCAATCGAGGACCACAGGCGTCAAATGTTGTAAAATTATAAGTACAAAGGAGCTGTTCGTTTGATGAACGGCTCCTTTTTTTCAAATGCTTTTCATTGATCTTTTAAAACGCTATAATTTTAGCTATTGATCCAATAAAAAGCCCCAGGAAAAACTAGTGTTTCCTTTGTTCTATCAGTATCCTTAAGTGTAACCCCAAACGGTCCTTCATTTAAATGACCTAGCGTCTTAGTAGCCGCAGTAACTTCGTCATAAAAATCTAGGCGCATATTTGGTAAGTGTAAGGAAGTAAACTGTTCTTGTTGTTCAGGCTCTGGTAATTGTAATACTTCCCTCCATTGTTTCACTGTAGCTTGCACATCTTTTACATAAAATTGTACAGATTCCATCGATATGGATTGATTGGTCTTAATGGCTCCATTTGCTTTTAATTGTGCAACACGTTCCTCATCTGTATCAGCCCATTCAATCAAAAAAGGGAAATCAATTTCCTGCCCAGGTTTCCCAAAATGCAATAGCTTCCATTCAACTACGGAGCCGTCAGGTCTTGTTCGACTACAAGCATCAGGTCCAAATACTTCGAAGCCAAGTGCACGTAAACGTTGTCCCTCTTCCTTAATATTTTTTGTACGTAACGCAATTCTTGAAAAACCATAGCGCTCGTTTGTATGTTTAAACGTATAATGTAGTGAATAAGGCAATTTCACTGCATTTTCAAATAAATGTCGATCATAAATGGCTATTTGCTCAATATAGTTTAATCCAAAGTAGCTTAACGTATTGTATGTCCCCCACATTGTATGTTGACCACCGTTAACTGTATGGATATTACGTTTATTTAAGAAAATCTTTGTATTCTCAGGTGATTGAACTTGATGAACTAGATGGTCAAAATATAAAGACATGACTAAACCCCCTTTTTTCTCTATTATATACTTTACCTGTTAGTTTTGTTGGTTTAAAATAAAATTAGGAATATTGCAATTATTAAGAATTTAAATCAACACGAAATGATTGGAATGCTAATGGTTCGATAGAAAAGATTTTTCATTTCCATAAATCAATGAAGAGGTGATTAGAATGACAGACAAAGTAGGTGCTTTTAAACTAGCATTAGGTAATTATCCAACAGGCGTAACGGTAGTCACTGCTTGTAATGACGTAAATGAACCTTTTGGCTTAACTGTCAATTCCTTTGCATCCGTTTCCATAGATCCACTCCTTATTTTGTGGTCGCTTGATAAAAAATCACAGCTGCATCCATATTTTACAGTAGCTCAAAAGTTTGCTGTTAATATTTTAGCGTATAATCAAGAGCACTTATGTACGCTATTTTCAAGTAAGATCCCAGATCGCTTCGCCCATACTAAATGGTCAACTTCTGCTTTAGGTCTACCAGTTTTGCATGATACTGCAGCCATTTTACAATGTAAAACCTTTCAGCAAATCGATGCTGGAGATCATACGATATTTATCGGGCAGGTCCTAGAAATTGACAATGCACAGAAGGAACCCTTATTGTATCATCGCAGACATATTGGTGAAATCCCAAAAAGTTTTTATGAATAGACTATTGCAAAAATATACGCAAAAACAGAATGATTTAACGAGCAATAAACCAAATAGTAAGCACCCACAAAACAAAAACTGTGTAGATTTATTTACCTCTACACAGTTTTGTTTTAATTATTTTGTAAAAAATCCATTAATGCTTGCGCTGTCTTTTGCTTGCCCATAATCTTTTTCGGTTCACCTTTAGCCGGTACAATCCAGTGAGGCTCATCTCCACCATATAAAGATTGTGAGCTATTAGCTACCATAAACTGAGCGCTGGCCGATTCCATTCGTAGACGTGCGCGGGACAGTAAAAACTCCTCATCGTCCGTTGCCTCAAGTTTAAAGCCTACTAAAGTAACTTTCGGCTGCCACTCCTTAATTTTACCTAATACTTTAGGTGCCTTTTTAAAGTGGATGATAGGTGGCTCGTCAGATGGCATTTTACCTGACTCCTCCATTAAATTCCCAGATTGGTCATACACTTTGTCAATGAGCCAATCAGAACCAGCAGCTGCCATAATAACGATATCCACTTGTTCCTCCTGAACAGCATGTCGAACTTTCTCGCCTAAATCTTCAATGCCTTCAAATCGAATGGTACGCATTTTATCTTTATTCGCTGGAAGCTGTGCGAAATAACCATGCATATACAATACGTTTGCCCCAGCCGCTAATGCCGCTTCAGCTAAATAACAGCCCATCGACCCTTTCGATAAATTCGTATGTCCACGCACACGATCCCATTTTTCAAGTGTTCCCCCACTTGTAATGAGTACGGTCTTACCCCGTAATGTCCCCATACACTCACCTTTTTTCTAATCAATTTCGCCTTGGCGTAATCGTGTCCGGATTTTGAATTGTGCCTAGGCCTGCACGATGCAGGTCAGTTAGCCGTTTTCGCAGGATGCGAAGGTTGTAGGCTAACATCCTTATTTTCATTCCTTTGAAAATCCGTGACATCCGCCGGAGGCTTTGGGCCAACAAGATGTTGGTCACTCAGTCGTTGCCACAGGACGTGGCGTTCTTAGACTGAGTTCCCCTATTTCAGTAGGTGTTTGAACACCCACTGAAATAGTAATCAAAATTGCATTCATTTTACCACCTATAGAGGTGGGAATCTTCTGCTGAATGAAGATAAATATACAAATACTATTTTAACGCAATGCTATGTTATGCTTCAATGCTGTTTTTATAGAGCAGGTTGCTGTCCTCTTCGACTTAGTAATAAATCAATTCATATTTTGCTCTTTTAACCAGGAACTTAATATTTCCGCAAATTTCTTGGTCACAGGTGATGCCTGGTGTTTCATCGCAATTCCAATTGTGCGATAGCCACCTTGTTTTAACGGTATGGCTTTTATCGTAGGCGGTAAATTATTCGTCACTAATTTCGGTAAAATACTAATTCCAAGCTGATGAGCAATCATCGAAGTGATTCCTACCTCTTCCGATAGTTCAAAACGAATATTTGGCTTCACGTGATATTGCTCTAACAGTACTTTTACATCATTCGTCCCTTTATGTGACGTCATAATAAATGGCATGTCTTCTAGTTCCACAATATCAATCTCTGCTTTATCATAAAGTGGACTTTTATCAGAAACGATACACAGCAACGGATCTTGCTGTAGCTCGGTAAACTGAAATTGCTTCGACTTTTGTCCATTTAAAAATCCTGCATCCACCTCTCCACTCAATAGCCATTGTTCGATTTCATAATAGTCTCCCTCACGTAATTCTACTTGTATACCAGGAAATTGATTGTCCATAATACGAACAATTTCCGGCATCCAGTTGGAAGAAATACTTGAAATTACACCTATTCGCACTTTTCCTCGAGTAACACCGAGTATATGTGCTGCTTCTTGCTCTAATAGTTCCTGTGCATCGAGGACTTGCCTCATTGCCCTTAACATTGTATTTCCTTCACTCGTTAATATGACACCCGCTCGACTTCTGTGAATGAGTGCAAAGCCGAAATCTTTTTCTAAGCTTGAAACAGCATGACTGACAGCAGATTGGGTTAATCCCAATGCTTCTGCTGCTTTTGTAAAGCTTGCTACCTCAGCAACTTTATTCAAAATCTCATATTTCACTAAACTCATTGTCTTGTCCTCGATATACATGAATTTTTTTAATACTGATTATTATAAACATTCGTTTTACTAATCACAATACAAGAGATATAGTAAATTTTAGGTTAAAAACTGTTTTAGTACACAGATTGTAGGTGAGCATAATGAGTATCCAAGGAAAAGCAAATTTGTTAATGGTTATAGTGACAATGTTTTGGGGATTATCTTATACCTTTATGGTAATGGGGCTTGAAACATTGGCTGTTTATAATGTGGTGGCATTGCGTTGTATCATCGCATTTTTCGCAGCAGGTATCATCTTTTATAAACGCATGATTAAGGCCGATGCTAAAACTCTAAAATATGCGGCAATTCAAGGGTTTCTATTATTCATTGTGTTTGTTCTAAGCTTATTCGGACTAGAAACAACTTCGGTATCAAATGCTGGATTTATTTTGAGTCTAACGGTTGTCTTAGTACCTATTTTCAGCAGTTTTATTGAGAAGAAATTACCTTCAAGAGCAGTTAGTTTTGCGATTGTTTGCACAATGATTGGGATTACAGTTTTAACTGCACATGGCTCATTTACCTTGCAAAAAGGGGATTTGTTAGTAGCCATCGCTGCACTCTGTTATTCGATTTATTTACTGTTAAACAGTACATTTACGCGTAACGTTGAATCCATTTCTTATGGCATTTACCAGCTCGGTTTTGCTGGACTTTATGCACTCATATTAACATTCATTTTTGAAACACCTACACTTCCAAATACAACGACTTCTTGGATTGCTATTATTGGACTCGGTGTCATTTGTAGTGCATTTTGCTTCATAGGTCAAACTGTTGCACAACAGTTTACTTCTGCTACACATACAGGACTAATATTTTCCTTAGAACCAATTTTTGCAGCGATGTTTGCCATGATGTTTATAGGGGAAGGAATAACGATAAAAGTATTAATAGGTGGAAGTTTTATTCTAATCGGAAACCTTTTTGCTCAATTAGAGCATCTTCATGTATTACGCTTTATAAAAAAACATGAACACAAAAAAGCGATACATTAAATCAACTTTGAAATTTTCCTACACAAATAAACAGAGTGATGCATATGCACTCACTCTGTTTATCGTGTTGTACTAGAGGAAAGGTTCCCTATTATGTGAATGAAGATGCCCCCCAATCACCTTTCAGATCATGTCGTCATAGGTTCAATTGTAGGCTCAGCAAATACTACGATGGCACCTTGTTCTACGAGATGAGCATAGTAAGCTGTTTGTCCTTCTGTAAGATCAAAACGCTTTAATCCTTCCTTCACAGCCGATTCACCGGTAAACCAAGACTTAAATTGATCCATCCAATTCCCTACCTCATAGGTTTTAACATTACTATCCCATTCTACATCTTCAAATTTACTTGGATCCTTTGCAATTACATGAATGTCCTCTATTTGATATGCTTCTAATTGCATAGTTTCTAAAATACGAAGCATTTCTTCCCTTGTATGGGCCACTTCAATTTGTGGGTTTTGTTCATTTATCATGCGCAATTCCTCCTAACTTGTATGGCTTACTAAGTATCTACCCTTCCTATTCAAGAAAAAACATATTTTGCCCATTCTTTTCCGAACTGTAATATATGTTATAACTTTGTGATATATGTCCATCTTTTGAAACAACGGTATGAAACAAAAAAACAGACAATGGAAATTCATAAAAGAATTCCCATTGCCTATCATTTATTTGTGGTTATTAGCGCCCAAGGAAGGCCTTTAACATCCATGTATGCTTTTCAAGGGACTGGTACATAGCATTTAGTAAATCCTCTGTTCGATCGTCCCCTTCTTCTGCCGCAAGCTCCATTGCTGAATTTAACGCTTTCATAATTTTTTGGAAATCCGAAATGGTTGTAGCCACCATTTCCTCCGTCGTCTCATTCCCAGTCGCTTCCTCTATAAAGGACAGTTCAAGATGTTCTTTTAACGTAGCAACCGGTTTTCCATCCTTCGAAAGGATGCGCTCTGCAATTTCATCTAGATTTAATGTTGTTTCATTATATAATTCTTCAAATTTTGCATGTAGTGTGAAGAAGGCATTCCCTGTAACATACCAATGATAATTGTGCAATTTCGTATAAAAGTACAGACCATGTAGCGACAAGTTTATTTAATTGTTTGTTTAAGTTTTGTGTCATTGTTTCTCCTCCAATGTGCCAGTTATTCTAGCCATTAGTATGCGTAGCAAAGTGTATTGGTTATACACTCATTTTCCATTTAGATAAACAATTTTTACAGCAAAATCAAAACACCTTCCACTACATGCTACTCGCTTTTCCTGCGAGAAGATTTGCCTTACGATGGGAGGCAAAGGCAGTTCCACAACAAGTTCACACAGATGGATTTCGTCATTAGGACGCTAGAAAACTTACAACAAACCTAAAAAGAGTTTGGCATTTTGTCTCTCTACACAAAAGACTATTTAAGTTCCTTACGAATTTCTCTAATCTTTGCCACTGGAAGCTTTGCAACTTCAGCAATCCATTCGTCTTCAGCGCCCTTTTCAAACAAACCAATAATTATTTGTTTCATTCCTTCCTCAATGCCCTCCTGCCTCTCTAATTCCAATACTCCAGCAAGTGTCGGTGGTAAATCTCCCTTATATAGATGCAACATTTCTTCCTCCCCTTTAAGCTCAGCTTTTATGTCTTTTACAAGCTGCCCTGATATAAATTTAGGTAGTTTCAATAAGTAATCAATAAAGTAAAGTAGTGCACTTAATTCTTTCCGTTCAACATTATTTAATGACCACACTTCTCTTATGAGAGCTCTTTTGTATGCACTACGAAGGCTCATTTCTTTATTAGTCCGATTCATATAAATTGAAGCTAGTAACGCTTTACTAAACAGCTTCGGTGATTTCTTCAATTCTTCTTCATCAAAGTCTGACACAACAAACTTATTAAAAGTGTACATAATTTCTGTACCATAATACTTTTCATGATACCAGTTCGTGCTTTTTGTACTCTTATCCGTAAAAATAGCAATAGCCACAATCTTCTTACCATATCGATCCCTAATACGATAGAAATACTCAAACATGCGCTTCGCAAAATGCACTTCATCTACAGCTTGTATTTCCGTATGGACAAGGATCCATCGCTCTTCCCCACTTTTCAGATGAACCTTCGCAATTTGGTCAGCTATTTTGCGCCCTTGACGATGCTCAATAATTTCTTTGAAAAGCTCCTGTTGCAAAAACTCTACTTGCGAATCAATTATGCCTCGGCATAATTGCGTCCGGAATCGGCTTTGTGCTTGCACAAAGAACTCCTTTCCGATTCCGTGACATCCGCCGGAGGCTTTAACATCTTTCAGCGAATGTTTTTGACATTCGCTGAAAGATGTTAAAAAATTCACTTCTGCGTGCAACTCTGGCAAAAAGAACAACAAAAAATCTTCAAACAAATCCGCAATTAACTTCTTCCATAAATTATCTTGATTCACGTGACTGAGCTTATACACATCTGGTTTCTCCAAAACTAACTGCATTATAACTTCATTACCTCCTCTCTTTAAATCCATTATACCCAACGCGAACATAGGTTTCTACGTTATTATTCTATTTTTAAAAATATTAAAACTATTCTCTATAATTATTTCACTTTCCGAAATAGTTTCGTTATAATGGAAACACTTACACATAAGGGGTGTTGATTGATGGAAGTATTACGTAAAGATGTACCAGTAGAAGAAACGTGGAATTTAAAAGATTTATTTGAAAATGATGCGGATTTTGAGCCTATTTTAGCTCAGCTTGTAGAGGATGCACTAAGCTTTGAACGCAAGTATCAAGGTACAATTACGGATGCACAAAAAGTAATTGAAGTTTTAACGGCTTTTGAAGCATTACAAAAAAGCATTGTTCCTATCGGCACTTATGAAAATTTAAATATCCAAACAGATCTTACAGATAATGTAGCGCAAATGCGTTCTGCCAAATACAGTACTGCGGTAGGTAAAATAGGTAGTGCATTTTCTTTCGTACGCAGTGAATTACTAGCGCTAGACGAGGCAATTTTACAAGAAGCCACTGAGTTGAGCCCTATTTACAAAGTTTACTTAGAGGAATTATTAAAGCAAAAGCCTTATCAGCTGCACCCTGAAGTGGAAAAAGCATTAGCTGCATTTAGCTCAACTTTTAATGCACCTTATGAAACATATAATACGACAAAGCTTGTTGATATGCATTTTGGACAGTTTGAGGCAAATGGTGAAAAGCATCCATTAAGTTTTGTATTATACGAAAACAATTGGGAGTTTGAGGCTGATACAAACGTACGTCGTGCTGCATATGAAGCATTTTCTAATAAGTTACGAGATTATCAGCACACAACTGCAAAAATTTATAACACACATATTCAACAGGAAAAAACAATGGCGGATTTACGCGGCTTTGACTCTATCATTGATTATTTATTGTTTGATCAGGATGTTGATCGATCACTTTATAATCGTCAAATAGATCTTATTACAAAAGAGCTTGCGCCTCATATGCGCCGTTACGCAAAGCTTATTCAACAAGCAAACGATATCGAGAATATGACTTTTGCAGACTTAAAAATAGCGCTAGATCCAGAGTATGATCCAAAATTAACAATGTCGGAAGCAAAAGAATATGTTGAAAAATCATTATCGGTTATGGGCGAGGATTACAAGAACATGATTGAAAAGGCATTTAACGAGCGCTGGATTGATTATGCAACAAACAAAGGAAAATCTACTGGGGCATTCTGTTCAAGTCCATATGGTAATCATCCTTATATTTTAATGTCATGGAATGAACGTATGAATGAGGTATTTACGCTAATTCATGAGCTAGGACACGCAGGTCACTTTGTGAATGCACATGCCCATCAATCTTATTTTAATAGTCGTCCTTCGTTATACTTTATAGAGGCACCATCAACAATGAATGAAATGCTTCTAGCCAATTATTTATTAACCCATAACGAGGATCCTCGCTTCAAACGTTGGGTTATTTCAAACATTGTGTCCAAAACATATTATCATAATTTCGTCACACACTTACTAGAGGCAGCATATCAACGAAAAGTATATGAATTAATTGACGCTGGTGAAGCTGTTAATGCTTCTATTTTAAATCAATTAAAACGTTCTGTCCTTGAAGATTTCTGGGGCGATACTGTCGACATTTCTGAAGGTGCAGAACTTACATGGATGCGTCAGCCACACTATTATATGGGCTTATATCCATACACATACAGTGCTGGCTTAACAATTTCTACACAAGTATCCAAGCGTATCTTAAAAGAAGGTAAGCCGGCTGTAGATGAGTGGTTAGAGGTCCTTCAAGCTGGAGGTACAAAATCACCTGTAGAGCTAGCTCAAATGGCGGGTGTCGATGTTACAACAGACCAGCCACTTCGAGATACGATTGCTTACATTGGTCACCTCGTTGATGAGCTTGAGCGATTAACGACAGAAATGGAAGCTATCAAAAGCTAAACAAAGCGAGAACTATCTATGCTATTTCTAAAGCATAGATAGTTCTCTTTTTTTAGTTCTAAGTTGGAAAATATGTTCATATAATAGAATAGGGCGTCTATTTTTTGATATTTCTAAATAGACAATCATTTTTCTTCATACAAATGTACCGTTATTATTAAATGTATGCAATTTATTTAGCAAAATTCGACTAACAATTTTCAAAGGAAGTGTTTCTAATTATGGTAAAACGTAACGATCCATGCCCTTGCGGTAGCGGCAAAAAATACAAAAAATGTTGTGAAGGTAAACAGCAGGTTACAGTAGAAACTGTAGCAATCGAAGAATTAGAGCGTGTACTACAAACATTTTACTTAGAATATCCAGAGCGCAAAGATGTTCGTGCTTATATCGAGCATGTAGGTACATGGCAGCCTAAATTAGAAAGCGTACTACAAAGAGAGCTAATTGAAGCGATCGCGTTAGACGACTTCTTCTTCCATCAAGAACCATCTATTTGGAAAGGTTACTTAAAGAAAACAAAGAAAAAAACGGTAAGACCTTCTACTGTAAAAGTGTTAGAAGGCTGGTCACAACCTCATCTATTTATTGGTTCTGTGTCAGTTGTAGAAGAAAAATATTTCAAAGCTACACATGTGTTATCAAATGAAGAAATTTATATTCGTCGTGAAAATGACAAACCAATCCCTGAAGGTATGCATGTCTTTGCATTCATCTTACCGGATGGTACAAAAAATTCAGAGCATTATTTAGCTGTTTCAACGCTTATCTTCTTCCCTGAAGATCATGCGAAGGTATTTGAGCAATTTAAGAAAAATTTCGAGGCTTCTGAGAAGAAGGTTGGCGCATTCTTAAAAGAAGAGCATTTATCCTTCTGGGAGTTACTTGTGTCAAATGGATATAAAGGCGAGGAATTCACGAACTTTGAGAGCAATGTAATCACACAAGTGAAAGATTTCCTTGAGCAAAATGATCGTGAAACAGCTGCAATGTTAGAGCTTTTAGAAGACTATTTAATTGAAGGACAACCATCTGCGCGTAAAGAGGCTGCGATTGCTGCTGGTGCGATTCGATATGGTCAAGAAAAAGAGCTGTTCGAGCCGCTATCAATGACAGTAAAAGAAATTGCGGCGACGTTCGACATTTCAGCTTCCTCACTTACAAAATACTATCAAGACTTAAGTACTTATGTTGCAACTAAATAATGCTTAACATCATATTGCGCTACACGCTCTAAACAGATTTTAGAGTGTGTGGCGCATTTTGCTAGAAAAAAGCTACATTTGTTATCGGCAATGAGCCAACAACAAAGTAGCTTATTGTATGGTTTTTCGAACATATTGTTTATGCATCAAATTGAGTAAAAATGATACTTTTATCATTAAGCTTTACTTTATTTAAACATAGTTTGTTTAGTACTATGATACCTTCTAAGACATTATTGAAATATGTGAAAACATTATTTACTATATACCTTCAAGAGCTCTTCTCCGAGAAACTGTAGTCGCTCCCCTATTGTGCAGGCTTCAATACAGAAGCGATGAGCTCCAGGTTTACCACGCTCTTTTCGTAATTGCTTTATCACTAAGCAATCAGCACAATACGTATCATGTAGTTCATCAATATCTTTCATAACCGTCACTTTATCCAATTTGAACTCTCGCTCCTTTCACGTCCAAATTTCGCTTCTTACTATTATGAAGTGAACATTTTAAACAAGCAACTATTTTGTTTATCCACATTTAACATCTTTCAGCAAATATTTTATATACCGAAAGTGCAACGACAGGTACAGAAATATCCCACCACTCTAGGTGGTGAGATGAATGCGAATTTAAGCTATTTTTCAGTGGGTGTCCAAACACCCGCTGAAATAGAGGAACTCAGTCTAAGAGCGCCACGTCCTGTGGCGACGACTGAGTGACCAACATCGTGTTGGCCCAAAGCCTCCGGCGGATGTCACGGAATCGGAAGGGAATTCTTAGAGGATGTTAGCCGTTATCGCATCCATGCGATAACGGCTAACTGACCTGCATCACGCAGGCCTAAGCACAAAGCCGATTCCGGACGCAATTATGCCGAGGCATAATTGATCATCAACTAAGATATTGTGAAAAAGCACTATTGATGTACAATGAATGTAAAATCTAAATCAAAAAGTGGGGATTTTATGTTAGAAGTTTACATTGATGCTGCTAGTGCAGGAAATCCTGGCCCCAGTGGTATTGGAATATTTATTAAAGGAGAGGGCCACCATATACAAATAAGTGAGTATATAGGACAGACCAATAACCACATTGCCGAGTTCACTGCCTTAGTACGTGGCCTTGAGGAAGCACTCAAGCTTGGTTCAAGCTTAGTATCAGTGCGCTCAGATTCAAAAATTGTTGTAGCCTCTATGGAAAAAGAATATGTGAAGAATGAGGAATTTAAACCTTATCTTGAGCAGGCACTTACACTTGTAAGTAGCTTCGATTTATTTTTTATCAAGTGGGTTCCAGATACGCAAAATAAAGCAGCAGATGCACTTGCACGCAAGGCAATTCAAAAAGAAAAAAATTAAACTCTAGGGACTGTCCCTTGTCTTAAACCAAGAGCAGTCTCCTTCCTTCATCTACCTTCACTTTATTTAGATACTTAATATCTCCCAATAATTCATTTTTATCATCTTCATCTTCTAAATACATGCTTCAATAGAACTGTGTACCTATAAATGTCCATTATATGACATACATTTAACCTTGTATCATCCCTGACTTTAGATAATGAGCCATAAAGTGGGTAATTTTCTAATTATTATTAGTAAAATCTGTATCCTTAATGTTATTTTATTGACATACTATTGTAATATTACAATGTTAATATCATTTATGTATTAAGTTTTTAGATTTTTAGGAGGATACATATTATGAAAAAGAATAAAAAGTATAGATGGGGAATGAAATTAGCTACATTGGTTTTAGGTTCATCTGTACTTTTTTCAACAATTGACACAGCATCGGCGGCAACTTATACAGTAAAATCTGGTGATTCTTTATCGAAGATTGCCAATCAGTACGGTGTTTCTTATCAAACTTTAATGAAATGGAATAACTTATCTTCTTCAACCATTCGTGTTGGACAAAAGTTAAACCTTAATACTACATCAACATCAGCGGTTAAACCAAAACCAATAACTACACCTAAACCAACAGCTAGCCTAGTACAAATTGCTAAAAAACAATTAGGTGTAAGATACACATTTGGTGGAAGTAAACCGAGTACAGGCTTTGATTGTTCAGGCTTCGTAACTTACGTTTTTAATAATGCTGGTATTTCAACTGCTCGTAAGTCAGCAGCAGGTTTTTACAGTACAGCTAAAAAAGTAAGTTCACCGCAAGTCGGCGATTTAGTATTTTTCGCTAATACGTATAAAGCTGGTATCTCACATGTAGGCATTTATATTGGAAATAACCAAATGATTAGCGCAAGTGACGGTGGTGTTTCTGTCGCTAGCATCAACAGCACTTATTGGAAAAAACATTTTGCTGGATATGGTCGTTTATAGTGCAAAATTAAAACAGTTGGGATGTCCCAACTGTTTTTTCTTTCCCCTTAAACATGTACTACTTTTTTCGATTTTATTTTTGCTAAACGCAGTAAATAAATAATAAAGACAACAACCAGTATACCTGCTCCAATTAAATAAACAGAATTATAGCCAGCTTGCACGGCCACCATTCCTAAAATATACGAACCAAGCGCAACGCCAATGTCAAACATCGTATAATACGTTGCGGTTGCATAACCACTACGTGTGTGTGACGAAGACTGTACTGCTAATGTTTGTAAGCTCGTATTCACTGCTCCGTAGCCAAAACCAATAAAGATGGCAGCAAATAAAAATAATGCCGGCCCTGAGACAAATGCGAGCATAACAAGGCCGAGTGCAAAGGATATAATTCCCGGAAGAATAACAAATTGCGGCCCTTTTGTATCATAAAGCTTACCTGTATACGGTCTTGTTATAAGCATTGCAGCTGCAAAAACTGCATAAAAAAGACTTGCTACATCCATTAAATCTTTTTGCTGTGCGTACACTGATAAAAACGATAAAACACTCGCATATGAAAAAGCTACTAAACTAGCAATAGCCGCTATCGGGAGTGCACGACGTTCAAATAAATCATCAAATTTAAATGTCAATTTACCTTGCTGTTCAGGCTTGGCTAAATCATCTGTATTCATCGTTACAGCTAGGATGCCCCCTGCTAATATACAAATACTCATAACAATAAATAGAACATTGAAGGTACTATATTGAATAAGCAGTAAACCGATAAATGGCCCAATAACTACCGCTAAATTAGCAGACATTGCAAAATAACCTAGACCTGCACCTTTCCGATTAGCTGGCACAATATCCGCTGCTAATGAGCCTGCTGCCGTTGTAATAATACTAAAGAAGATCCCTTGAATAAAACGTAATCCTAGTAATAATCCAAAAGGATGGATGAACAAATATAAAACTGTACATAAAAAATATCCAATTATTGAAATAACTAAAAGCTTTTTCTTCCCAAAAACATCTAATAGTTTACCTGAGAAAGGACGAACAATAATGGCAGATAATAAAAATCCTGACAGTAACAATCCTGCTTCCTTGTCAGTCTGGTTAAGCTCACCAATCGCATAAAGCGGTAAAGTCGTTACCAATCCATAGAAAACAAAAAACACCGACATATTTGTTAAAAAGAGACTAATAAACCGCTTCGTCCATATTTGTGTATTTCCCTCTTGCTGCATGTCTATCAACCTTTCATTTTTTCCAGTAAAATCATAAATTGCTGTTGCTCATCGACCGTCAATGCCCCCACCATTTCTGCCTCAAATGCTAAAATGGTTTCGGTAATAACAGGCAATTGTTCCTCTGCATACGGTGATAAAGTAACGATTTTTTCCCGTTTATCTTCACCATCTACTCTTAGTACCCAACCTAAAGTCTCAAGTCGCGTAATTGCTCTAGTAATACTCGGTGCCTCAACATTTAAATATTTCCATATTTGCGTTAACGTCATAGGTCCATGATTATGTAAGCAATATAAAATAGTCCATTGTGAACTATACAAATTGTGCTGTTTCAGTACTTCATTTAAACAATTCGTTATATAACGACTTTTTTGGAATAAAGCATGAAATAAAGGATTCATGTTAGTGACCTCCAAAATTTATTTACCTAGCTAAATAAATACTATACGCTTCATTTTTTTTGTTGTAAAGCGAGTTGTTTATGTAGTGCATTTAGAGGCAATGATTCAGAATCGAGTGGAGGGTAACAGCGATTTTTTCACTTACCGCGGATTTCCACGCTATTATTAGCGATTTCACTACTTTTTCTAGCTTTTCTATACTATCAGAAGGGAATTTTTTGAAAGTGTCGAATTAAGCTACTAGATTACAATAAAAGGAGATGGAAGCATGGGGAAAAAGGTATTGATACTTGCAGGAGACGCAGTTGAAGCTTTAGAAATTTTTTATCCTTATTATCGTTGTCTAGAGGCTGGCTATGATGTAACGATTGCAGCACCTTCCGTAAAAAAATTACAGACTGTATTGCACGATTTTGTCGATGGGGTCGATACATACATCGAGCGTACAGCATATGGCTTAGATGCACATTCATCCTTTGCCGAAGTAGACCCAACACAATTTGACGGACTCATCATTCCTGGTGGACGAGCGCCGGAATACATTCGTTTAAATGAGCATGTGCCAAAACTAGTGAGCCATTTCTTTGAAGCAAATAAACCAATCGCTGCTGTATGTCACGCTGCTCAAATTTTCGCGACCATTCCAGAAGTATTGAAAGGACGTGAGCTAACAGCCTATATTGCCTGTAAGCCCGAAGTTCAAATAGCAGGAGGAACATATATCAATGCTAATCTTCATACAGACGGCAATTTAATTAGTGGTCATGCATGGCCAGATTTACCTGGATTAATGCGAACATTTATTCAAAAGCTAGAAAATGAATAGTAGGAGGATGCCTAACATTAGGCATCCTCTTATTTTATGGAGTGGTTTCTTGGAATTCCACCTTTACCAATTTATTTGTATTTGTTACATATTTGATTCGAACTTGTACACCGAATTCCTTGTCGCTTAGTTTTATCCAAAGCTTAAATTTCTCAATAGTGGTGTCTTCATTCACTTCGCTTCCCTCATACAAATAATCGAGGATTTTAGCTTTAGGATATTTTGCCTGCGTCTCTTTTATCGCTACTTTTCCCCATTGAGCACGGGTTGGTATTTCTTGCTGAGCATAGGCACTTGTTGGGATGTGTATCGATACGGCAAACAATACAAGAAAAAACCCTAGCATTACATAAAATTTTCGCAAGTGAATCAACCTCTCATATTCTTTTGGCATAAAGTCGCCAAAACAGCATAAAATAAGTGCTCCCTAAGTATTTCTTCTTAAGGAGCAGTTTTTGTTATCTTTTGCTGGATTGTTTTGGTTGTTGAGGATTGTTATGAATTACTTGATTAAATTCTGCTGAATATTCCTCATGATCATTTCTTTTATGTGTATCTTCTTTCTTTTTCTTTTTGAAGCTTGTTTTACCCTTCTTTGCCATTATTTAAGCCTCCACTATTTTAGTTATTTGTTTTTGTTGGACTGTTGATGTTTCTTATGGTTCGTTTTATTATCTTTATTTTTGGCTTTCGCATCAAATTCTGCACCGAATTCTTCATTTAGATTGTCATTCGGGTTATTGTTATTACTATTTGATTGATCGAGGTCTATTTTTTTGTAGGTATCAAAAGGATTATGCGTTCTAACATTCATTGTTTTATTGTTATTTTTGTTGTTTTTATTGGTGTTTCTATTGCCCACAGATATTCACCTCCTACTTGTAATGTGCTCAGGATAGAAGGATTTATGCTTTGGGGATTACGGCAGACATTACCAAAATAAAAATGTACATCACCAAAATTAATTAGTAATGTACATTGTATTTAGACAATCGTATATTCAGTTATATTTAATAATGCACCGACTGCACCTGAAAAACCGTGGTCATTTATAAAGATTGGTGTATGTTTTTTCGTACGTGTGTAATTGGCAATAACACGTGCAAGATGATCGTTATTACTTAAAGTTGAACCGATATAAACGATGTGCTGAGCATTTTTCTCTTCAGCATATTGAATACTAAGTGTCGTAATAACCTCACCAACAAGCCCTTGTACAGTTGCGATAATATCTTCTGTTGGATGTTTGACTGACTCTGTAATACCAACTTTCCCAAAATTACTAGCTGTCAAATGCCCATCAATAGGTGTGTCCATCCCTTGGTAAATATCCTTTACAAGTAAATCAATTTCTTCTCGATTACCTTTAGAGGCCAATTCTCTTATTTCATTATAATCCGTGATGCCAGTTGTAAGCGCTGACAATCCAATCAATGTTCCTCCGCCAACGCCTGTCCCACCAACACGAATATGCGTATTATCTTCCATATAATGAATCGAAGTACCCGTACCAATATTTGTAATCATGCTTCGCTCAAAGAAGTAGCCCTCTTTTTGCAACAAAAATCGAACGCCCTTCAATGTGGCTTCAAACTCTACTATATAATGAATCGATTTCATTTTTTTAATGACATCAAGTAATTGTTCTGTACGCCCTCCCGTAACACCAATATCCTCAATATCTGGATGGTTAATTATCCAATTCTTCACAGCGAGCAAATCATTTGACGGGAAAGTTGTTAAAACAAGCTCGTTATGCTCATCTAAATAAGCAACTTTTGTCAATGTTCCCCCTGCATCAATACCTATAGCCTTTGGCATACCATTCTCCTTTGACTTTACGTACAATCTCTATTTCAGATGGTGAGATATATACTAGATTTTGCTTTTATTCAAGAGGCGTTTAGAAGCCAGTTGAATAACGTTCATGTCTCCACAAATGTCACGGATTTTGCAAGGAGTTATTGTGCCAAAATCCGATGTATTGTATTTCAGTACCGAAAGCAAACAACAGCTACAAATGTTTTCTGCGCGAAAGCGAAGCGTCAGCAGCAATTGTTTTCTGTGCGAAAGCGAAGCGGCAGCAACAATTACTTGAAAAGTGAAGTTGCATATTTGTCCTTCCTAAACTTTAACGCTGTTGAAATAATTGTGCAATAACTTAGCAAACTTTCATAAAAAAAACACGAAAAATATCAAATTTCTTCTATTATTCACGCGATTTTCGTCTCATTTTTATAACTTTAACATTATTCTACTAAAAAAACAAAAGAAGTGAAAACACCCTAATATATTTTTATTTCTATAGCAATTCTAGCAATTAACGAGCTGAAATATACCTCCATCAATCACAAGTTAATTTCTGTCTCAATCGATTTTGCCATTTTGCGCCACCCCTGACGGTACAACCTGTACATCGCAACTTTGTTATCTACCTTTCATCTATCCCCTTTGAAAATAGTTGATTATAAATTGAACAATCTGTTTTATCTTTCTTCACTTTTACGATACGATATACTATAGATGTGTTACCATTTGAACGGAGGAATACAAGTGAAAGAACAAAAGAAACTTTATAAAGAAGCGATGCAAGTTTTAAAGGACACTAGTCGCACTTTTTATATACCGATTACTTTTTTAAAAAATGATTTAAAATTGTCAGTGGCTGCCGCATATTTAGCAATGCGCGCTATAGATGAAATTGAGGACCATGAAGAGCTTTCAAATGATGTGAAATTTGATTTACTAACTGCAACAAGTGAATTATTAAAGGATACATTTAATGCCGAAGCTTATGAAGCATTATTAGCGCCATATACAAATCAGCTACCTGAAGTATCTCTTCGATTAGCAGATTGGCTAACGTTTTGTCCTGAAGGCTCACGTAAAATTGTCCAAGCTTCAACGAGTGAAATGGCATTCGGGATGGCAAAATGGGCAAAGGCAAACTGGCAGGTGCATACGCGAGAGGATTTAGATGATTATACATACTACGTTGCAGGGCTTGTTGGGACAATGCTGTCTGAGCTTTGGGCGTGGGGTGCTGACATTCAAACAGATCGCGATTTAGCAATTGGCTATGGTCGAGGTCTACAAGCAGTCAATATTTTACGTAATCAGCATGAGGATCTGGATGAACGTGGCGTAAGTTTCGTTCCAGATGGCTGGACACGCGATGATTTATTTGCATACGCGGAGGAAAATCTTGCAAAAGCGGATCTTTATATGAAAGATATTAATAAAAGAACGGTATTATTATTCTGTCGATTACCGCTTGCCTTAGCCCATAAAACATTGAAGGCGATGCAAGATGGTCGTGAAAAAATAACACGAGCAGAAGTAGAACAAACGGTTGAAGAGGTTCAGGCTGACTAAAACCGTTGCCTTAACTTAAATGAACCAGTAGACATTGACAATATAAAATAGTTAGACGGCTTGAGCCTATATTTAAATAGGCTTAAGCCGTCTACTCGTTTTTTAGTTCATTCGTTATTGCAAATCCAATGTTTATTTATATAGATAAATTAAACAATATTATTATTTTTCACAAATTTGTCATGCATCACCTGTGATCTGATGATTATGAGAAGTTTTAAAATTGATAGTATTGCTCATAAAAAAGCTTCGTCGAAATGTAGCTTTACTTCGCTAGAGTCCTTAACCACTGCGTATTTTTGTGTATTTTCATGGAGAGTTTTCTCGTGACCGAAAATATTAATCTTGTTGTTGACCTTTGTGTAACACAAACCTTTATAGTCAATATCAATAGAAATCCGAATCTTCAGAAGAATGTAAGATAGATGAATGAAAAAATACTCCCCTTAAATAAACAGATTTATTTATCTGTCTACCTAAGTTGGAGTATCTCACTCTAGTATTGGGTTTCTTTGCTTATACGATATCAATAAGCTTAATAATAATTTCATAGCTAAAAAAGACTGAAAGCACCGTTAACATCATATACACTACCTTTTCAGCTTTACTACCCGTTTTTGTAGTAATTGGCATACGTACTGAAATGGATACTGGGAAAAACAGTTTTACACCCTTCTTCGTACACATATCAAGGAAAACATGACTTGCCATCCCTAATAAAATACCTAGTGAAATGGTTTCGTAAGGTATAAACGTATGTAGAAGCATCCAAACCAGAAATAAAAAAAGCAAACTATGTGTAAAGGAACGATGTCCAAACAGCGTATTAACCATCTTTGAAATGATGGGAAGCTTCCTCCCAATTTTACTGCCGCCATGGCAAATATCTGGAAGTAATGCACCGATAACGCCTGCTCCTACTAAAACAAGCGGATTATCATTAGAAATTTGTGCAAAAGCAAGGCTTGCCGTGATGCCTCCGATAATATGTGTATTCCCTTGCATATTTACTTCCACTCCTTATGTCTCTATATTTTTACCTTTCTTAATTTATCACACTCTACCCCGAAAGGGAACATATATTCCGAACAAATAATCCCCTTTTTTATGACCACTCGAGAAAAACTCTCATAAAAATCAGAAACATTTCAGGTTCTTATTGTATATATAGGATGATTAGAGATAAAAATGAGTATTGGAGGTTATTTATGAAATCTATCAAAGGAATTTTGTTTATTATACTAATAATGACTAGTAGTGCTTACCTGTGGTATTTCGCTACACCTATAGAGCCTATCCATGCTGTTAACAGGCTTAGTCACATCATTGGAGGCATGGCCATTACGGGCTTCTTTCTTGTCTTTTTGTTAGCAACAAGAATGAAAACTTTTGAGCGTTGGTTCCATGGACTAGAGAATGTTTATTTTTATCATAAATATATAGCAATACTTTCACTAGTATTGGTGATTATCCATGGGCAATTACAAGGTCTAGTCCCCCGCTTGGATAGAGTGGAAAGAACTTCATTCAGCGAATTTGCGAAAGAACTAGGGTCACTTGGTCAATATGGTTTCATTGCGCTTATTTTAATTGCGCTTTTGGCTAAATTTCTAAAATATGAGCATTGGCGGATCTTTCATCGGTTATTGCTTATCCCTTATACATTCGGAATTTATCATGTCTATTTTTCAAGCAGATACGATTTATTACAGCCTACAGCTTTAGGAATTTTTACCGCAATAACGGCGACTATCGGATTTATGTCAGCATTATATATGTTGACAATGTATCAGGATATGTTTTTTAAATATAATGGCAACATTACGGGGATCAAAAAATTAGGGCCCAATGTTATTGAACTGGAGCTAACACTTGATAAAACAATACCGTATCGACATGGACAATTTATTTTTATCAAGATTTTACAAGATGGCATTGAAAAGGCACCTCATCCATTTTCTATTTCAGGTGGCGATGGAAAAAAAGTATATATCTCTATGAAGGTACTTGGTGATTTCACAAAAAAAGTATATGATACCGTTCAACTGAATACACCAGTCACACTTGATGGTCCTTATGGTCATTTTAATTTTGAAAATGAGTCTCAACAACAAGTTTGGATAGCTGGTGGCATAGGCATTACTCCATTTTTATCTTATTTGCAATCACAGACCGTCGATCGTAATATCGAGTTATTTTACACTTATCATGGTGAAGACAATGCTATTTATAAAGATTTTTTACAGGGGTATGCACAAACTAATCAACAATTTAGCGTGAACTTTATTGATACAGCCCATATGGACAGGCTTTCATTTGAACATTTTTCAGTGCCAGCGCATACGAGTATTTTTATGTGTGGCCCCCAAAAAATGCTTAAACATTTTGCCAAGCAATTGAAAACCTGCAATAAAGATCTAAGCATTCACTACGAAGCATTTAAATTTAAGTAATTAATCAATTATGCCTCGGCATAATTGTGTCTGGAATCGGCTTTGTGCTTAGGCCTGCACGATGCAGGTCAGTTAGCCGTTATCGCATGGATGCGATGGTTTTAGGCTAACATCCCCTAAGAACTCCTTTCCGATTCCGTGACATCCGCCGGAGGCTTGACTTCTTTCAGCGGGTGTTCTGGATACCCGCTGAAAGAAGTCAAAACTCTCTAATTCGAGCAATTTACTTGGAATTTCGAAAAAGATATCGTATAGTAAAAATCTCACCAAAATTAAAGGAGATTTTTTAACATGACTACAACTAAAAGTTATTTAAATAAAGTAATGCACGATCGTAAATCTGTTCGTAAATATGAGACAAATTTTAAAATTCCACAATCTGAATTAGAGGAATTACTTGTTGAGGCAACAACCGCTCCATCATCAAGCAATTTACAACCTTGGCGCTTTTTAGTAATCCAAGATGAAGCAGTAAAAAAAGAACTACGTATGATTGCTAATAACCAGGAACAAGTAGAAACTGCTTCTGCCATCATTGCGGTATTAAGCGATACTGAAATGTACAATAACGTAGAGGAAGTCTATACAAAAAACTTCGAGCTTGGCTACATGGATGAAGCAACGAAAAATATGATGATTGAAAATTCATTAAAGCTTTATTCAAACCTTCCTAAAGAAGTTCTAAAAAATATAGCTACCTTTGATACGGGCTTAATTTCTATGCAAATCATGCTTTTAGCAAAAGATATGGGCTATGATACGGTTACAATGGGTGGCTTCAATAAGGAGGCTTTTGCGAAACGCTTTGAATTATCAGACAATCTAGTGCCAATTGTCTTAATCGCCATCGGAAAAGCAGCAACACCGGCTCACGGATCTTCTCGTTTAGCGCTAAATGACATTGCAACATTCATTTAAGACTATACAAAATGTTTTTTAGAATAAATATGATACACTGACTATAGAATAAAAAAGACTGGATGCGTTAACATCCAGCCAGAAGCAACAATCATGCCGCAAACATAGCGGCTGACCAAGTTAAAGTTTATAGAATTAGCCACCCTACTTAGCAGGCAGGGTGGCTATTTCTTTTTATTTTGAGAGACAATAATGCTTAGCCTCAGTGTAAGTACTGCAATTAGTAAAAGACTACACTGTACAATCAATGATGCCTCGGCATAATTGCGTCGGGAATCGGCTTTGTGTTTTGGTCGAACAGATATGAAACGAGAGGGAATTGTTAAATGGTTTAAAGAACATTGTGTATCTCTGAAAAATCTCAAATTTTTTCAAAATAAAAATGGTGAAAGGTAGATATAAATCCTACTCTCATTCACCATTTTCTTACTACTAGATTATGTCTCTATGATCCTCATACGTGTTAAACACTTTTCACTTAAGATAACATCCACCTTCCCCCTTCAAAAGGGAGTTCAGCCGCACCTGCTTTATGAATTGTTGCTACTGCTAGTCTACCAATTTTATGATATATTCTACGGAAAATCCTCAGAAGATTTATGTTTTGTTTTTCCACCTATTTCGTTAGTCAGGTGAAAGACTATACTCTATTTGCCGCTTCATAATCATGAATCCCGAGTTACGTTATTACCTAAAAAAACAACACTAAAGAATACCTTTATTATTCTGACAATTTAGCTAAAGACTCTTTCAAAAGCTGCAGCTCAGGAATTGATAACGTAACACCCTTCCCCATCTTTGTATGATCCTCCGACCAATCTCTAATATCGTATTTCGGTTCACGATCATTCCAACTAATTAAATTCAATTCTTTTTTCCACCCTTTATTGCCCTCCGATAATACCGCAATCGTTTCAATAATTTCGTATTTAATTTCTGCCATATGTATTCCTCCTTAATGTAACTGTAATAAGAACTATATCCTGAAATAATAGGATTATCAAACGTGACAACGTGTATATAATTACTCGTACAAAGAATTGTATAGCAATAAGAGCGCGAAATCTGGACACTTAGTCTTTAGGTAGAGCTTTTCTATGTTCTTCCTTAATGAAATCAAATAATTACTTTAACTTGTGTACTTTTTTTAGTTTCTATACTTCAAGTACTCATGGCAACCTTATTGCCAATTTTGTTTTTTCCCCCATTGTAATTTTTAGCGATGCTATTAGCGCTTTTGGAAAATACAGGAATTATAAAAGTCGGAGCGCTAACGTAGCGGCAGCAACAAATGTTTTTTGTGCGAAAGCGAAGTGCTAACGTAGCGGCAGCAACATTACAACCGAACTAGGTAGTAACGACAAGGTTAAGCCATCTCTTGTCATTACTGCCTTTTTGGTTCAATCACTAATTTCGGGGTTGTCTTATAATCGAACAGAACACCAAGAATATATTATTATAATCAAATACGTCTCTTAAAAAATAATACAAATATATGATTCACATTAAATTCAGGATATTCTTAACTGTAGATTTGTGACTTTGGTATTGTTATGATAATAAAGTAATTTTTTAGAAAGGAGGTTTTCTTGTGTACGATTCTTATAATTACGATGATATCGATATGGCTCTTAGTGGTTTATTTCTCGTTATTATGTTAGTTGGCCTTGTATTGAGTATTGTAAGCTATGTTATTAGTTCACTCATTTATTATAAAGCATCAAAAATAAATGGTTTTGGCGATCTAGCTTATATTGCATGGATACCAATTATTAACGTTTATAGCCTTTTCTTATTAACGGCAAAGGGTGAAGATAACGCAACTGTTCGTGGCGCAGCGAAAAAGAATGCTCTTATTTACGTTGGATTAATACTTGTCTCATTTATTCCGTTTCTAGGTATTATCGCTTCATTAGGTCTTTTAGGCTTTACTTTGTATTTCACTTATCGCCTGTTCTATCGTTGGACTGGTGAAACTGGGAAAGCTGTACTTTATATCATTTTATCGTTCATTACATTCGGACTATTCTATTATATCTACGGCTTAATGAAAATGAATAAACCTTTCGTTGCATAAATCATATGCAAGTACAAAAACCTCTTTACACCTTTCAAAGGGTAAAGAGGTTTTGAACTTATTTATACTTTAGAATTTCCTAACCTTTAGGAAAGACCTTACTTTAAACTCCGCGCTCATACTACCGTATCACTACTATTTTCATACACTACTAAAATCAAATTCACTATCACCATTAAAAAAGAAGTTAGCTAACAAGAACATTTAATATCTATAAATGTAAAAGGTTTAAGACTTCCAGGATCTTCGCATATTCAAAAAAGCTCAACTTCCCTCTTCCCCCTGTACTTCAATTAAATATATACCTTTCGAAAAGCCTCCGCGTTGCCTCTTCTTCTGTTTACGTATTTGTTCTAATTGTTTGTAGGATACATCGTACATTTGTATAGCTGTATGTACTAGTTCTAAAATATCCGCAAGTTCCTCAATAGCCTCTTTTGGAGATGCTGCCTCTAGAAATTCTAATGCTTCTTCTTGCATTTTCGCTTTTATTTCTTCTAAATGTTCTCTTTGTTCTAATATTCTCACGTTACAGGTTTTACCTCCTGCCTCAATTACTTGTGGAATTAAATCACGTACTAATTTATTGTATACCGGCATGTTCACTGTCTCCTTTTAACATAGTATTATTTTCCACATTCATGCTTAATTGTTTGAATATGTTGTTTTTTACTTCATTGAATACTTACATATGAGGAACAAGCTTATTGGAAGTATCGCTTCCCAACATTATTTTACCAACTTTATATGGAAAGCTAATTAAATACGAATTAGACAAAAATTTTATGCTCCACAATCAGAAAATCTGATTTAGAAAAAATAATATATTCTATTAGAAAAAAAGACGTTTATTCAAATTAGAATAAACGTCTTTTTTTATATAAGTAAGTTAAATGATCAGTCATTTTTATACTAAAAGTGTAGTATTATCGTCCTTCTTTTCCGCAACTAAATGATTGGTTGCAAGGCTTACTACAATAGCTACTGCACAGTTAATAATAACAGCAATCATTCCTGTGCTGATGTCATTAATTACGTGTGGGATGTTCGGGAAAAAGTCAATTAGTTTATGTGATGTTATGGCACCATAAAATACGATTCCTACACCAATTAATATTCCTGCCATTGTACCGATTTTATTAAGAATGCGATTTTTATAGAAACTAAACAGGAGTGCTGGAACAAGTTGTGTTATTAAGCTGTATGACATAATGTTTAAGATTGCTAGTGCATCCCCTCCAGTAATCGTGAAGATGAAAGCAACCAATATTATAGCAAATACAAACATTTTTGAAGCAAATAACTGTTGGCGATCTGTTGCCTTTGGTTTCACAAGCTTGTAAAATCCAGTCATTAATCCAATTGAAGCAGACATTAACATAACAGATGCGGGTACTAAAGCAGTTAATAACCCAGCAGCACCGACAACACCTACTATCCAAGGATCAAATGTTTGAATCGTTAAGCGGAGTAATGATAAATCTCCTTCAGCCCCTTGTAATCCTGGAATCTCTATAATGGCTGCAAAACCAATGAAAAATGCGAATAAGAGTAATAGCGTATATAAAGGTAAGGTAATGGCATTTTTCTTCAATGCTTTTGCACTCTTAGATGATAACAATACGGAAAAGGAGTTTGGTAATAAATAAAAACCGAACGCATTTAATATGATAGTAGAGACAAACCAAGAAATACTTAATCCAGAACTAGCGAGAGTTAAGCTTTCTGGTTTTATTTTTTCTACAGCTTCAAATAAAGGTTGTACGCCTCCAAAATAATGGTATGGAATATAAATTCCTAAAAATACAATGACTCCTAATATCATGATATCCTTTAATACAGCTGTCCAAGCAGAGCCATGGATACCTGAAACGGTAACATAAATTGTAATAATTACGGCACCAATAGTACTAGCTATAATTGGGCTAATTCCTCCATAGGAAGCCTCCGAAACAATAATACCTAACCCTTTTAATTGTATAACAATATATGGAATCAATGCGATAGCACCCAAAAACGATACAACTAATCCTAATATCGGACTTTTATAGCGGGAAGCAAAATATTCTGGTTGAGAAATAATATGGTGATCTTTAGAATAGTTCCAAATCTTAGGTGCAATCCAATAAGATAAAACATAGGCTAAACAAATATATGCAGGTACATAAAAAGCCGCGGCCCCATTCGAATAAGCCCAACCACTTCCACCAAGGAATGTAAAAGTAGTATAAACTTCTCCAGCAATGAGTAGGAACACGAATAATGTACCAAAACCTTTATTACCAACAGCAAATTCATCGACATTCATTTTTTTCCCATGTGTTGCTAGGATACCAAGGAAAAGAGCAATCAATGCAAATACAAAAATAATCAGTAAAGCTATATTCATTATTCGTCGCCTCCTTGGTTTTCAGGATCCAATTTATACACAATTGCTAATATTAATGACGATAAAATCATCCAGAAAATAATCCAGAACAGGAGAAATGGTAAACCAAGAATATAAGGCTCTATTTTATTTGCAAAGGGCAAACATAAGCACATTCCAATAAACGGTATCAACAATAACAGTTTAATGTTTTTCATAAAAGCCTCCTTTGAATTTCCTTTTTATCGTACAAAAAAAGTTTAACCTTGGGATTAACGAGAACGTGAATAAGCCTGAAAATTTAGAGTTCAAAACAAGGATACCTTTTTCAAAGACATTGCAAATAACTATGGTGGAGTACATAATCACTTGTAAGTTGCACATCATAGAATGCACGTAAAATTAAGTCTTTAGAGGTAGGGAAATTATTCAAATGGACAGCTTGAAATTTAAGAATCCTCCTGCTTCATCACTATATTTTCGTTTTAGAGCGATCGAAAAGAATATCGCCATCTAGTATTGTTAATTCAACTTGAATATCTTTCAATTCGTGTGGAAGGGTTTTCAAAACACTTCGATCAAGTACAATCAAATCCGCTAATTTACCGGGTTCCAAACTACCCTTTATATCCTCGTCAAAACTTGCATATGCACCGTTATAGGTATATAGACGAATAGCTTCAAGAACATCTATTCTTTGTTTTTCACCAAATGAAGTTCCTTCGGCAGTGAGTCGATTGACCGCTTCGTGAATTCCAATAAACGGATTGTAGGTTGTAACTGGTGAGTCTGACCCAGCAGCAGCAATAATTCCTTGATCAATAAAGTCTCGTGCAGGATACATAAAGTTTGTACGTTCACCGTAGTTCGTTAAATAACTTTCACCAAATTCATACGGAAATGGTGGATTAGGTATTGGAATCATCTTTAACTCTTTCATTCGTTGCTGTAAATCGGGGCTTGAAATCCCAGCGTGTTCAATGCGATGTCGATGATTTTCACGAGGATTTTCTTTTAAAGCGCGTTCTACAACATTCAAATACATTTCAATTGCTTGATCACCTTGTGCATGTACAGTAATTTGATAGCCTAATTCATGTGCTTTACCAAGTACTTCATAAATTTCATCCTCGGTGTAATATAAGATTCCATGATCGTCTGGATTGCTTGTATAACCTTCACGGGTAGCAATAGTCGGACCAGTACTACTACCATCTGTAAACAATTTAGCAGGACCCACTTTAAAGAATTCATTTCCAGTTCCAGTTATCACCCCAGATTCCATCATATTTAACGTGAACTGTTTACAGTCATTTAAACTACCAATCATCGCATAGACACGAATTTTCAAGTCTCCTTTTTGGGAGGCTAATTGTAACATTCGGTAATTTTCTTTTGAAAACGTTCCAGCTTCATGAACGCTTGTAATACCAACTTTTAAGAAATGTTGCTGCGCGATTTGAATAGCTTGAGAAACTTCTTCATTTGAAAAAGTTGCAAACCTACTAAACTGCATATAAGCATTTTCAATCAATCGTCCAGTTAGTTGACCTTTTGCATCTCTTTCAATTAAGCCTCCTTGGGGATCAGGTGTTGTTTCGTCAATTTCTGATAGACGTAAAGCAACTGAATTTACAATTCCGATGTGACCGCAAGTACGGGTAATGGCAATCGGGTGGTCTATCGTAATGTTGTCCAATTCTTCAAGAGTAGGATATCGTTTTTCCTTTACTGTTTGTTCATTGAAACCCCAAGCGCGAATCCACTGACCCTTTGGTGTAGTAGCAGCTTGGTCTTTTAGAGCAGCCAAAATTGCATCTATGGAGTCCATCCCTGGCTCTTTACAGCTAATACTGAGTTGAGAAGTACCATACATGACCAGATGTAAGTGGGCATCAATAATTCCTGGTAGAATTGACTTTCCTTCCAAGTCAATTACTTGTGTAGAATCACCAATTAAACCTTTTATCTCCTCATTCGAACCGACTGCTACTATTTTATTATCAGAAATCGCTAGAGCCTCTCGGATAGAATCTTGTCCATCTACAGTAATTACTTCACCATTTAAAAAAACAATGTTCGCTTGCATCTAAATCCCTCCTGCTGCATATTTTGAATAATCGGAAAAAAAGAGACCGTGTAAGTCTATTCATTTATTTTACTAAAAATAGATTGTCTTATATTTTTACAAAAGGTAAGTAATTTTACTTTTTTTTAGACAAAAGGTTAAAAGGATTATTATTTAGTAACTATAAAAATCCTATTTAAAAAAGATTAATCTCACTTTTTCACCTTCATAGATAAACACATTTATGCTGATCCTTACCGAAGTTCAGAATTTAATAATCAACCTCTTACTATTTTATTAGTAGCGACTTTCCATTTTTCTTTTTCTTCGACGGATTTAAAAATATGTATAAAATGGTTCTTCACCACTAGACTTCTAATAATTCCAAATTCATTTTTACAATTCAATCAATCTTTTATCAAAAATTCATCACGGCAACAAGATATTCCTTACCCTAAAATAGTATATATGTATGATTATCACCTATTCCCTAATATTTTCCACCATAGATTTAACACTTTAGTACTGTTATTATTAGGAAGTATTTTTTTTGAAAGGAGGTTTTCCAATGTACGATTCTTATTATTATAATGATACTGATGCATTTTTCGCCGGTTTTTTTCTCATCATTATGTTAATTTTTCTCGTGATGGGTATTATAGGCTATATTATTAGTTCACTTATTTATTATCAGGCATCTAAAGCAAATGGCTTTGAAGATCTTGCCTATGTTGCTTGGATTCCTGTTATAAACGTTTATAGCCTTTTCCTATTAACTGCAAAGGGTGATGATGACGTAACAGTTCGTGCCGAAGCGAAAAAGAATGTTCTAATATATGCTGGATTTTTACTTGTTTCATTCATTCCATTTATCGGTTTACTTGCTTCATTAGGTGTTTGTATTTATGTTTTGTATTTCACATATCGCCTCTTTTATCGTTGGTCAGGTGAGCCGGGGAGAGCAGTACTTTATATTATTTTATCGTTCATTACATTCGGACTTTTCTATTTTATCTACGGCTTAATGAAGATGAATAAACCTTTCGTTGCATAATTACATATGCAAAATAGAAAACCTCTTTACACCTTTTAAAGGGTAAAGAGGTTTTCTTACTTATTCACGTAATTTTAGACTAAAGTGGCTCATTTATTTTGCTCCATTAAAAAATAAATAAATGAATAGTTTTCTTTCGATTGCAACACATTCAGCCCTCTTTTTTGATAAATATTACTATATTAAGATATTTTGAACTATTCACTGGAATTTTCTCCTAAACGAAATACTCGCTATTCTACTATGATATTTTCCTGAGCAATTACCACCGTATTTTTGAAAAAGAAGTTAGTTAACATAAAGTATGCTATACTATAATTTAGAATATTTAGAATCTATAAATTTTAATGCAAAGGGGTTTGATGATAGTGTATGAAAATATTTTAAGACATCCTGGACCAACGCCTATCCCAAAAAAGGTTCAGCTTGCGATGAATCGTGATATTATTAGTCATCGAAGCAATGAGTTTGTGGAGCTTTACCGTGAAACAATTGAATTAGTAAAACCTGTCTTCGGGACAAAACAGGATATTTTACTCCTTCCATCAGGTGGTACGGCCGCTTTAGAAGCTGCAGCAGTTAATACTGTTTCTGCTGGTGAAAATGTTGTTGTAATCACTGTTGGGGCATTCGGAGATTATTTCGTTTCGATTTGTGAGAAATACGGTTTTCATGTACATAAGCTTGAAAAAGAATGGGGACAAGCTTGCACAGCTATGGAACTGCGAGAATTCTTGCAACCGTTAAAAGATATTAAAGCTGTTTTTGTCACATACAATGAAACTTCGACTGGGATTTTAAACCCAATTGCTGAGTTAGCACAAGTTGTTCATGAGGAAACGGATGCATTATGTATTGTCGATGGTGTAAGTTGCATAGGAGGAGCTCCTGCTGAAATGGATACTTGGGGAATCGATATCCTTGTTACAGGCTCTCAAAAAGCCATGATGCTACCTCCTGGACTATCTTTAGTCAGTGTAAGCGAAAGAGCCTGGAAAGTTATTGAAGAAAATAAAGCACCATCCTATTATTTAAACTTATTGAGCTATCGTAGCTGGGCAGAAAAAGGAATGACCCCAAATACGCCTACTGTCACATTAATATATGGACTCCATGAAGTATGTAAGCTTATAGAGGAAGAAGGAGGCATTACACATACAATTGCCCGTCATGAACTAATGAAAAACATGGTTCGTCATGCCATGAACGCCCTTAATATTGAACTTCTCGCTACTGATGAGCATGCTTCACCGACCATTACAGCGATAATGGCACCAAAAGGGATTGCACTCGGTGACTTCTTGTCACATTTAAAGCAGCAATATCATTTAGATTTCGCTGGAGGACTTGGTCATTTGCAGGGTAAAATTTTTAGATTCGGTCATATGGGCTATTGTTTCCCAAGTGATATTTTACAGGCTATTTCTTTAATGGAAGCCGCGCTTCAAGACTTTGAATATGACTTTGAGCAAGGTGCAGGTGTACGGGCAGCACAGGAAGTATTTTTAACTGCTCAGCGAAAACAATGCCACGAAAAAGTGAGACTTTAATCAGTGAGGTCTTCTGCATCCCAGAGATTAGTCTTCACCAATTGGGCTTATACGAGAAGTTAATCTCCCATCTAGCTTGTTGTTTTCATTCTTACTGCTTGTAATGTGGGATAAAAGCTTTAAACCTCCAAATCCATATATGGATTTGGAGGTTTATTTACTTAATTGAGTTAATTTCATAAATTTAATCCCTTTAGTTTCAATGGGTCCGAAACAAACTTTTCGTTATGGCTTTTTATATTGAGGTTGGGACATAATTAGTCTCGAGAAGGAGTGAAAAAAGTGAAATCACGTCGTCGATTTCACTTTTTTTATTATTTTTGAAAGATGCAGACAAGGCTTTACCACTTGTCTCATATTTTCGAATATTCACGGCTAATTCAGAAATTTTTTTGTCTCATCCTCTACATGTACCATTTAATTTTTTTCGTTTTATAGTTTACAAAATTTATTTAAGTAATGTGAGAGTTGTTGCGATTGCATTGTCAATAAATGATTTTTGTGGTTGAGATTTCATCATGACCGTTAATCCAATTAACGCTACAATTAGAGCCTGTGCTATAGACTTTGCATCCGTGCTTTCCTCTAATTCACCCGATTGGATTCCTCGTTCAATTGTCTCCTGAAAAATGACGGCTAGATAAAGTTGATGTTCTCTCGTTAAGATTTCAAATCTCTCATCATGAGGGGCTAGTTCAACCATTGTATTGATGCAAAAACAGCCGTTACTAAGATTTTTCGTATATTCAGCTGCAATCACTTCTTCAAAAAAAATAGCAAATGCCTGTTTTACAGAGGTATGACCTTGAAGTCTAGCTCTTATATCAGCTGCACGAGATGTCGTGTATCTACGAAGTGCTGCTTCGAATAGCTCTTTTTTATCACCAAAGGTTGAATATATACTCGGACGTTGAATCCCCATTCTAGCAGTGAGATCACTTAAAGAAGTAGCTTCATAGCCTTTCTCCCAAAATAACTGCATGGCAGCCTCTAAAACTTTTTCCTCATCAAATTCACGGGTTCTTGCCATAAAAAATCCACCTCCATTGTTTAAAAGTTAGCGAGTTTGTCACTATGAATTTTTAAATACCAAACAGTATGTAAATATTGTATAATCAGCTGCTTTTATTGTCAATTTTCATTGTGTTAGGTAAATACGGAGTAAAGTAATTTTAAATAAACACTTGACATTATAAACAACACTAAGATATATTTACCAATAATTATATTGTACCGAACGGTATGTTATAATTAAAATCTAATATTGAACGGAGGATATGTTGTGGACAATGATCTGAGGCCAGAAGTGGATGCTTCTGTGATGAATCTACAACCTTCTATGTCTAGAACTGTAACTTTATTATTCGCAACAGCCTGTGGAATGTCTGTCGCCAATATTTATTTCGCACAGCCGTTACTTGATCAATTGTCTAATGAATTTAACATTGATCACTCGACAATAGGTGTTGTAATTACCATCACGCAGATCTTTTATGGGTTGGGCTTATTACTTCTGGTGCCTCTTGGAGATTTACTAAACCAACGACACTTGATTATCGGACAGATGCTATTATCCACAACGGCTTTGGTTATAGTTAGTACTGCTTCTTCTAGTGTAGTACTTTTTACAGGTATGGCCTTAGTAGGTCTACTTGCAGTTGTGACACAGACACTTGTGGCGTTTGCAGCAACTATGGCTTCCCCTACAGAACGTGGACGTGTTGTTGGTATTGTTACAAGCGGGATCGTCATTGGCATTCTTCTCGCTCGAACCTTTGCTGGTCTATTAACAGACCTTACAGGATGGCGTTCCGTCTATCTAGTCTCTGCCGCCCTCATGCTTGTAATGGTTTGTATGTTTCTGAAGGTGTTACCAAAGGTGGAGCGCGAAGTAAAATCACTCCCCTATCATCAGCTAATTAAGTCCGTGTTCACTCTGTTTATGCAAGAAAGAACATTACGCATCCGCTCAGTTCTAGCCATGCTAATTTTTGCTGATTTCAGTATTTTGTGGACTTCACTTGTTCTGCCACTTAGTGCGCCACCATTAGCTCTTTCACATAGTGTAATTGGCGCATTCGGTCTCGTTGGAGTGGCTGGTGCACTAGCTGCAACACAGGCCGGGAAACTGGCCGATCGAGGTTACGGACAAAGAACGACAGGTATCGCTTTAGTTCTATTACTCATTTCATGGTTGTTTATCAACTATTTAGAACAGTCGTTATTGGCATTAATTGTAGGTATTGTGTTGCTTGATTTGGCCGTACAGGCAGTACATGTCACTAATCAGACGATGATTCTTCCATTACGTACAGAGGCACGGAGTCGACTTACTGCTGGATATATGATGTTTTATTCCATCGGCAGTGCTGGCGGCTCAATCGCTTCTACACAGATGTATGCACACTTTGGTTGGGAAGGGGTTTGTTTCCTCGGAGCTTTAATCAGTGCAATTGCTCTTATTTTTTGGGTTACGACTAAACTGTTTACAAAATATTAGATTTGATTAGGAGAGATAACAAATGGAAATAGGAATTACCTCTTTTGTAGAAACAAAACCAGATGTTCATAGTGGTGAAGTGATTAGTCATGCACAACGTTTGCGTGAAGTGGTTGAAGAAATCATTCTTGCAGATCAAGTGGGGCTAGATGTGTTTGGTGTTGGTGAACACCATCGAGAAGATTATGCTGGATCCTCTCCAGCAATGGTGCTGTCTGCTGCAGCTCCACAAACAAAAAAGATTCGGCTTACAAGTGCAGTAACAGTTCTATCTTCAGCTGATCCTGTACGTGTCTTTCAGGATTTTTCCACATTAGATGGACTATCAAACGGACGTGCTGAGATTATGGCAGGTCGGGGTTCCTTTATCGAATCCTTCCCCTTGTTTGGCTACAATTTAAATGATTATGATGAACTATTTGAGGAACATTTGGACTTACTCCTCAAAATTCGCGAGTCAGAAAAAGTAGTATGGGAAGGTAGACATCGACCAGCAATCAATAATTTAGGTGTATATCCAAAACCTGTTCAAAACTCCTTACCAATATGGGTTGGTAGTGGAGGAAATCAACAATCTGCCATCCGTGCTGGACTTTTAGGATTACCACTTATGCTAGCAATCATCGGTGGCAGTCCAATGCAGTTTGCACCTATCGTACAGCTCTATAAAAAGGCAGCTGCTCAAGCAGGGCATGATCTATCAAAACTTCAGGTGGGATCGCATTCAATAGGTTTTGTTGGCCCGAATACCGAATGGGCAGCAGATACGTTTTTCCCATCAACAAAGGCGGGCATGAATAAATTGGGCAAAGAACGGGGATGGCGATATTACGATCGCTCAAGCTATGATGCTGCCCGAAGTTTCGAAGGGGCGTTATATGTAGGTGATCCAGATACAGTTGCTGAAAAAATCATCCATCTTCGTAAAGTCGTAGGGATTACACGTTTTATGCTGTACGTACCATTAAGTACGATGCCACATGATCAAGTTATGCAAGCTATAGAATTGCTCGGAACAAAAGTTGCTCCTCGTGTACGTGAGGAAGTTGCCAAATGGGAGGCGAAAATGGCACTAGAAGGACATCCATTTTTTTAAGATATCATAATTTAACAGGAAGAATTTATATGACGATCAATAACCGAGTTTTGCCAGAATTAAGTCAGGCATACTCCCACTGGACTATTTATATAAATAACTCTCAATGAGCAAATACACTTTCAATGATTTCAAATCAATTTTGTAAAAGTAATAAACGCAAGAATGTTAATTCCGATAGCATTCTTGCGTTTTCTTATTAAATACCTTAATCATCAATCCTTGCTACTTGCACTACCTTTGCCATATATTCCTCACGCATTTCCACCGGCACCATACTTCCACCTGTTGCCCATACAAGATGGGTAGCTTGCTCCATCTTATCAATTAAATCATGCTCTTCTAAATAACTTTGTCCATTTTTCATTAACTGAATCGGTCCGAACATCCCTGCATGCGCAGATGGCTCTAAAAATAGACCTTCCGAATCCATCGCTAAACCGAGCGAAATAAATAATTCTTCATCTTTCACTGTATAACAGCCACTAATATAAGTTTCCATTACGTTCCCAACGAATTTAGAAGCACGACCAACAGCAAGACCATCTGCTTCTGTTTTATTATCAAGACCAATATCTTCTACACTGATGGCGTCATGTAAACCTGTCATTAAGCCAATTGTCATACAAGGGGAGGCTACAGGCTCAGCGAAGAAAATATGAGCATGTTCTCCAAAAATTTCACGAATGCCGTACGCAACACCGCCTGGTCCACCACCTACACCACACGGCAAATAAACGAACAATGGATGGGCTTCATCCACAGTAATATTCGTCTTTTCAAACTGTGCTTTTAAACGCTTCGCCGCCACTGCATAGCCAGCAAATAAGTCCTTCGAATTCTCATCATCAATAAAATGGCACATAGGGTCTTGTTCAGCTTCTCGACGCCCTTGTTCTACTGCAACGCTATAATCAGCTTCATATTCAATAACTGTCGCACCTTTTTCACGCAGCAATGCTTTTTTCCACTCTTTTGCATCACTCGACATATGTACAACGACATTAAAGCCGAGTTTTTTGCCCATAATGCCGATACTTAATCCTAGATTACCTGTCGAACCTACGGCAATTGTGTATTGCTGGAAGAATGATTGAAAATCCTTTGTTGCCAACACTGCATAATTGTCCTCTTTTGTTAGTTTGCCACTAGCGATCGCAAGCCGCTCTGCATGCCTTAATACTTCAAAAATACCACCACGAGCTTTAATAGAGCCTGAAATTGGCAATGTATGATCACATTTTAAGATCAATTGACCTGGTATTAAAACATCAAATTCCTTTTCAAGAGCTTTCTTTATCAAAGATATGTCTTGTATAGATGATTCAATAAGTCCTTTACTTTCCAAAAGCTCAGGAAATGCTACAGTCAAATAAGAAGAAAAGCGTTTAAGTGTTTCTTCTGCCTCCTCAACCTCTTCCATTGAAAAAAGATTGGTTTCCCCCCTTTTTTTTCGATTTGTATTTTCCCAAAGCACAGTATCATGATTTGCTAGCTCTTCTAATCTTGGGAATCGATTAAATAGTTCGTGTTTTAGTTCATCTTTCACCTTTAGATTCCTCCATTTTTTTAGCTAAAATTGCTCGTTCACAAATTTGTCGAAATTTCAATTCGAACGAAATATTGTTTTCTTGTGTTCGTTTTTTTGGTCCTCTCGTACGTCCACCAGCACGTCTAATTTTTTGTCCTACATGGCGCATATCGAGCAAACGTTCGATATTTTCATTGGACATCTCTCGTCCATTTTGATCGATTGGATAACCTCCCCTTGCCAAAACCATAGCTGCTAATCCGTAATCCTGTGTAATGACAATATCATGCTTTGAAAGCGCATTCACTAGCGTAAAATCAACCGAATCTGGACCCTTAGGAACAATAATTGTTATTACATTATCACGTTCAACACGGTGGGATGTATCGCAAAACAAGATTGTTTCAATCTCAAACTCAGATGATATAGATAGTGCCAAATCCACGACTGGACAAGCATCAGCGTCAATTAAAACCTTCACAATAAAGCATCATTCCTTTCTCATAATTAGATAGATCAACCACATCGTTGTTATTTTAATATAATATTTTTCTAACTCCACTTGTTCAATTTTTCACAAACTTTAGACTGTTTAAAAAAGTATTTTATTGAATAGTGCGAAAAATAGATATACGATACAAATATCAAATATCTGGAGGTTTTTTACTATGACAACTACAACTGTAAGCAACGAACAATTAGCAAAAGAGTACGTTGATGGCGTATTCGAGCAACTAAAAAAACAAAATAGTTATCAAGCGGAGTTCTTACAAGCAGCTGAGGAAGTTTTCATTTCATTAGTGCCTGTATTTGCACAACACCCTGAATATATAAAAGCCAATATCTTATCTCGTATCGTTGAGCCAGATCGAATCATTTCCTTCCGTGTTGCTTGGCAAGATGATAACAACCAAGTTCAAGTAAACCGTGGTTACCGCGTGCAATACAGTAACGTAATGGGGCCATACAAAGGCGGTCTTCGCTTCCACCCTTCCGTAAATGAATCAATTATCAAATTCTTAGGCTTTGAACAAATCTTTAAAAATGCTTTAACAGGCCAACCAATCGGTGGTGGTAAAGGTGGTTCAAACTTCGATCCTAAAGGTAAGTCAGATTCGGAAATCATGCGTTTCTGTCAAGCATTCATGACTGAATTATACCGCCATATTGGTCCAGATGTCGATGTTCCAGCAGGTGATATCGGTGTTGGTGCTCGTGAAGTCGGCTATTTATGGGGCCAATATAAGCGTATAACAAAAGCAAGTGAATCTGGTGTATTAACTGGTAAAATTCCTGGCTATGGTGGCTCTTTAGCTCGTAAAGAGGCAACTGGTTATGGTACTGTTTATTTTGTAAATGAAATGCTAAAAGATGCCAACGATTCATTCGAGGGTAAAACAGTTGTAGTTTCTGGCTCTGGTAACGTTTCAACTTATGCAATTGAAAAAGCACAGGCCTATGGTGCAAAAGTTGTTGCTTGCTCAGACTCTTCAGGCTATATTTACGACCCAGAAGGTTTAGACCTTGATGCAATTAAAGAAATTAAAGAAGTAAAAGGTGATCGTATCTCCACTTACTTAAACTATCGTCCAAATGCTACATTTACTGAAGGCTGCACGGGTATCTGGACGATCCCTTGTGACATCGCGCTTCCATGTGCTACTCAAAATGAAATTAATGGCGAATCGGCTCGTACTTTAATTGAAAACGGCGTAAAAGCTATTGGTGAAGGTGCAAACATGCCATCAGATTTAGAAGCAATTAACGAATTCTTAAATGCGGGCGTATTATTCGGTCCTGCAAAAGCGGCTAATGCTGGTGGTGTTGCTGTATCTGCTCTTGAAATGGCACAAGATTCTAGCCGCGTATTCTGGTCATTTGAAAAAGTAGATGCTAAATTACACGAAATTATGAAAAATATTTACGCAGATAGTAAAGCGGCTGCTGAAAAATATGGTTACCATGGGAACCTTGTAGTTGGCGCGAACATCGCTGGCTTCGTAAAAGTTGCTGATGGTATGCTAGCAGAAGGCGTATATTAACAACTTCAATTCACCTTAAGATGATAACGAATATTCGTTATCATCTTATTTTTTAATAAAAAAAGAGTTAAAACACACATAAAAATTATATTAAAACGAACAATTTTACTATTAAACAATTAAAACATTCGTGTTATAATAATAAAGTACTACAACATATTGGAGGGTTTTTTGTGGAATTATTGTATACAGGTAAAACGAAAAATGTGTTCAAGTTAGAAGATGGTCATTACTTATTAAAATTTAAAGATGATGTAACTGGTGAAAACGGCGTATTCGACCCAGGTGCTAATACTGTTGGTTTAACAATCGACGGTGCTGGTTTGGCTGGTCTTCGCTTAACTTCTTATTTCTACTCAAAACTAAACGAACAAGGTGTTCCTACTCACTATGTTGATGCAAACTTCAACGATGCAACTATGACGGTAAAACCTGCAACTGTTTTCGGTAAAGGTTTAGAGGTCATTTGCCGCTTCAAGGCCGTAGGATCTTTCCTACGTCGCTATGGTGCTTACGTGAAAGAGGGACAAGACTTAGATTCTTTTGTAGAAGTTACCATCAAAGATGATGATCGACTAGATCCTCCTATTTCTGAAGATGCTTTAGCAATGTTAGACCTGCTAACACACGAAGAATATGCAATTTTAAAACAACGTACAATTGAAATTGCTAAATTTGTTGCTGCAGAACTTGCCAAAAAAGGGTTAACCCTTTACGATATTAAATTAGAATTTGGCCGAGATGCTCAAACAAATGAAATTTTATTAATAGATGAAATTTCAGGTGGTAATATGCGCGCTTACAAAGGAGAACAATACATAGAACCATTAGAGCTTGAAAAAATTATGTTAGCTGAATAAAAAATCCATTCTATTAATTTCTATGTCTTACTAGATACGAGTAATCAAAAGAGTCGCTTTCTTGCGGCTCTTTTTGTTACTAAAATGATTTTTTTGAAACTTTTCATTGGGTCATCCCGTATACTTATTATACGCATAAATTTTCACTATTATTTTGGAGGTAATTTGATGGATAACTATAATGAAACAACACAAGAAAGGCCAAAGGTTAATCCATTTTTGTCTATTTGGTTGCATCCGAAGCGAACAACCCGTTACATGATAGAAGAAAAATCAATAGGTTTTGCGATTCTTCTCATGTCAATTGGTTATCTAGGTGTTACACTTTCAGACCTTATTGATAGTACATTTTTGTCAGACTGGTCTCCTTGGTTTATCGTCATTTTTTGTGTTATTGCAGCTCCGATTTCAGGGATAATTGGTACGGCTTTTTCTGCACTCATCACTTGGCTGTTCGGTAAACTTTTTAAAGGAACAGGCACTTACTCACACTTATTCAAAGGGCTAAGTTTAACTGCTATCCCATTTATAGTACTTATTCCTTTTTATTTAATTTGGTTATTTACATCACCTGAGTCTTTAATGAATCCTGATTTCGCTGGACCTTACCCTTGGTTTTTTTGGCTAGCAATTTTATTAACAATTGTGGTTGTAATTTGGTCCATCGTTATTACAGTAGGAATTGTTGCAGAGGCACATCAAATACCAAATTGGATGGCCTTCTTAACACTCTTAATTCCAACAATTATTTTCGTTATACTATTCATCATTCTTATGATTGTTCTCTTTTTAATTTTCGGTATTTTCATCGGAATGATGTAAAAAAATCTCCCCTCTCTATGAGAGCGGGAGATTTTTTTAGGTTCACCTGTATAAGTAAATATTAAACTGAAAGCACTGTATTTTGTTGGAATAGCTCCGACACACCTGACTCAACAGCTGCACCACTTACAGCTTGCGAAACAATTTCAACAACCCGCTCATCTAATGATTTCGGTACAATATATTCCTCGGTTAATTCCTCATCACTTACAAGAGCGGCTATCGCTTCCACTGCGGCTATCTTCATCGCTTCATTAATATCTGTTGCTCGGACATCCAATGCCCCACGGAAAATACCAGGGAAAGCAAGTACATTGTTAATTTGGTTTGGATAATCTGAACGTCCTGTCCCCATAATACGCACACCCCATGCCTTGGCGTTTTCATACGTAATTTCAGGATTTGGATTCGCTAGTGCAAACACGACCGGATCTTCATTCATTGAAGCAATATGTGCTTCTGTTAATAAATTGGCAACCGATACACCGATAAAGACATCAGCCCCTTTAATGGCATCCTCCAATGTACCATGTATTTTTTGGGGATTTGTCAAATGGGCAACCGTTTCTTTAATTGGATTCATACCTTCAGCGCGACCCTCATAGATGAGTCCCTTTGTATCGCACATATAAATATTTTTATAGCCCATTTGCACAAGTATACGCAAAATAGCAATTCCCGCTGCTCCTGCACCATTAATCACAACCTTCATCGTTGCCACATCTTTCTTCACAATACGATTAGCATTAATCATCCCTGCACCTACTACAATCGCTGTTCCATGCTGGTCGTCATGAAATACAGGAATATCACATTCTTGGCGCAGACGATCTTCAATTTCAAAGCATCTTGGCGCTGAAATATCTTCTAAGTTTACAGCACCAAAAGTTGGAGCAAGTGCCTTCACAATGCTGACAATCTCATCCGTACTCTTCGTATCTAAGCAAATAGGAAAAGCATCAACATTAGCAAAGCGTTTTAATAAAATGGCCTTCCCCTCCATAACCGGTAATGCCGCCTTCGGACCGATATCGCCTAATCCTAATACCGCAGTACCATCTGAAACAACCGCCACCATATTTCCCTTCATTGTATAGTCGTAAACAAGCGATGGATTTCTTTCGATTTCTACGCAAGGCGCAGCTACCCCCGGTGAATACGCAAGACTTAGATCATATGAATCTTGCACAGGTACTTTAGAAATCACCTCTAATTTCCCACTATAATACTCGTGCATTTCTAAAGCCTTTTTCATAATGTCCATTCAATCCCATCCTTTTCTTTTCGAATTATTATATATTTCAGAATCATAATACTTTGTGAAAGTAAAGTCAATGAATTTTCTGTCAATTTTATTTATTCTTCGAAATAGCGCCATTTTCAATCGACCACACAACTTTTTTGTCAAGTTATTAACTTCACAATCAATTATTTTAATATAATTTTCACATCCGTTAGCTTCTCAATAATTGTACAATTACCGGCATTTAACCTGTTCAACTTTTCACATAGTATTTTTCTTATGTAAATGAGAAATTTTTCACAAACTAATGTAAGCGCATCCATTATTCCACCTAGTTTCGTCACATTTTCTCCACATTTTTTCACAAAGTTTTTTATTATACTTCCTAAAGTGTTCTTTTTTATTTCTACTTTCCTGATTCCTTTAGCAGTGTTACGTTAATCAACAAAAAAGAGCCCTTATTTCAAGGACTCTTGCGTAAATTGATTAATAAAAGCAGTGATAATATGCTTGGAAGACCACTGTTCTCCTGATACTTTTGCAATCGGGTAATCACGAGAAAAGATTGATTTTGTTATTTCTTCTACCGAATAACCTTTATAAAATAATTGCCTTATATTCCCCTCCATCTCTTCTAAATAAGCAATTTTTTCTAGTATTTTCGCTCGACCATCTGCTATAAAGCCTGCATGACAGCAATATACTTCCTCGAAATCATAGTTTATTATTTTTTTCAAAGACGCTAAGGTATGTACGATATTTTCTTCATCAAGGACAACCTTAGTTTTCGTCTGTATATACAAATCACCTGTAAACATAGCACCTGTTTCTCGATTATAAAATGATACATGATCGGTCGTATGTCCTGGCGTTTCAATAACATCCCAAGTTGCTGATTTCGTTTGTAATGTATCGCCTAACGGTTGTGCAATAAACGCTGGTCGCTCATCCCATAATGCCTGTCGATAAAAAGGATACACCCCATCCTGTGCACAAAGGCTCACCGAATCATGATGAATATAAATAGGTACCCCCTTATACTCCTGAATCCACGCTGCATTTCCTGAATGATCCTCATGAGAATGAGTGAGCGCCAATTGTTCGATCGGTAATTCGTTAAAAAAGGATTGGAACTCCTGCGAAAGTGAGTATGAGCCTGTATCAATTAATAACCCATCCACAAAAAAGCTATAAACACTCATGCCAATCCCCTGAACTGCCACTTTCCCGTGAGCGCATTGCACATCACGATTTTGTTGAATTTCTATACTTTTCTCTCGTTTAAACATCCTTTCTCCCCCTTTGTAAAAAAAGTGTAGCATAAAATGAATTCCCAGTCATTTTATGAATACATCATAACTCGAATTGTTGCTATAATATCCTTTGTCAAATGATGCAATTAAAATAAACGAAAATTAAATGATTGCTATTAAAACAGCTCCTACTATTAATAGAGAGATCATTGCATCGTATTCTAGATTCATTAGAAAAGTCCTACTTACTGTAGTAGAGGGTACAATCCACATATATTGATTCATAATTGGTCGCTTTGGCTGTTTTCTCCACGATTTTGGTGGGGCTATCCACGATTTGGGCGGGGCTATCCATCATTTTGACGGTTCTATCCACGATTTGGGCGGGGCTATCCACGACTTTAACGGTTCTATCCACGATTTTGGCGGGGCTATCCACGATTTGGGCGGGGCTATCCACGACTTTGACGGTTCTATCCACGATTTTGGCGGGGCTATCCACGACTTTGACGGTTCTATCCACGATTTTGGCGGGGCTATCCACGATTTTGGCTTCTCTATCCGTCGCTTCATCTCTTCTTTCCGTCGCTCTTGCCTTTCTATCCGTCGCTTTATCTCTTCTTTCCGTCGCCCTGATTTCTATCCGTCACCTTTGCTCTTCTTTCCGTCACTCTTACCTTTCTATCCGTCGCTTCAGCTCTTTTTTTCCGTCGCCCTGATTTCTATCCGTCACCTTAGCTCTTCTTTCCGTCACTCTTGCCTTTCTATCCGTCGCTTCAGCTCTTTTTTCCGTCGCTCTGACCATACTTTCCGTCGCTTCAAACGTGCTACCCTTTCCACTCCAATAAAAGCAAAAAAAACGCCCACCAAAGTGAGCGTTTCTTTTTGAATCATTTATTCATTTGTCCCTTTTTCAACATCATATTGGGTAATCCAGTCACTATAGCTACCTACATACAGTTGAATATTTTCGTAGCCTTCATCTGCTAGCACTGCATACAATGGTGATGCTGTAACACCGCTGCCGCAGTACACCACAACGTGTTCGTCGCGAGCAACCTTGCTACGTAACGCATCACTCGCTCGCAAATGACCATCTGACTTTAATTGCTCCCAGTCAAAGTTTTTCGCAGTCGGAATATGTCCAGCTACTATATCAAGAGGCTCCATTTCACCACGGTAGCGAGCTGCGGCACGTGCATCTAACAACGTTGCACCAACTTCTCCATCTACAATAGCTTTCACTGCTTCACGCGGAGCATATAGTTCATCTCGCCAAACAAATTCAATCGTAGTCGGTGGATATTTGACAATGTCTTTTGTGAAAGGTATTTTTTCCTCAAGTGCAGGTGCGCCACCATTCAAAATTACTACATTTGGAAAGCCCGCATAAGTCAGCATCCACCAAGCACGTGGTGCAAATGGAGCAGCTCCTTGATCGTAAACGACAATTTGATCTTCATAGTTTAATCCTAATCCTTGAAATACTGCCGATAGCTTTTCCTTATTCGGCATAGGATGGCGACCATCGCTGGACCCCATATCTGATAAATCCTGCTCTAGATCGATATGAATCGCTCCAGGTGCATGGCCTTCTTCAAATACTTTGTTACCCACCTCTTTGTTTTGTAAATCAAAGCGAGCATCTATGAAACGGACTTCATCAAACTGAATTTCCTCAACTGATTTGAATACTTTTCCCAAATGAATCACCTCATGCGTATTGTAATTGAGCATAAATAGCTTTCCAAGAAGCTAAACGGCTTTCTTCCTGAAGTGCAAGTCTTTCTGTTGCAATTTGTTCAAGTGCCTGATGGTAAATATGCAGGCGTAATTTCTCCGCTTCCTCAGCAATATAGGTAATCGCCCATGCCATAAGAGATACTTTCTGTGAATCTAAATAATTTTGCGCATCTGGTTTTGTTAAGACCTCTAGCGCCTCACTTAGCTTCACTTTTTCATTTTTCTCAAAGAATGCCTTTTGATTGCGGAAATGTGATTTCACACCTGAATATTTAGTGATATCTGTAAACGGTCCTTCAAAATCAAGTAAATCTGGCTCAGAAGATTCAAACGCTAAGAATGAGAAGCTGCGATTAAATTCTTTAAGCTCACGTACTTCATCTTTAAAGCGCAGTTGCATTTTCTTACTAATAAACTGTGATAAACGGAAGTTTGTTACACGCATTTCTTGTGTAAAGTCAAATCGTAAACTTTGCATTACTTCCTTTAAAGCATGCTCTAATGCTTGCTGAACCGGCATTGCTGCAAATGTTGACGGATTGTAGCCTTCCTTAAAGAACTCTGGGTAACGATAAAACACACGCTGAAGAACATAATACAGCAATTCATCAAGCTCTTGCTTCGTTTCACTTTCTACCATACTTGTATTAAGCGAACTGAACTTCGATTTCACATGCTGTTCAAGAGTTGTTAATTCCTCTAAACGCTCATCCTTACGCTTTAAGTTCTCTTCTGTTTGCTCAATTAAGTCACCTAAACGTTGCTCCGTTTTATCGACTTCCTCTGCAAGTGCCTGGACAGCCAATGCACTTAATTCATCATTTAAGAATGTGTGGAAAGCATCTTCGAAAGGTGGCATACCAGATGTTAAATTAGCACCCTCTACCTTTTCCTTTAATGCCAATAGGCTTGACACACCGTAAAGTCGAGGGAAGCGAATGCCAAAGCGTTGTAATTCTGAACGTACATAGCCTTTTACATCTTCCTGTTCTTCTTCTGTTGTCGCTAAATCAATCGCATTGACGATAAAGAACATCTTATCAAGTTCGAAGGCATCCTTCACACGACCAAGCTGGATTAAAAACTCGCGGTCAGCTTTAGCAAAAGCATGATTATAATAAGTAATAAACAAGATTGCATCAGCATTACGAATATATTCAAATGCCACACCTGTATGACGCGCATTAATAGAATCTGCCCCTGGTGTGTCAACAAGTGTCACACCCATGCGTGTTAACGGACTATCATAATAGAAATCAATATTATCGACAAAGCATGATTTATTTTCCTGCGCAACAAATTTTTCGAACTCTTCACGGTTTACACGTAATACTTTTCCAAGCTCAGACTTAAATGATGGGAATCCTTCTTTATATGCACGAATAAATGATTTATGCACATTTAAGCGTTCGTCTGATAGTTGCACCGCAAGTCCCTCATCTGCACGATTAAATGCCTCTTCTAAAGAAGAAACCGATAGACCAATCGCTGCGTATGAAGCTTGAATATCCTCTAACATTTGATCAGCTGTCTTTAACAGTACATCTGCTGTTTCATGCGGATGTTCTGGTGTCACAGGACGAATTTTATTAATAGCCGCTGTCGTCGGGTTTGGTGATACAGGTAAAACCTTAGCACCCATTAACGCATTAGAGAACGAGGATTTCCCTGCACTAAATGCACCGAAAAGTGCGATTGTGAAGTCCTTTTTCTGTAATCGTTCTACTTTATTTTCTAAGTAAGTTGCTACTTCCGCAAAGCCTTGTACATCTTTTACAGCCGTTGCCGTGTGAAGTGCACGCTTCACTACACCCTCAATAGGAAGACTTGTTGCACTAACTACTTGCTGTGCCTCTTCCTGTAGGTTCGCTTCCTCTTTTGGTTTTAACATCGATTCATCAAATAATCGAATATCTGCTAAATCTTGCTTAAAGGCATGATCCCAATTTGTCAGCTGTTGATTTGCTATTTTACGTATTTCATTGCTTGCCTGGTGCATAATACTTGCACTATATTGCTGATAGCCCTCGATTTCAAGCACTGCTTGAATGGCGTCAACTTTCTCTTGCATCCCAGCCATTTTTAATTTAGATGGAGCAGCTGTTTCGGTAGCCACCGCTTCTAAAGTTGTTGCCTGTGCATCCTTCCAATTATCTGTTTCATTGATGAAGTAGCGTTTTGTTGCCTCTGCAACACGGTTTGCGAAGTTTAGAACGGCATCTCCAGTTAATATAGCACCAACTTGTACCTGCTGCTCAATAAGCGAGAATGGTAAGTCAAAGACGTAGGCATCAATAGCCGTTGCACGTTCTTCATTTAACGCACCAACATCCTTTAACACCTTTTTCATTAGCCCTTTTAAATGTCCAGTGATTTGTGCGTGCACAACATTTTGATAGGCACTATAGGAATCCTCTTTACGGCGGTTACGCTCTTCCTCTGTTTTTTTCTTAGCAGTAAATAAGCCCCCTACTTTGAAGCCCTCCTGCTGACTCTCTAAATACAGACGTAATTTATCACGTAAATCGGCTGGCATAATGGATGCATTCGCAAGTAGCTCTTTACGTTGCTCTTCGAACGTTTCATTCCATGCCTCAACTGAGAACAATTCAACTTGACGATTTAGCTTATTGTACTGCTCTAAAATATCTTTATGGTTTGCCCAGTCATCGGCACTTAATACATCTTCATCGATGTCTAAACGATCTTGTCTTTCTTCCATTAAATAATTGTCATGCTCACTTTGTAATAAACGCAGTGTATTTGATGCAGTTTGTACAAGCTGATCCTGCCAATCGTTCATACTATCCATAACGATTTTCTTTACGACCTGAAAATCGTTATAAGGGTGCTCAGGCTCTCTTAATGAAGTGAAAAATACGCCTTTTGGTACTACACCCCATGCCTCAAAGGAATTGTGAACTGTTGCTTTAAATTCCTCGAAGCTTAATTCATTTTCATTATGCTTATCAATCATGTTAACGATTAAATAAACGTTTGGATTGTACTTCATTAATTGCTTTGTAAATTGAAAATTCAATTCGGATTGCACGTGATTATAGTCCATTGTATAAAATACGATATCAGCAATATGAAGAGCTGAATCTGTTGACATGCGGTGTGCATCATCTGTCGAGTCAACACCTGGCGTATCCATAACAGTGACGCCTAGTGGTAATGTCGATGTACTATGACCAATTTCAATCTGTGACACTAGATCCCCATTTTTACTAAGCTCTTTAACTGTTTTAAAATCATAGCCTGCTTCGAATTTTACAGGCTTTTCATTATGCATATAGACAATCGCAAAGTCTTCTTCTGATTTATGGACTTTTACGATATTAGCACTCGTTGGAATAGGGCTTGCCGCAAGTAAATCTTCACCAGATAGGGCGTTAATCATACTCGACTTACCAGCAGAGAAATGGCCTGCAAAGCCAATAACATATTCTTTTTGCTGTATTTTACGTGCAAAAAGTGATGTCTTATCCATACGCTCTGTATCACCATTATGCTGATAAATTATGTATTGTAACGAAGCTTGCTTTAATAGCGCCTCCAACTGTTGTTCAAAATCTTTCATAAAACCAGTAACCCCTTTATTAATAATTTCTCCTTGGCGTAATTGCGTCCGGATTTTGAATTGTGTGAGCACAATTCACTCCTAGAAACCCATGACATCCGCCGGAGGCTTTAGGCCAACACGATGTTGGTCACTCTGTCGTTGCCACAGGACGCGGCGTTCTTAGACTGAGTTCCTCTATTTTAGTGGTGCTGGAAAGAAACCACATAAGCATTCCTCTCACCATCTTCAGAGATGGGAGTTTTTCTGAATGAACATAAATTGTTCATAATTAGTATTCTACCTTATTCGACAAGCAAAGTATAACACTAATTTACTTTAAAAAGCATATATATAAGGGTTTCAGACGCCATATTCATCCATATCGTCCTGTTTAACCAAAAAAATAAAGCATTATTTAGGCTCATTATTAATAGGGGAGGATGATTCTATTTCAATATGGATGTGCAACTATGCAAATAATAATTTTCTTCATATTTTAAGGTAAGGAAAATAAAGTTTTAAACAAGTTAGGTGTGCTATTGGCATACCAATTGAGAGAAATAAAAGCAACAAAGATACTGGGGGTAACAATAATTAAATGGAGTGATAAAAATATGGTGAACTTTAGGAATCACCGAAAAATCGAGCAAGAATGTGAATGTGCGTGTGAAGATCGGTTTATGTGGCCTCGTATAAAAGCTAGTACCATTCCTTCGGTAGACCCTCCCCCTGTCGTTGAACCTAGTGGAAATATCATTCCAACAGTAAATAGATATTTCTATATTGTTACATCAGATATTGATTTGACGAATGGGGCAACTCTACCTGCTAGCCAATTTTGGGATGATAGTGGAAACCTAGTAACTGAATTTATCATTTTTAATCCGAATGGCTACGTTAATCTTTATATCAATGCCGTAATACAGGAAGGTGGGATTTATACTTTAACTCCAACCTCCTTAACCTTGAGTCCAAATAATTCAACAATTTATAAAGGTACTCCCATCATCATAGAATCAATAGGTTTTTCTATAAAGTAAGAATCAAACCTGAAAGGGGGTGAAAATAAGTGGCACTTTCTATTATTAATATTCATGTAAATGTGACAGGTACTTCAACTAGATTTTTCAATGTTTTAGCTACACCATTAACGATCACAGATGGTACAAAAGTTGCTGCTACTACCTTTTTAAATGATAGCGGTAATGCAGCAACTACTTTCCCAATCGTCACTAACGGCTACAACAATTTATATATAAATGGTGTGTTACAGGAAGGTGGTTCCTATACAGTTTCTGCAGCAGAATTAACGTTTCATACTGTTACAGGTACTTTACCCGCCGGAACACCAATTATTATTGAGGCTGTAGAATTAGTAACTACACTTTAAACATCTAAATAAATTGGAGTATGTTGTTATCAAATCAAACCTACTTTCCAATAAATTGTTTCATTGATAGATGAATCAGCTTTAATAACTAAAAATGGATGCCTAAAATGATGATTTACATTTCAAGGCATCCATTCTACTTTTTATTTATTCCCTTTGACACTTTAACTCATAAATTTTTTTTGCATAATCCAGTGCATGTGGTCCATCTCCATGTATACATAGAGTTTGCGCGGAAATTTTGACATCGTTTGAGGAAAATCAATCACTTGTTGCACGAATTGTCTCCTCGACGCAAAGCCTAATACACGTGATTAAATCTTGGATATTCCATCCCGGTATTTTTCCATGCTGAATAGCCAAATCAAATGACGCAGGAATATGAATAAATCCAGCACGGACCTCTTTATGTTGCTTCGCGTAAACTAGCCCTTCATACATAATATTATTACATAAATAGGTACCTGCCGTATTTGAAATTTCCGCTGGATACCCTTCATTGCATAAGCGATTTACCATATTTCTGATAGGTAAATTCGTTATATAGGCATCTTCACCACCATCATAAATACTCTCGTCTGCTGGTGTATAACCATTATTATCTACTTCACCATCTTTAACATTAATCGCAATTCGCTCTGGCGTTATTTTAAAGCGTCCTCCAGCTAATCCTAATGAAATAATGATTTGCGGCTTTATCTCGGCGATATGTTGTTTCAGCTGCTGAGCAGATAGCTGAAAATCCACAGACAATATACGTCCTACAATTTCATAGCCGTCCATCATTTCCCCATTTAAATGTTCTACAATTTGCATTGTTGGATTCATTTTATATTCAAGAAATGGAACAAACCCTGTTAACAATATTTTCTTCATGTTTTCTTCACCTAAATTTCTATAGGACGTTGCTTGATTGCCCATCCATTTTTATTTTTGAACTATAGCAGCAGGAATAATCATTTTGCAGTGAATCCATCAGTTATGGACATTGTATTGAGTTATATGTCATATTTTCATCGTCTCGTAACCATACTACAAAAAATCAATTCTGATTTTCAACATACTTCAGAAAAAACAAACAATTATTCTTCCCCTTTATTACCACGAAATATGAAAGATAAATATTTTCGTATAAAAAAAAGCATGATCTCAAAATTGCTCGGACCATGCTCTTTCTATAAAAATTGTCTCTTTATTGATTATTCTCTTACTTTAAATGTGCAGTCGCCTGATTCATGACGTGTTTTCCCACTCCAATATAAATAACTACTGCTGCTCCGATAAATACGAATGTCATCACTGACCGCTCCTTTTTATATAAAAATTTGTATTTGAAAAGACTAAAACGTCAATTTATTGATTTTGAAAATCATTCTCATTAATATAATATAAATTTCCCATTAATTCGTCAAGACATACTTTCATCTTACCTATTTTACATGGTAAGATGTAGAAAAGTCGGAAAAAGGATGCGGTAATGATGAGTAATTCGAAGTACTTTCAAACTATTTTAAACGGGACAATTCACGCTTTAAAGTCGATTCTACCTATGGATATAGAAGTGAAAACGCCGAGTATTATTTCTGAACCATTTCAACAACAACAAATGGGTGTTTTAATTGGTTTAATAGGAGATTTAAAGGGCCGAGTAATCATTGATTCTTCTCCTGAAACATTTAGTGGCATCGGCAATACGATGTTTGGTATGCCTCTCGAAGGAGAAATGTTGGAATCCTTTACAGGGGAATTTGGAAATATGATTGCAGGAAATCTATGTACTACCGTCGGACAAGAAAGCTTAGAAATCGATATCACACCGCCAACAGTGATGGTTGGTAACACAAAATTATACGGCTTTGAAAAGGCCTTTATACTCCCTGTAACAATTCCAAGCGTCGGTTCACTGACAGTTCTTTTAACAATTGAAGAAGAATAGAATTCTAGAATATTGGACAGTTCAACTGATACATCCTATGCCCATACATAAACATTTATGATCACGCTTTGTCATTCTCTTTAATAAACGGAGTATACCCCATAAGGCTCACTCTAAAATTCAAGTAGTAAAAAAATAATAGATTTCAATAAAAATCACCTCTTTTCTAACCTAAACGCGGCCATCTCAATGACTATTGAGGTGGCTTTTTTTTATTCCCTCCTCAATTCTTCACATTTCTTTCACATAATTCGCCAAGATGTGTGATTTTTTTCACATCAAAAAGAAATTTATTTATATATCATGGCAATATGAAAGACACAATAAAAGCGAAGGAGGAGCAAAAATGGCAAATAAAAAAAAGTCAGATGAAAATTTAAAAGGTTCACTCTATGCGGTATTTGGAGTAGGAATCATTATTATCTTGCTTTGGGTGTACTGCTTCGATTTGTTCATCAATCGTTTTTAATCTACTAAGAATAAGAAAGGACAGAGACATATGCACTTACATAAATATGAGAAGTATTGGCTTGTGTTTGGAGTTACTACTTTAGTAGCATTCCTTATCATTCTCGGCATCGGTGCATTTCATCAAGGCTCACATCCGAACAATGGTAAAAAAACACTAGATTATGAGAAAGTAAATGAATTTCCCCCTTTCGATAATCCTGGTGTTCACAAAGTAGAAGGTAAGGATTGGGACTATGAAGTGGTTGTTTTAGCATCAGCATTTAATTACAATCCGCCAGAAATTGAAGTTCCTCTTGGAGCTAAGGTGAAATTTATCGCAACAAGTGCGGATGTCATGCACGGCTTTGAAGTTGCAGGTACAAATATTAATATGATGCTCGAACCTGGTTACATTTCTGAATATGTGACAGAAGTAAATAAAGTGGGAGAGTTTTTAATCGTATGTAATGAATACTGTGGTACAGGACATACGATGATGCACTCTATGCTAAAGGTGGTGGATCCAAATGAGTCTCAATAATAATTTGACAAAAGTGGATCGTCGTGATGCGAAGCTAGCAATGGCACATATTTACGTGGCATTCATCGCATTATTATTAGGGGGTCTTGCAGGTTTATTACAGGTTTTCGTTCGTTCTGGTCAATTTACTTTACCAGCAGGCATTGGTTACTATCAAGTTTTAACTGTACATGGTATTTTACTCGGTCTTATTTTAACAACGTTCTTTATTTTCGGTTTCCAAATTGCCAGTGTTAGCCGTACGTCAGGGACTTTTTCAGATGGTCAACGTCGCCTTGGCTGGATTGGCTTCTGGTTAATGACTATCGGTACAGCAGCAGCTGCAGCAATGGTTCTACTGAACGAAGCATCTGTTTTATATACGTTCTATGCTCCACTAAAAGCTCACTGGATATTCTATCTAGGCCTTACATTAGTCGTTGTTGGTTCTTGGGTTGGCGGCGCAGGTCAAATTTTGCGATATGCACAGTGGCGTAAAGAAAACAAAGGTAGCGGACAACGAAGCCCATTACTTTCATTTATGGTTGTTGTCAATAATTTAATGTGGTTCGTAGCAACTCTAGGTGTAGCTGTTTCTGTACTATTCCAGTTACTTCCATGGTCCTTAGGCTTTATCGAACGTGTTGATGTAGCACTTTCCCGTACATTATTCTGGTATTTTGGTCATGCTCTTGTGTATTTCTGGTTATTACCAGCTTACATGGTTTGGTATGTCATTATTCCGAAGGTTATTGGCGGAAAAATTTTCTCTGATTCTTTAGCAAGACTGTCATTTATGCTGTTCTTAATATTCTCTGTACCAGTTGGGATCCATCACCAATTAACTGAACCAGGTATTGATGGTACATGGAAATTCATACAAGTTGTTTTAACATTTGCCGTAATCGTACCATCCTTAATGACTGCATTTTCAATGTTTGCAATGTTTGAATTACGCGGTCGTGAATTAGGTGGGAAAGGGCTTTTCGGCTGGTTTAAAAAATTACCATGGAAAGATGCTCGTTTCTTCGTGCCATTTATCGGTATGGTAGCATTTATTCCTGGTGGCGCAGGCGGTATCATCAATGCTTCTTACCAAATGAACCAATTAATCCATAATACTATTTGGGTTACAGGACATTTCCATTTAACAATTGCAACAACAGCTGTATTAACTTATTTTGGGGCGGCATTTTGGTTAATTCCATATTTAACAGGTCGCACACTGACAAAAGCTTTAAATAACCTTGGTAATTTTGCCGCTATTTTATGGGCTACTGGTATGACGATTATGTCTTCCGCTATGCATATCGCTGGTCTGATCGGTGCACCTCGTCGATCTGATTACTCTGAGTATGGCGGAGCTCAGCAAGCTTATGATTGGATTCCTTATCAAATCGCTCAAGCTGTTGGTGGCACTATCCTGTTCATCGCTATCTTAATCATTCTTTATATTGTGGTGAAATTAGCATGGTTTGCACCAAAAGGCGAAGAGGAATTCCCAGTTGGTGAAGTACATGAAAACAGTGGTACGACACCAGCAATCTTAGAGAATTTCAAAGTATGGCTAGTTATTTTAGTAGCATTAATTTTATTTGCTTACACTATTCCAATTATTGATATTATTTCCAATTCTCCTCCTGGCTCTAAAGGCTATAAGCTTTGGTAACAATGTTTTGCATCTTAATAAAAAGAGGCAGAGACAAAACTAGCTTCTAATATCAAAAAAAGTGAAATTGAGTGTGCTTAATTTCACTTTTTTCGATTTTTCTCTATTTTAGCTTACACTTCTTAGTGAATGACCGTGAATTTTCTCAAATTTACAGCCATTCATGCAAGACCTATTTCGTTTTCAACTTTCCTCGGACAGAAAATCGAGTGAAACGCAAATTAGCCATCAAAAATCCAAAAACTGGTTCCACGTCAATTGTGTTGACGTAAATGACGTTCGTTTTTTTTCTGCTTGCGTATAGGCGCATAAAATCAGTTTAAGCACCATGCGTGGATTATAGGCAGAACAACCTGTACTTCGTATAAACGGTTCGAGTGCTTATTACGAAAAATATAAAGCCGGTGAAATTTTACATGTCGTAAAATTTCACCGGCTTTTTGGTATCAGTGGAGGGGTTTGTCCCTGCCTCTTAGTAAAGGTATCTGCAAAATTAGCATGATGGCTTACTTTTTGCCCACCGACCATTTTTTTGAAATATTTTTTTGCGAGCTCTCTTTTCCTATTTTTGTATGCGAAAATTCCGCAATCTCAACTACTTTTTCATAAGACTACCTCAATCTTTATTGCTATTCGAATATGAAATGTTTTAAAATACACGTTTCGTATTATAACAGTTTTAATTATTAAGGAAAGGCCGCATTTTGATAATTTGTGAAACACAGGCTCACATATTAATGTGATGCTTCTTGATTGTACGTTTCCATTTCAGAAGCAGGGTCGAATTGCTCTCTACCCATAGCAAATGCCATAATTAGCGCAATAGCTGCTGGGATTATCGCCCAAGCAAAAGTATGAGCAACTGAAATAGTAAGTGCTTCTTGCATTTTATCGAGAACCTCTACAGGAATGAAGTTTCGAGTTTCAGATGTTAGGATTACACTCGGATCACTTAAATCCATACCAATAGGTGCTTGACCACTAAATGCGGACGCTAATTTATTTGAGAAAATATGGTTTTGGATTATCCCAAACACTGTAATTCCTAATGTCATTCCAAGTTCTCGATTGAAGTTTAGCGTTGAGTTAGCCGAGCCACGTTGTCTCATACTAAGACCATGAATAACGGCATTGCTCAACACAGAGAAAGACGAGCCAATGCCAAGACCGACAAGTATCATAAAGATTGTTACCATAAAGTGCGACGTTTCAGTTGTCAATGTTGTAAGCAAGGTAATACCAACAACGAATAGAGTTAAAGTCGGTAACATAATCGTTCGATACTTAAATTTCGTGAGGAGAGCTCCACCTCCAGATGCTGTTACAACCGAACCGACCATCATCGGAAGTAAAATAAGACCTGAGTTCGTTGCCGAGCCTCCAAGTACGCCTTGAACAAAAATTGGAATATAGATGGCAGCAGTAATGTAAGCAGCACCAGCAAATATTGAGATGATATTACTCGTTGCATAGAGACGATTTTTGAACATTTTAAAGGAAATAATAGGTTCTTCTACACGTAGTTCAATTATGATAAAGCTAATAAGAAGCACTGCAAATAGAGCGAATAACCCAAGAATCAATGCGGAATCCCAAGCATATTCTTTGCCGCCTAGCTCAAGAGCAAACATTAAACTAACTACTGAACCAACTAAAGTAGCTGCGCCAAAGTAGTCGATTTTTTGCTTGGCATGTACAACAGATTCCTTGTAAAATTTTGCAACTAATACAAAAGCAATTAGCCCAAGTGGTAAATTAATATAGAAAATCCAAGACCAATGGACATAATCTGTTAAATAGGCTCCAATAAGCGGACCAAAGATACTCGATAGACCAAATACTGCCCCGAATAAGCCACCCATTTTACCGCGTTTATCTGGAGACACTACATCAAACATAATTGTGAATGCAATTGGCATTAATGCACCACCGCCAATACCTTGAATTGCACGGTAAATGCTAAGCTGAACGATTGAGTTTGCTGTACCGGCTAGCGCCGAACCAATTAAAAATACAACTAAACCAAAAATAAAGAATCTTTTACGACCATACATATCGGATAATTTTCCGAAAATCGGCATACCTGCAACCGACGCGATCATATAAGCAGATGTCACCCAGACAAGTTTGTCATATCCACCAAGATCTCCGACAATTGTACTGATTGCCGTTGCTACAATTGTATTATCCATTGCAGCCATTAAAATCGCTAACAATAGCCCAGCGATTACTACACCTATTTTACTTGTATTCTTTGCCACTTTCATACCTCCGTTTTTGTGAATCCCTACTATTTTGAACTATCTATATGTATCTTGATAGGGGATGTCTAAATAACCATTTTGTATTATAGCAGTTTTAATCAAGTTTATATACGCATATAGGATCCAGCATTTTCTTTTGGAGAGAAGCGGTTCATTTGAAATTGAAGTCGATAATGCGGATTATGAGGAAATTGATTTTCGAAAGAAAGATAAAACATAGCCCAAGGAGTCGCCCTGCCTCCACTCTAATTTATAATGATAAAACAAAATTTCAGTAAATGTTTATTATGCGCGAAAGCGTAGCGACAGCAACATATCTAAGCGGAGGGAGTGGCGCGACGTCTCCCTAAGGAACGCGAGTAGTTTAGAACCACCCTCATCCAAAACGCCACAACATTTATAATAATTTTCTTGACCATTTTGTTTTTCGGCATTATGAAAAGCGATTTCTCAACTATAGAGAAACCGCTTTGTCATTTAAAGCTGATACAGCTTTGTATACTTTTCTTGTAAATAGGTTGCTAAATATTTAGCGTTTAAGCCTTCCCCTGTTGCCTCTTGTAGCAATTCGAATGGCTTTTTCAGTGCACCGTATTGATGGACTTTGTCTGTTAACCACTCTCGAATTGGAAGAAGCTCTCCCTTTTCTAATAGCTCATCAAAGTTTGGAATATCTTTATCCATTGCATGCTTCCATTGTGCAGCGTAAATCATTCCTAAAGCATAAGATGGGAAATAGCCAAACATGCCCCCGGACCAGTGCATATCTTGTAGTACCCCTTTTGCATCTGTTTCAGGACGAATGCCTAAATATTCCTCGTATTTCTCATTCCATACTTGTGGAAGATCCTTCGCTTGAAGATCGCCATTGAATAGATCACGTTCAATTTCATAGCGAATCATAATATGTAGTGGATATGTTAACTCATCTGCTTCAATACGAATAAACGAAGGTTCCACCATATTAATCGCTCGCAGGAAATCAGCTAGTGCTACATCACCAAATTGTGCAGGTGAATATTTTTGCAGTCGCTCGTAATTATGTTCCCAAAACTTTTCGTTTCTACCAACAAAATTTTCATAAAATAAAGATTGAGATTCATGTATTCCCATAGATGTCCCTGTTGCTAACGGTAAACCATCAAGCTTCGCATCGATATTTTGTTCATACATGGCATGCCCACACTCATGGATTGTTCCAAAAATTGCTGAACGGAAATCATTTTCATCATATTTCGTTGTAATTCGATTATCTCCATGATTTAAGCCAATCATAAATGGATGCACACTTTCGTCTAAGCGACCTGCATCAAAATCATAGCCAAGTTGTGCTAACATTTCTAATGATAATGCACGTTGAGATTCACGAGGGAAATGCTTAAATAATATACTTGGATCTGGTTTATTTGGTGAATCTGCAATTTTTTGTACCAGAGAAACAATTGTTTCACGTAATTCACCAAAAACTTGATCTAAAACATCAGTCGTCATATCCGGTTCATATAAATCTAGTAATGTATTGTAAGGAGAACCGTTTTTAATACCCCAATATTGAATGAATTTCTTCTGGCAGCTTATAATTTTCTCTAAATAAGGGAGGAATAACGCAAAATTATTCGTCGCCTTTGCTTCTTCCCATGCTGTTTCTGCTTTAGATTGCAGAATGACGAATTCTTTATATTCATCAGCTGGAATTTTTTTATTTTGATCGTAATCTTTACGTACTTTCTCTACTAAACGCAGCGTAACATAATCGAGATTTGCCTTTTGCCCCTCTAGCTCCGTTAGTAATTCCCCTAATTCTTCGCTAGTTTGCATGTCAAATAAGGAAGCAGATAATGTTCCAACTACCTCTGAACGTTGAGCTAACCCTTTCTTAGGTGCACCTGTCCGCATATCCGATACGAAAAACATATACATTTCTTAAAAATGTTGACATCTCTACTGTGACACAACTTATATCTTTTGACTTTCGTTTTGTGTCTTCCTTATTCTCCGAGTCTGGTTTCACAAAAAGCTATTGCCATTTAGTATGACTCTCCAAAGGCTTAAATTCCGCAGTATCGTTGCGTACACATCTAAGGTTTAGTTTCAGTTAAATTCCTTAGATTAAGTAATTTGCTAAGTTAATGCTTGCGTTCAATTCTCTATCCATCTTTAATCCGCAAGAGCAGATATATAATCTGTCTTTCAGTTTCATATCGGATTTGATTTGTCCACAACTAGAACATGTTTTTGATGATGGAAACCATCTGTCGGCTTCAATAAATTCAATTCCGTATTTTTTGCATTTGTATTGAATTTGCCGTTTGAATTCATATAGCTTTTGCCCGGCTACCGCCTTCGCCAGATGTTTATTTTTCATCAACCCTTTTACATGTAAATGTTCCATGACAATACGAGATGGCTTGGTTTTCACAATCTCATTAGAACACTGATGTAAATGATTTGTTCGGATGTCGTTAAGTCGTTTATATAAATTACGGATTTCAGTGTTTTGTTTTTGAAAATTTTTCATATTCTTTAAAGGTATTTTATAGATTGGCTTTCGGTTTTTAGTATACTCTTTAGTATTGGCTTCAAGCTTACGAGCTAGTTGTCGTTGTTCTCGTTTCAACTTTTGCTCTAATCGTTTGACTTCTTTGGTCTTGTTAATGTTCTTTTTGAACTCACCATCAGAACAAACTGCCAATTTTTTGATCCCTACATCAATTCCTAAACTTTCGCCTGTCAAATCATATTGCTCAAATACTTGATCAAATCCAATTGATAGGAACCAACTTCGTCCGTCAAATGAAATGCGTGGATTCGAATACTTATGACCTTTTTTAAGCTTAGGAAGTGCATTGCAAGTTTTTACACTACCAATCTTTTCACCTCTAAAACCTTCATTTGTTCGTTTTAAACTTTCGTAATTTACATAAAAGCTAACTTTACTTCTTCGTCTGCTTTTGAACCTTGGCTTTTCAGCAATTCCTTCGAACCAACGCTTTCTAGCAATATCGGCATCTTTCACCGCCTGTTTCATCACATTGCTTCCGACTTCTTTTAGCCATTTATGCGTTGTTGGTTTCAGTTCATTATTAATTTTCTTACGAACTTCGCCCTCTTTGACTGTACGCTTCTCGTCGTTATAAATACGTTCACTTTCAGCCAAAAAATAATTGTAAGCCCATCTCGCAGTCCCCGCAGACTTCCAAAACAAAACTTCTTGTTCTTTAGTTGGCTTTAGCCTTATCTTTGTCGCTAGCGTTACAACATTTACACCAACACGTTTAGCAAATTTCCCAATGGACATTAATTCCATGCGTACCACCACCTCTCTCACTATGATAAAATCACATTACCCTATTTAGAGAGGTTGTTAACATTTTTATATTTGTATATATTTTTCTTGTTCACACGAAGGCGCAACCCTTCATGCAGTCTTTCTCTCACGAGTAGACCTCTTATGCTTTCACATAAGCGCAGACTATATCTTCATCTTATCCTCTGATAAGAGCCACATTTTTCTTCCGCCATTCGCTTGCAGTTTTACTCTCCCTCAAGGAGATAGTCGTTGAACGTCTTCCGTGTCTCATGGGAGATTTAGGAGTTTCGCTGCTAAACATCCATTGCCAAAGCACTTAGCGCCACCGTTTTCCGTTGTCACGATGATCCCTTACGGACACTGAGTGATTTTTTTCAGCTTATGCCATCCTTGTTGTTTTTTCTGCTTTCGCACCGTTACGTCTGCCGTTTCCAGCTCCGCGTTGGTCACAAGGCTTTAGGAGTTAAAAGCAATTAACGTGGAGTTCGCACCAATCGCTTGATACGAAGGGTATTCTGTTATAAATCTATGCTTCTATACAGATTTGTATAGTTTTATCTAAATTTATCGTAACAGTTTAGTTACCCAATAAACCACACTCAGTGCTTCTCCATAGTGCTGCATTTTTTTCACATAGTCAGTAAATTGTTGTACAGTCATGCTAACATCCTCCTTTTCACGCTACTAGTTTATCATATTTTCGAAAATTTTGTATATTATGGACTTTTAGTATTTTTCTAGTTCTACTTAAATTAAATATTGATTCTACAAAAATTTAAGGCTATGTAAAAAAGGATGTATAGGGATTTAGATTCTACTATTGGATTTTCTACAATGCGTTCAGGAGATTATTATGCCACTGCATACTAGATGAGTGGCGAGGTTACATACTTAAGTGGTTATGTATCTGGCGAAAAATAAATTATTGAAGAAGTAGACATAGAGAATACAACTTTGTCTACATTGACCAATCATGGTGGACAATCGAAGGCTGCTTGCTTTTTCCCACTAAATATACAAGATGACTTTAGAAAAGCTGAATACAGAATATAAATCACTATGACTAGTCCTTGATTTAAAACAATTCTATACTTTATATTGCTTCACTCGCCCATAAGTTGTTTGTACCTCAAGTAGATAATATAGCGGCGAGAACAAATACTACCAAGTGGTATGAACATAAGAGCATTTGTTAATGATATCCATGCATGCTCTCTACTCCAATGACCTACCAGTATCCTTACAAGAAGTATCCCGAAAAATAAAATAATACCTGCAATAGAGCTTTTTGTAGTTACGGCTCCTCTTGTATGATTCATACGAATTTTTTCTAGTTTTCCTTTCCATACTCCTATACCCAATCCAACTATTAAACAACTGATATACATCATCATACTTAAAGGCGTTAATTTAATACTAGAAATAGTAGAAAACATTACACCAATTAACAAAACTGGTATGACCCACAATCGAGCTGGTCTAACTTGTTTCTCTCTTAACATTATAAGTACAATGACAATAAAGACGACCAAGTAACTAACCATTTCTTTCCCTCACTTTATTTTAAAAGTATATTTTAACCTCAACCTGAAGATGTAGTGAGAACGATCTTCAGAAAGGGAATCTTCCAATACGTTTCTTCATAGAGAAAACTTCATCAAAAATATGCAATAGACTATTTATTATAGCCTATTGTCTAATCTGATGGGATCAAAATTTCACCCTGTGCAACGAGATTAATATGATTGGTATAAGTATTTTGGATTACTTTGGGTTCATCACCAATGTTGGAGATGTAAAAACTTTGAGGTCGAGGCTGGGAGGTATGTTGGGGATAAACTTGAAGCAAGCGTGCACCAACCTAGTTGGAAAGGAATTTAGCTATAATTTTTATCCCCATCTCTTTATATATAAAATTATTGATTATTTATAACCGCTGGGAATATATACTCTTTAATGACCATCTTTAATGATAATAATGGCATTTATATTGTGATAATCACTTTTTATCGTCTGTTCTAGCTTAAAAAGTTTTTCATTGTTCATATATATGCTTTCAGGTTTTACCGCTTGCCAATTTATTGTTGTTTGCATAGGAACCTCCTAAATTTAACTTCTTTCAGCGGGTGTCCAAACATCCGCTGAAATAGAGGAACTCAGTCTAAGAACGCCACGTCCTGTGGCATTACCGAAATGACCGACATCGTGTCGGCCCTCGTGCAGGCCTAAGCACAAAGCCGATTCCGGACGCAATTATGCCAAGGCATAATTGATTTTCTTCAAGAGAAAAATGATAGGATTTTAGACGGTTAATATAGAGTATCCTTGTTAGTTGTTCGATGGAATAATACCTATAACCGCTTTCAGCATTAATCTCATCTGGGTTTATTACTCCAATTTCATCGTAATATCGGTGTTTTTGTAGAGACACCACATATTTTTGAGAATTCGCCTATTGATAGCACAAAACCACCTCACTCATTTATTTGTTACTTGCTACCATTCATTTATACACCTTCCCCTAAGGACAAAGTCAATCAAGACTTATGCTTTATTTCCTAAAACTTTTATTGACCGATTAGTACAAAAAAGATATTCTATTAATGTAAATGAGAGGAGGATCCATTTGAATAAACGAGGCAGACCCCGAGAGTTTAATTATTCCTCAATTGTAGATGTCGCCATGAAAACTTTTTGGATAAGAGGGTATGAGGGGTGTTCTACACAGGATTTATGCAATGATACTGGACTTGGGAAAGGCAGCTTATACAATACTTTTGGTAGTAAACATGAGCTATATCAACAAGTATTAGAACGCTACCATGAGATTGGAATTAAGGAACAGCAGGAAATGTTAAATGCTCCAATTACATTGAAAGAACGATTCAGTAATTTTTTCGAATGGGCATTGAAAGAAGACTTTGAGAATATTGATCAAAAAGGTTGTTTATTAATCAATGCCAGTGTGGAAAGAGCTAAGAATGACGAAATGGTTCAAGAAATTTTCTCACGGCATGTCGAGCTTCTTAAACAAGCTATTGAAAAAGTAATGGAGGAAGGATTGCAAACTGGCGAAATTTCAAAAAAGCAAACAGCTGAGGAATTAGCTAGTTTATTTTTAAGCAGTTATTACGGGTTTCGTGTTCTTAATGTTTCGATGCAAAACCGGATGTTGTCTGAGCAGATTATGAACGGAACATTAGTATCAATTTTTGGCGCTTAGTGCGCTCTTTTTTAGCATCATTTTTGTACCAAACGTTACAATAATAAATTTAGGAGTGTTTTTATGCCACGGATCATTTATTTACTAGCTTTAGCAATTTTTTGTATGACTACATCAGAATTTATGGTTGCAGGTATGATGAACGAACTTGCTCTTGCATTTCAGGTTTCTGTATCTTCAATCGGGTATTTAATTACAGCTTATGCTGCAGCAATGGTAGTAGGAGGACCTATTTTAACTGCAACTCTTCTACGAATACGCAGTAAACAAGCTTTATTATTTTTAATGTTTGTATTCTTACTTGGCCAGTCGCTTGGAGCTATTGCTTGGAGCTATGATAGTATGATGGTTTCACGTATTATTACTGGTATTGCTTCATCTTCAGCATTTGGTATTGCCATTTCCTTTTCTGCAACATTGGTTCCTCCTAATTCAAGGGGAAAAGCTGCATCTATTGTACTTGTAGGTTTAATGATTGCAACAGTCATAGGCTTACCTATAACAACGCTTATCTCGCAAAATTTTGGCTGGCGTATTAGTTTTGGGTTTGTTTCTATTCTCGTACTAGTTTCCGGGATGATGATTCAATTTTTACTACCCTCGTCGCCAAATAAATCGGTATTAAACTGGAAGGACGAGCTCATAGGCTTTAAGAATATTCATCTTTGGGCAGCGTACATAACAAGTATGTTTATTATAGGTGGCACGTTTGCAGCATTTAGTTATTTCACCCCTATCTTTACAAATATCACAGGCTTTTCAAACGCAAGTATTCCATATTTACTTGCTCTCTATGGTATTGCGACAGTAATTGGCAATATAGTGATTGGCAAGTTTGCTGATAAATATACAATGAAAACACTTTTGAGTGGATTGATTATTTTAATCGTAGCATTGTCTTTATTTGCTGTAGGAGCTGAAAATAAATACATTGCAGTTATTACTACTATTTTTATTGGCTTGACTGGTGTTGCAATGAATCCAGCTATGGTGGCGAGAGTGATGAAAACAGCTAATAATGGCACGATGGTCAATACCCTTCATAGTTCTTTTATTACACTTGGTATTGTTATTGGTTCATCACTAGGCGGTCTAGGTATTAGTAAGGGATATGGCTATATATCACCACTGTGGATTGGCGCTTGTTTAGCTATCCTAGGATTACTATCATTATTTCCTTATTTAAAAGGAAGGAATTTTAATGTTTCAAAATAAATTAAAAAGTTGGGGTGAGGCATATTGTGATGCTTCTCCCGCAATCATAAAATCTTAAATAGGAGTATCACATTTTAACTGAGAAAACTAAAGAAGCTCTCCTCATCGTTTTCACGATCAAGAGAGCTTCTTATTCTATATAAATTCTGGGGAATTTTGACTAACTTTCAAGATCAATTATGCCTCGGCATAATTGCGTCCGGAATCGGCTTTGTGCTTGCACAAAGGACTCCTTTCCGATTTCCGTGACATCCGCCGGAGGCTTTAACTTCTTTCAGCGGATGTTTGGAAACTCACTGGAAAGTGACTTAAAATCGCATTCATCTCACCAATTATAGAGATGGGAGAATACTGCTGAAAGAAGTTAAATGTTCGGTTTCCAATCAAACATTTTTAAGAGCGAAAGGTTATAACAACATATATATAGTTGGGGATCCTATATATCTTATTGCTGCAAAGCGTCTCTATATCAATTATGCCTCGGCATAATTGAGTCCGGAATCGGCTTTGTGCTTGCACAAAGCCGATTCCGTGACATCTGCCGGAGGCTTTAACTTCTTTTAGCGGGTGTTTGGACATCCACTGAAAAGTAGCTTAAATCCGCATTCATCTCACCACCTATAGAGGTAGGGGACTTCCGCTGAAAGAAGTTATACATTTTGACAAATTGTTAATACTTGTTTGACTGCTTCGGCTGATTGATGGAGCGCCGTTTTTTCTTCATTTGTAAGGTGTAATTCGATAACTGATTCAATGCCATTGCCACCTAATATTGTCGGTACACCTAAAAATAAATCGTGATAACCGTACTCTCCTTCTAAAAGGGCTATAGAAGGAATTATTTTACGTTGATCTTTCATGATGATTTCAACCATCTGAGCACATGCAGCAGCTGGCGCATAATAAGCACTGCCATTCCCTAACAAACCAACAATTTCTCCGCCACCTTTACGTGTACGTTCTACGATTTGCTGTAGTCTATCTTGAGGAATCAGTTTTTCTAATGGAATACCCCCTGCATAGGAATATCGAATTAATGGGACCATTTCGTCGCCATGTCCACCTAAGACGAATCCTGACACATCTTCTGGTGCAATTTGCAGCTCTTGTGCTACAAATGCATTAAAACGTGCTGTATCTAACACACCTGATTGGCCAATGATACGGTTTTTCGGAAAACCTGTTTCCTTATGGCAAACATAGGTCATGGCATCTACAGGATTACTTAATATAAGAACAATACTGTTTGGTGCGTAATGTTTTATTTGTCTAGAAACTTGTTGAATAATTTTCGCATTCGTCATCACTAAGTCATCGCGGCTCATGCCTGGTTTACGAGGTATACCAGCTGTAATAATAACAATACTTGCTCCAGCTATATCCTCATAATTACTCGTTCCTTTAATAGAAACATTAAACTTTTCGATTGGTCCTGTCTGTAATAAATCCAACGCCTTTCCTTTTGTCGGATTCTCCGCTTCTGGAATATCTAACAGCACAACATCTCCTAGCTCTTTTTGTGCCAAAAATAAACTTAAAGTTGCGCCTGTATGACCAGCACCGATCACAGCAATTTTACTTTTTCGAAAGAACATTATGCCTCACCTCGGTTTTCAGTAGCTGCTGTTTCTGTCGTTTTTTTAGCACGCGTTGATGTTGGAGTTGATGCTTGCTTCTTCTTCGGTGCTTCCGGTCCTTTAATCATTTGAAAAACATCTTCATCAGGCCGCGGAATTACGTGAGCGCCTAATAGTTCTCCAACACGCATTGCAGCCGCTTTTCCAGCTTCTACTGCTGCCTGGACAGAACCAACATCACCTTTCACGACGACAGTCACAATCCCGCCATCAACGAACTCTTGCTTGACGATGGTTACATCTGATGACTTAATCATCGCATCAGCAGCTTCGTAAGAGCCTACTAATCCTTTTGTCTCAATCATTCCAATAGCGCTACCCATTTTCTTCACCTCGCATAACTTCCGTAGAATCAATGATACCTATTACAACTGCATCGATAGGCAATGGATTTTCTTTCATAATATATCGTGATGATCCACCACTCGTAATGAGCACATCATCTCCAATTCCCGCCCCGATTCGGTCAGCTGCCACTATTTCCGTGCGAATCGGCTGCTGATTGGAGTCAATTGGTTGAATAATTAATAATTTTAAGCCATTCAACCCTTCTTCCTTACGTGTTGCCCATACACTGCCTATCACTCTTCCCATTTGCATGAACTTCACCTTCTTTATCCTGAATGGACTTTTCTAATTACTCAGAGCGAATTGTTAACCTCTTATTCAGCTCTCGTATTTTGTCATAAGCCAATGCTGTCACAATTGTTTTTTTAGGAACAACAATTTCTTGTGCTTCTATTTCAAGTACTTCTACCTGCGAAAGCAGCTTCTTATCAAAATGGTAGCTTGAAGCTTTGTCAGCTTGTCTTACGATTGCAGGAAGTTCTTTGACATTCATTTGTTCATTAGTTTGAGCATAGATAATTTCTGCAACTGCACCTTGTTGAATTAATCCTGCATTTGCTTCATCTGTATCAATATGCATCTCCAATCGATAACGCTCAGAAACACGAATGATTACATTTGATAAAATAATCGGTCTAATTCCTTCTATTTTAATTTGCACTGATTGTCCATCCGCTACTTGGAACCTCGCACTGTCATTCGGTGACATATGGATATGTGCTTGTGCAATAATGAGTCCCTCATGTAGCACGACACTGCCCTTTGGACCGATAAGTGTAACTGGGCTAGAGCCTTTAATATCTCCTGAAACCCTTAATGGTGGCTTCATCCCTAATTTCATCGCGTCTGTCCAGCTAATTTCAACTTGAGATAATGATCGAGCTGGGCCTAAAATGCGTACCCGCTCAATGGAGCCCTTTGGACCAGCAATAACAACTGTTTCCTCAGCGGCGAACTGCCCTGGCTGTGAAAGCTCAAACTTAGGTGTTAATTGATAGTTCTCACCAAAAAGTTGCTCCACTTCCGCTTGAGCAAGATGGACATGTCGTGCTGACACACCAATAGGGATTTTTCCGTCATATTGAGAGGAAGGCTGATTTTTTAAAACTTGCTGCAATACTTCTTCGACAATTTTTTGGACTAAATTTTCCTGCATCTAACCTCCTCCTTATGTCATTGATCTAATAATCTTCCCTTGAGATTGCTGTTCAATAAAGCCTGCATTCGCTTCATCTGTATCGATATGCATTTCTAAACTAAAATCGTTTGATACACGCACTACAACACCACGAAATGTCACAGGTCGCTCACTATCAACTTCAACAGATACTAATTCATTTTTTTGTACGTCCAATGCTATTGCATCTTCTTCTGTCATATGAATATGTGCCTGTGCAATAATGACTCCCTGCTTAATGATGATTTCTTGTTCTTGATTGATTAATTTGATGCCCGCTGAACTTTCAATATCTCCCGATTGCCTTAAAGGAGGAGTTAATCCAAGTTTCATTGCATCTGTTCGACTAATTTCCACTTGTGTTGCAGCTCTTACAGGACCTAATACACGTACATTGTGAAGAACACCTTTTGGTCCCTCTATGGAGACACGCTCTTTAGCTGCAAACTGTCCTGGTTGCGAAAGATCAAAATCCTTCGTTAGCGTTGCATTTGGACCAAAAAGTGCTTGTAAATCTTCTTCACTGACATGTATATGACGAGCTGAAATGGCCACAGGAAATGTTTTTGTCGCTGTATTCAAGTTAGCCACCTCTATATCTTTTAGCTATATTGTTATAGGAAATGAAGGCAGGATGAAGCGCAATGTGTAGCATCCTGCCCTTCTATTTAGGTTGTTCTATCCGTCATTTCGGCGATTCTTTCCGTCGTTTCGACATTTCTATCCGTCACTCCGGCGGTTCTTTCCGTCGCTTCGATGGTTCTTTCCGTCGCTTCGGCATTTCTTTCCGTCGCTTCGTACTCTATCCGTCACTTCGGCGTTTCTTTCCGTCGCTTTGGCTTTTCTATCCGTCGCTTTGGCTTTTCTATCCGTCGCTTCAGCTCTTCTTTCTGTCGCCTTTATTTGCTGGAGTTAAAATTAAGCCTCTGCTTTTGGTAAAATTAATTCTATTTCATGGTGTGGACGTGGGATTACATGAACAGATAGAAGTTCTCCAACACGTTGTGCCGCTGCTGCACCTGCATCAGTAGCTGCTTTTACCGCTCCTACATCACCACGAACTAATACAGTAACAATACCACCACCAACATGTACTTTTCCTATTAAATTAACGCTAGCAGCCTTCACCATTGCATCCGCTGCTTCAATTGCTCCTACTAATCCTTTTGTTTCTACCATTCCTAATGCTGTACTCATTTGTCATTCCTCCAAATTATTTATTTTGTAATGTTATTTGTTTTAATACTTGGTCAACAATTTGTTGAACTACGGCTGTATCCAAGGATGGATCTTGTGCCTTAATATTCTCTACTACCGGTTTTGTTAAAAATTCTGGTTTTGGCACCTCTACATCTTTAATGCCATAAGCCATACGTTTAATATTCAATAAATGTCTCGCAGTAATGTTATCGGACGTAATATTGCCACCAAACGTGCCACATCCTAATGTGAAGGATGGTGCTAAGCCTGTAGTTCCACCAACAGCGCCAATAGATGACAATGTATTGATTACAATTCTGGACACTGGTAATTCAACTGAAAATTGCTCAGCTAAAGCTGCATTTTCTGTATGAATCGAGCATGTATGTCCTCGTCCACCGATGTTTAGTAAATCAATCATCACTCGTTTTGCCTCTGTACTGTCCTCAACTGTGTATAACGCAAATATTGGGGACAGTTTTTCCAGTGAAAATGGAATGTTTTTGCCAATCATTGTTTCCAAACCAACAAGTACTTTTGTATCTTCCGGCACGGTAACACCGATAGAATCTGCTAAACAAGCTGCTGACTTACCTACAATTTGAGGATTTACTTTCCCAGGGACTGGAGAAATCAGCTTCTCCATCTTCACTTTCTCTTCATCACTCAAAATATAAGCATTGTTTTTCTTTAACTCTGTTAAAACTTGTTCGGCAATGACTTTATCTACAATAATCGATTGCTCTGTAGCACAAATTGTGCCGTTATCAAAAGATTTACTTTGTACAAGCTGGCGAACGGATTTGGCAATATTCGCTGACTTTTCAATGTAAGCTGGAACATTTCCTGGTCCTACACCATAAGCAGGTTTGCCGGAACTATAAGCTGCTTTTACTAACGCACCACCACCAGTCGCTAAAATCAAGTGAATATCGGGGTGCTTCATTAATTGCTGCGTAGCTTCCATAGAAGACATTGTTAAACAGTGTAGCAATCCTTCTGGCGCTCCTGCTTTTTCTGCAGCTACTCTACAAATCTCTAAAGCTTCCTTTGTGCAACCAACCGCATATGGGTGTGGGCTTAGTACGAGACCATTTCTAGTTTTCAATGAGATAAGTGTTTTAAAAAGTGCTGTTGATGTTGGATTTGTCGTTGGTACAATGCCCGCGATTACTCCAAACGGACTAGCAATCTCTGTCACTTTCTTCATTCGATCGAAACCAACGACACCAACAGTCTTCAAATCTTTAATATCTTCATAGACATCTCTAGAGGCTACCTCATTTTTCATTTTTTTATGATTAGGTATGCCCATCCCTGTTTCCTGAACGGCCATATTTGCCAAACGTTCTGCCTCTTTAAATGCGGCATCTGCAACAGCCTTGACGATGTTATCTACTTGCTGCTGTGAATACTGCATGTAAGCAGCTTGTGCAATATTGGCACGTCTCACGGCGTCTCTCATTTCTTGAATTGCTAATAAATCTTTATCTAGTGTGGCCATAAAGCCCCTCCTTTCTAAACAACTGGATTTCTCGTTAAATTCTCAATAGCTTCTCTAAAAGCATCGGCAGCAGCTTGGCAGGAAGATTGGCTACCACTTACTAAACCGCCACCGAAATTGGTTTCAGATGGTGGACCAAAGAAAACCTTTAGCTCTACATCTGCCGCCTTTAATGCAGCATCTAAACCAACGATAGCCTCAAGTGGCGGTGCTATTAAATAAGCAAGAGCTGTTCCAACCTTAACGTTTGCTAGCTCAGCCAAATACGTACCACAGCTTGCTACAGTATGTGCAAAAAGAGCGTGGCTTTCATTTTGAAGAATGGCTTCAAAATACGTATCAAAGTTGATTTTCTGCTGTATCGCATCGAAACCACTGCGTATTTCATCAGGCGAGCTACCAGCAATGATGCCAATGACCTCACCGGATAATGGCCCAGATGCATGTGCAGCTCCAGCATAGAAGCTTTTTGCATAAACAACATCAACATCTGCTTTTTTCGTAGCTTCGTCCAACGCTACATAGCCAACATCATCTATTGTTAGAGTTACCAGTCCAATACTATTGTGATATGGCTTTAAATCTAATTGCTCCGCTAATTCACTATTCACTCTTGGAATGATTTGCATTGCCAAAATTTCTGCCATAATTTTTTGAGGATTCATTGTTTGGCCCCCTAACCTTCTTTTGCCACAAGACCTACTCCACTTGCCTTGTAATGCAATATTTTTTGAACGACTGTCCCTAAGTAAGCACCTGCCTCTAATGGCGGGATACCACCTTTATGAATGTTCGAAACGACCATTCGATCAGCTTCTACAGTGCCCATTCTAGGTTGATAGCATATATAGGCACTCATTGACTCAGCAGATACAAGTCCAGGACGCTCACCAATTAAATAAACAATCACTTCTGCTTGTAAAAGCTCACCAATTTCATCCATTAGAGCAACACGCCCTTTATCAATATAGAAAGTAGTTCCTATTTCAATATTTAAATTACTAAGACTTTGCTGTAATGCTAAATAAACATCTTGTACATTTTCTTCAATCGCACTTGCACTTAATCCGTTAGACATAATGATTTGTACCTTTGGATTTTTTTTACACTTCGATTGAATAAGTATCTTTGCTTCATCTGATAAACGACGACCTAAATCCGGTCTAGTAATGTATTCTTCCTTATCTGTCACTCTTGATGTTACTTGAAAGACATCGAGCTTTTGTAGTAACCCTTCTGTCACTTCCCCATATACTGCATCTACTGCCGCTGCATGATCGAGTCGGAACTTTAGCCACGTTTTTGTTTTAGGCCTTGTCCCTGCTCTTCCAACGCCTATTCTTGCTGGTGTATGCTTTTTAGCAGCCTGAACACTTTCAGACACTTCATCCTCTTCAAATTTAAAGGCTTTGATAGGTACTGAAGTGTAAGTCGATTCATCATTACTTGCGCTGTAATACGATTGTTCATGATTACTTGATCCAGTATGATAAAGCTTAATTAATGGTTCATTTGATAGTTCTATTGTGCTCGGACTTGCTACTTCATCAGCATAATCAGCATTAGCCACCGTATCGTGAAGCTTAATAAATATTTCCTTTTGGTCTTCTGCTGGCACAGCCGTGTCATGGGAAGGTTCGTCTGCTGCATTATTACCCATCTTTTCCATAACGAGTTGTGTAATCATCGATACTAGTTGTTCATTCAATGGACTCACCTACCTTTCAAATATAGATAAATCGCCAGCTCTCGCAGATAGACGACCATTTTCATAAATGCCCATTTTTTCTAACCACGCTAGATATTCAGGAGCTGGTTTTTTACCAAACGTTTGAAGTAATGTTGCGACATCATGGAAGCTCATTGACTGATAGTTCAGCATGACATCGTCGCCCATAGCTGCAGCGATAATAAAGTTGACACCAGCTGCTGTTAGTAAAACACTTAAATCTTCAATATCATTTTGGTCTGCCTTAATATGGTTTGTGTAACAAATATCCACGCCCATTGGGAGACCGTGCATTTTACCCATGAAATGATCTTCAAGGCCAGCACGTATTACCTGTTTGTTATTGTATAAATACTCAGGTCCAATAAAACCAACAACCGTGTTCACAATAAACGGATTAAAATGTCTAGCAAAGCCGTAATTTCGTGATTCAAGTGTTACCTGGTCAATACCCATATGTGCCTCAGCTGATAGCTCCGAACCTTGGCCAGTTTCAAAATAGAATAAGTTCGGACCAGTTCCTGTTCCTTGCTTTTTCACAAGCTCCTCTGCTTCTCTTATCAAGTCTGCAGAAATACCAAACGAGCGATTAGCAATTTCCGTTCCAGCAATACTTTGGAAAATCATATCTGCTGGTGCCCCTTGTTTAATTGCTTTCATTTGTGTTGTAATATGTGCTAATACACAGTTTTGTGTAGGAATCGACCACTCATTGATAAATTCCTTTGTGGCTTGCAATACTTTTTTCACACTTTCAACTGAATCATCTACTGGGTTAATCCCAATGACCGCATCACCAATACCATAGGACAAACCCTCTTTTAATGAAGCAATAATACCGTCAATATTGTCTGTTGGATGATTCGGCTGTAATCTTGAGGAAAGTGTGCCCTTTTGTCCGATCGTAATATTACAAGTTGACAGTATCTCCACTTTATTGGCAGCATGGACAAGATCTAAGTTGGACATCAGCTTTGTAACGGCCGCAATAATTTCTGAATTCATGCCCTTGCTTAATCTTTTTAATTCCCGATCGCCTGTCTCATTGGATAAAATGTATTCTCTTAGTTGTTCGATACTCCAGTTTTTAATTTCTCCATAAATTTGCTCATTGATATCACCTTCAATAATGCGTGATACTTCATCATTTTCAGAGGGAACTAATGGATTTTCTCTTATATCCTTCACTAATAGCTCACTTAGAACGGCTTTCGCCGCAATTCGTTGCTGTACAGATTCAGCCGCAATTCCAGCTAACTGATCCCCTGATTTTTCTTCATTAGCCTTGGCCATAACATCCTTTAATGAATTAAAATTATATTTCTCTCCACCAAATATCACCGATAGATTCACATTCATCCTCCTTACTTTGAGTGGAAAGCAAGTGTTTTTACAACGACTGGGACAACACCAGACGGTAGTACTTCCCCAATGTCAATATAATCACCTGTTTCTACTTTGATTTGATCGATGCAAATGATGGGGACTGTCCGATTGATTGCCTGTATCGTTTGCCCAATAACTTTTGCATAATCTGATTGAATGACTATGATAATTGGTATTTCCTTGGAGCTTCTCGTCGCTAAGTGCTTCAAAATAGCTTCACATAATACTCGGACATCCTGAAAGCTTAAATATGGTAACTGACTAAAATAGAGTGCAAACGGCGAGCGATTCTCCTGTATAGAAAATAGAGCATCAGCTCGTTCAATAGCTGTTTTCACCGCATAGTCGAATTCTTTGCTGTTCGTATCCATATGGCAATCGAAAACAGGCACATTTTTTAATGGTAATACTTCCGCATCTACCTGAATCGTTGCACCACTAATCTCAGTCGTTTGCGTACCCGCACCAGTCACTGTTGCCCGAGCTGTTTCCTCTGGTTTTAGCCATAAAAAGGATTGTAGCTGTTCATGCTGTAAAAGACTTTTTGCCAATTTTTCGCCGATATCATCATACTGACGAATTGTACATTCATTTTCATAAATACAGGCAGCTACTCCACCGGAAAAAACGACTGCTTCAACTGGTTTATCCCAATTTGGTAAATGTCCTAGCAATAATGGATGTTGTTCGTCTGTTAATTGTCCACTTAACGTTTTAGCTACTGTATCCACCATCTCTTGGATTAGTTGGGTGACACGTACATCTTCTGCTGAATCACCAACCTTTAATGGCTTTGACCATTTCTCCATAAGTTTCATAATGGGAGGTGAAATCGATTGGACAATGCCATTCTGAAATTCTATAAGTCTTCCACCGACATGCAATGTACATGTACCAATTACTTCTCCAAACTGCATTACCGCAATGTTTGCTGTACCACCACCAATATCAATGTTCGCCATAATTTTGGCAGTATTTTTAGATAGCTGTAAGGTACCTGCGCCCTTTGCTGCAATGATACCTTCCAAATCGGGTCCGGCAGTAGCAACTAAAAAGTGACCAGCTGAATCTGCAATCGCATGGACAACTTCGCTAGCATTTTCCTTCGTTGCTGATTCGCCTGTAATGATAATGGCACCTGTTGAAATATCTGCTGGTGCAATTTTGGCCAATTGATATTGCTGAAAAATAAATTGCTCGATTTTTTCCATATCGATAATTTCTTTATTAATAAACGGTGTTTTTATAATAGGACTTTGATGCAAAACCTTTTTTTCAATAATTTCTATTCGTGGCACATGGGTTACACCTGCAACGTTTTTCAACAGAAAACTACTGACAACCATCTTTGTTGTACTTGTACCAATATCAATGCCTGCACTATAAATTTTTTCTGACTTCAACTTACTCTCCCCTCTCGCCACTTAATGGCAATACATGAGATAAGGACTATCACGATCCTTCACAAATTGACGAATTTCTTCGTCAGAATTGAGCTGAATAAGTGGCGCAATGAACTCAATACCAAGCTTTTGCCACGAAGAGGTTTTCACTACAGGACCACGCATCATGACATTTTGTAATAAAGCTGTTGCTCTTTCCACATCTGCAAGGGGTGCATCAATTTTTGTAATGACACCAATTTGTATTTTGGGAATTCCTAAGCTAAATTGCGGAGGAAAAACACTCTTTGATGACGTGGCATCCTGTAAATAAATCACATGTGTCACTTCAAGCGATGTTGCCATAATGTTTCTGTAATACATCGGATTTTCTATATATTCTCCAGGTGTATCAACAATCCAGTCATCATAAACGAGCGCCTGTGTTTTATTGGCTTGTCTATCTTTCCCCAATAACGCATTCATCAGTGTCGACTTACCTGCTTGCACACCACCTATGATCATTACTCGATTTTTCATATGGCACATCCTATGACTTAGTTATTTTTGATGGCGTATAGCCTAGCATCTCTGATAGAAAACGATTAATTTCTAACATCGCCATTTCAACCTCGGAAACACTACCAACAATAACGAGACTGCCAGTAAAGCGATCTAAAAATCCTAGTTTTACATTGGCCGCCTTTGTTGCTAAATCCCCTGCGATAATAACTGTCTCACTCGGTGTACATGTCATGATGCCAAGTGCACCCGCTTCTTGAATGCCTAGCTTTTGAAACATATCTGGATCAGGATTTGCTATTAGATGACTCAATGTTAGTTGCTTACCTGGCACAAACTCCTGAATAAACCGTTTCTTTTCTTCACTCACACGTCATCACCTCTTTCAAGATTTTTATCTGTTAGATATTCTCCTTCTTTAATAATGCCTGCCTTGCGATCCTCTTGTTCTAGCCTTAGAGCTGTCGGAACAGATAGCTTATAGGCTAATATAATTGCGATAACACCCGCTAAAAACTTACCTGCAATAACCGGTAAAATAATGGTCGGTTGGAAGTTAGCCGTAAACGATAAATGATCTCCTAGAAGGAATGCTGAACAAACTCCAAAGGCAATGTTAATGACCTTATCTTTCGGTGGCATGTGTCGAACAAGTGTAAACATGGCTAAAATATTAGCAATTGTCGCTAAAATACCTGCGCTTCCTACTGACGATAAGCCTAATTTTTCACCTACTGCTTCAAGAGGTTTCGATGCATATTTTCTAATTAAGTACACCATAGGGAATGCACCCGCTAGCATAATACCGATATACCCAGCCGTTTCTAATGCCCGGAATTGATCGACTTTATCTGCCATGATCGGATCAAAGCCCCATGCACCAAAGATCTTTGTAAAAATACCTGTGAAAATTTCTACAATCGAGAACACTAGCACAAGCTTGATAGCAGCATCCATCACACGTCCAAAAATCATGAAGCCTTTGATCATGCCATTTGGAATTAGCTTAAGACCTAACGCAATTAACACTACGAAAATAAATAAAGGTAATAAATTAATTAATATTTGTAAAACTGAAATGGCAAAAACATATGTTGGTTCTGCTGTTGTACTAATCACTTCCCGAACATTTGTATTAAACGTCACAATCATGATGGAAGAAATAAATGCTCCAATCGGAATTGTTAAAACACCCGCCATAATACCTAAAGCCATATATTTATGATCACGCTTATCTAACATGGCAAGACCCATCGGAATAGAGAACACAATTGTTGCGCCAGACATAAATCCGACCACTAGAGCCATGACCCATCCTTCATAAGACTCTTTTAACGCATTTGCTAATTGGTATCCTCCCATATCTGAAGCTAAAATTGTCGTTGCTGCAATAGCTGGATCAGCACCAATTAATTCAAAAATCGGACTAATAAAATGACTTATAAACCACGTTAAGTAAGGTATAGCAGCCATGATCCCTGCAGCAGGTACAAAAATATGTCCAACCGTATGAATACCATTCATAAACTCTTTCCCGATCCCATATTCAGCATCACGAATAGCTCCGATTGCCCCTAAAACTGCACAAGTCATAATAATATAAACGATAACCGTTCCTACCATTGCCATCCTACTCATCACCCCTTTATTTTTATCTATATATCTATTTCGCCTTGGCTGGATTGTGCTGTCGCTTCGCTTTCGCATAGGTAAACAAATGCATCTAGATTTTGAATTGTGCAGGCACAATTCATTCCTTTCAAAATCCATGACATCCATCAGAGGCTTTATATTTAACCAGCAGGTGTTGGTAACCCACTGTAAAGGAACCACAACCACATTCATCTCATCACCTTTAGAGGTGGGAGCTGAGTGAAAATAAAAAAAGACGCAATAAAGAGGGAATCTCTTTAAAGCGTCTTTGCTTTAACTATTTACTTGTAAGGTATTGATAATGCGCCTTGCAATAAGCACCATTTCCTGTTGAGTCTGCATACTCTCACTGCGAATTTTTTTATAAGCTTCTTCCTCACTTAGGTTCTCTGACTGCATAAGCAAACCTTTTGCTCGTTCGATTATTTTTCGCTTTTCTAATTCTGTTTGTTTATGCAGCAATTCCCCGTTTAGACGGTTGAACTTATCAATCTGGTGAAATGCCACTTCCAACGCTGGAAGGACATTTCTCTCAGAAAACGGTTTCATAACATAGCCTAAAATATTGTCCTGCTTCATGTACAGTAGCAATTCTTTTTCACTATAAGCTGATATAAATAGCACCGGTATACCGAGCTGCTGTTCAATAATTTTACTTGCCTTTAAACCATCTAGCTTTGGCATTTTAATGTCCATTAAGATTAACTGTGGCTTATGTGTAAAAGCCAACTCAATTGCTGATTCTCCATTATTCGCTTGTGCTACAACTTCGTAGCCGTTATCCTCTAGCATAAACTTCAAATCAATTGCAATAAGCGACTCATCTTCGACAATCATAACTTTCCTAGTCATTTAGGATAAATACCTCCTCACTTACAGGGAACTGAATTTGAGTATGTGTACCTTGTTCACTAGGGATAATTAAAAATGTGCCAGCTAAATCATATTCAACAAGCCTTGTAATAATCTCCATTCCAAATGATGCCTTCACCTCTTGCATTCCAACGCCGTTGTCAGAAATATGAAGTGAAATAGAAGAAGCATCTTTTTGAAATTGGATATCGATTGTTCCCTCTTCACGACCAATAAAAGCATATTTCAGTGCATTTTGCAGTAGCTCACAAATGATTAATGCGAGCGAAACAGCTTTTTTAGAATGACAAAATAACTGTACATTATCGTGATGAAAAGTTAATTGAATAGATGATGTGTTGGATGTGCCAACCATTTTATAGCCAATCTTTTTAGACAACGCGATAACGTCTACTTTCTCTTCAGCGTTATCCTCATTTTCTAAAATAAGTTCATAAACAGATGAAATACTATATATACGATTTAATGCCTCTTGAAAAGCATCCGCACTGGAAGCCGACAAGTCATTTCGCATTTGCAAGCGCAATAGACTTGTAACTGTTTGTAAATTATTTTTCACTCTATGGTGAATCTCCCTTATAGCGAATGTTTTCATCATTAATTCATTTTCTTTCATCTTAAGCTCTGTAAGATCATGAATTATGAGGAGTGTCACTTTATCGTTTTGATCACGAATAGGAATTTTCTTCACAATAAAGGATTTGCGATCAATTGTAATTTCTAAGAAAAAGACATCATCGCCTTTATCATAGACCTCTTGTAAAAAAGGTAAACTCTTATCCAATGCAACGTTATCAAAACGTTCCAGCCCTGATAGCTCCGAAATAAATCGGTAGCCTGCAGGATTGCTATAGATTACTTTATTTTCATGATTTGTGAGAATAATTGATTCCACTAGTAAATCAGAAACTACTGGAATCGGTTGAGAATTTGGCTCTACAATATGCTCAATTAACGCAAAAGGCATATGTTGCAAATCATCTTTAGGTGTTGTTTGCACATCCACCTTTTTTTCCTGGATTAATACTGCCATAATCTGTTGTTGGTCATTAAAAAGAGGGACTACATTTTGTTCAACCGTTATACCTTCTTGTGTGATTGCTCTAGTCATTGACGATTTTTCTTTATTTTTAAAAGCAGCAAATACTGCCGGTTCGAAGCTTTCAAAGACAAATTTGCCAATTACAGATTTTTCGTATAAGCCTCTTTCTGTTTTCGGGAATGCCTCTGCCACAACAATTGCATGCGGTAAGTTTTCCATCATACAATCTATGAACATATAACAATCTGTCAACTCAGCATAGTATGATAATGTTGCTTCTATTTCTTTTAACTTGTCTATATCTGTTGTAGATAAGCTCGTATATTTTCGACACAACGATTGAATGTTCGACAGGCTCAAACCCCCTATCATAGAATAAGCAAAACAATCAATTATGCCTCGGCATAATTGCGTCCGGAATCGGCTTTGTGCTTGCACAAAGAACTCCTTTCCGATTCCGTGACATCCGCCGGAGGCTTTAGGCCAACAAGATGTTGGTCACTCAGTCGTTGCCACAGGACGTGGCGTACTTAGACTGAGTTCCTCTGTTTCAGCAGGTGTTTGGACTTCTGTACCTGTTGCTACGCTTTCGGTACAAAAAACATTTGCTGAAACAAGTTAAATTTGATTATTCTTAAAATTTCTTTTCATCATTATAAACCTTTTGCAAAATTATTTTCAATATAAAAAATAATTTATTTTATTAATTTTCGTTGCATTACAAAGAACTATATAACCTAAAAGAGAAATATTCAACACTTTTTTCAAACGCATCATTATCCCACGATAAAAATATTATTTCAATATATAAAAAAGCGAGAATGCATCTAGTGCAAACTCGCTTTTTTTCACTTTATTTCTGGTGTTACAGCTAAAATATTTTCAAATGTTTCACGCTGCTTTGCTTCTTCTTCATTCATTAAAATATGAATATCTCCACGGTCGTTTGAAGTACGAATTAAACGTCCCATTCCTTGCTGTAAACGAAGTTGCATAAATGGTAATTCCACTTCTTCATATGGATTTTCTGCAAATGTACGTTTCGCATCAAATAATGGATCGTGTGGAGGGAAAGGTAAATCAAAAATAATAACCCGTGTTAGTGCCTCTTCCGGCAAATCTAGACCTTCCCATAAATGATAGGAGCATAATGTTTTCATAGTGCCTTCTTGGAAATCACGAACAATTCCAGATAGTTCACGGTCCCCTTCAAACGCAACATACATTCGTTCCATAAGTGGTAGTTCTGCTTTAAAATCTAACATTGCTTGTTTTGATTTAAATAAAATTAACGTTTTTTCACCGTCGCGTAATAGCTGTTGAACCCGCGCCGTTTTCTCCTTTTGAGATAGCTCATGTAAATAAATTCGCATAACTTCTTCATAATCAAATGGAGATGGAACAGAAAACGATTGATAATCACGAATTCCTAAACTATAGGCAATATATGAAAAATCTTTATTCACTGATAAAGTTGCTGAAGAAAATATGATTGGAAGTTTTTTAGAGAATAATTTTTCTGCTAAAACTTCTGTGATGAGACGCGGCATAATGACAAGCGTTTCTTCCCCATCAGTTTCCTCTAACCAGTCAACTGCATCTCCCTGTGCTGTAAAAATACGTAAAGAAGCCTCGTATTGTTCTAAATACTCCTCTGCCATATTTAATTCATACTCCGGAATCATATACATTTCAGATTCAAAAACAAATTCCTCAAGTAATGTTTCCACATCATGAATAAGTTGTTTCCCATATTTCAATAGATCTGGCGATTTATTAATACGTTTCCGCTCTTCTTCAGAAGCGACTAGATCATCTCGTAGCTGGTCAAAAAATAGCTCATGATCATCTTGTAATTTTTCCATCGCATATAATGTACGTTCTCGCACACCATCTACCATTAAACGCTCTAACAATTGAACAATTGTTGTCGCCTGTACTTTATATGTCATTGCTTTTTGTGCAGCATATTCTAATAAATGACCTTCGTCTAGCACCATCATTGATACTTCTGGCAATAAAGCTAATTGCCCTTCACGTTCACGTGACTCCTTTGTAGCTAAATGTTCCATCAAAAAATCTTGTGAACAAATAATGAGATCCGCAGATTTACGATAATGTGCACGATGTAATGTTTGACCACATCGATTACGTAGGTCACATACTGAACATTGCATAATCGAGTTGTAATTTACTTTTTGCCAATCTTCATCACTGACAGTTGGATAATCGCTGCGCTCACCATAAGGTTGTATAGCAATCATCGAGCCCTGTGCATATACTCCATCAGGTATAGAAAACGAAATATCATCGATCCATTCATCGGTTTCCACTTTTTCAGCTTCCTCAAAACGCTTTAAACATAAATATTGGTCTCGTGACTTTGCTAGACGGACATCAATTTCAAGACCTAACGTTTTTTGTAGCTTATAAATATCGCCGCCCTCTTTTACTAGCTGGTCAATTAAGGTTTCATCAGCACATGCGATAAGGGCTGGTTTACCAGTATAGCGTGCATAAGATACAGCTGGTAGTAAATAGGCAATCGTTTTACCAGTCCCTACCCCTGCCTCTGCAAAAAGTACGTTTTTCTCTTTTAAGGCCTGCTCAATTTGATAAGCCATAAAAATTTGCTCATCACGGCATTCAAAGCCCTTTTCAGGTAATTCATCGTAAAGGACGTCCCCCATCCAGTCACCTAATGACTCAAAAAATGAGCGGTCCTTCGTTAATACAAATGGTAAAGATTTACGCAATTGACGTTCCCCCTCTAACTATCTGGTCCTATTATACGCGACGAAACGGAAGATAAGAAAAAATCTTATCTTCCGTTATCATTCGTTAATCTCTTTTAGACTTTTGTCCCCAGAACTGGTAATAATTCGTTTCAATAAAGCCATTGAATAATTTACGTTTCTTCGTCGTTTGACGACCGTACAGTTCCTCAAAGTTTTTCATTGAAGATAGCATGTACACAGACCATGTCGGATGATTTTTCATGACTTTTCCTAAATCACGAATTACCTGCTCCACGACCTCAATGTCACCAATACGCTCCCCGTATGGTGGATTACCAATCATAACACCATCTGTTAGCTGTGTTGTAAAATCACGTGCTTGCATTTGCTTGAACGTAATCATATCACCAAAGCCCGCTTCTATTGCATTTTCTTGTGCAATACTCACCATGCGATGATCGATATCAGACCCGAAAATTTCTAATGGCTGATCATAATTCGCTAAGCTATCCGCTTCATCTCGCACGGCATCCCAAATTTTTGCCTTCATCCATGGCCAATTCTCTGAAATAAATTCACGATTATAGCCCGGTGCAATATTTTGTCCAAGCATTGCTGCTTCTAATGCAATTGTGCCAGAACCACAAAATGGATCAACGAACGGTCGATTCGGATTCCACTTTGAAATCTGTACGAGTGCCGCTGCTAATGTTTCTTTTAATGGTGCTTCGCCCTGCGCTTGACGATAACCACGCTTATGCAAGCCCGCACCTGATGTATCAATAGTAAGTGTAGCCACATCTTTTAAAATTGAAACTTCAATTTTATAAGTTGCACCGGATTCATCTAAAAATCCTAAACGCTTATAATGCTGTTTCATGCGCTCTACAATTGCTTTTTTAGTAATAGCCTGACAATCTGGCACACTAAATAATTTGGATTTAACAGACTTCCCCGATACTGGGAAAGCTGCATCAACGGGTAAATATTTTTCCCAAGGTAGAGCTTTTACACTTTCAAACAACTGTTCAAAAGATTTAGCCGGAAACTGACCTACAACAATTTTTACTCGGTCTGCTACACGTAACCATAAGTTTGTTCGTGCAATGGCCGTTTCGTCACCTTCAAAATACACTTTACCGTTATCGACTGTTGTTTCATAACCTAGAGCCTTTACCTCTTGTGCTACAATCGACTCTAATCCCATTGCAGAAGTTGCTACTAATTTATAATTTGCCATACACTAATTCCTTCCTTGATGTTCAATTCCCCAATACTCCAGAAACTTCAGAAGTTCATGGAGTGGTAAAGGTTTACTGTAATAATAGCCTTGGATTATATCACAGTTCATTTTACGTAGTATATCCACTTGTTGTGCTTGTTCTACACCTTCAGCAACAACTTTCATTTTTAAGCGATGCGACATTTGAATTATCGCATCCACTACTGCCTGTTTCTCTTCGAGTGAGCCAATATGCTGTATAAAGCTTCGATCGATTTTTAAATAATCAAGGGGGAAACGAACTAAATAACTAAGAGACGAATAGCCTGTCCCAAAGTCGTCAATAGAAATCTTAAAGCCCATTTTCTTGAGCCGTTCAAGCTTGCTAACCGTTTCATTTGCGCTATTCATCACTGTTCGTTCTGTAACTTCGATTTCAAAATTGTTAGCAGGTGTGTTGTAACGCTCTAATATCGCTTGAACAGAGTCTAAAAAGTTTTGTTGCTTAAAGTGAATGCTGGAAATATTTATAGCAACTGGAGTCTTATAGCCAGATTGACGCATCTCTATAACTGCTTCACAAGCTTTTTCTATAATTACCTCGCTTAAAGGTATGATTAATCCTGTTTCCTCAGCATAAGGAATAAATTCTGCTGGAGAGACAAATCCTAGACTTTCACTTTTCCATCGAATAAGTGCCTCTACTCCTTGTATCTCTCCATTTCCCATAGATATTTTAGGTTGGAAGTGCAGCTCAAATTCCCGGCTTTCAATGGCTCTCCGTAGTTCCGAATCTAATATTAAAACACGCTGAGAGTCCGTCTTCAATTCATCAAAATAAAATGCATAGTCGTTAAGGCCATTCTTTTTTGAATAACTCATCGCCTTGTCAGCACAATGAATCAATTGCTCTGTTGTTTCACCATCTATTGGATACATACTGATACCAATACTTGTAGAAATAAAAATATCTTGACCATTAATATCCAAAGGCTGTTCAATAATCCCTATAATTTGTTCAGCAAAATTGGCAGCTTCTTTAGCATTTTTTACGTTTGTCAACGTAATAATAAACTCATCACCGCCATATCTAGCAATGATATCTTTATTTTTCAACAATGTTTTTAAGCGCTTTGCTACTTCTACTAAAATGGTATCTCCAACAGCATGACCTAACGTATCATTAATTTGCTTAAATCGATCTAAGTCTAAAAAATAGACTGCGTGCTGTACTGAATGAGAGATAGCAGAAGTTGATTCTAATAGATTATCCATTCTGTCAATATAAGCAAATCGATTTGATACTTCCGTTAATGAGTCAGTTAACAAACGCTTTTCTAGTTCATTTTCTACGAACTTCCTTTCAGACAAATCTGAGAAAATGCCACAATAATTTGTAATCTCTCCCTCATCGTTGGCTACCCCTACAATTGATAACCATTCTGGATATACGTCTCCGGTTTTACGACGATTCCATATTTCCCCCTGCCAAATGCCTTCTTGTCGTATCTCTTGCCACATATCTAAATAAAATTGCAATTCATGTACACCTGACTGGAGAACGGCTGGCGTTTTTCCAATCACTTCATTACGCTTATAGCCAGTTACAAATTCAAATGCAGGATTGACCAATTCTATTCTTTTATCTTTATCCGTGATCATGATGCCTTCAGATACATTTTCGAAGATTTTTGTCATTAAGGCAGTAGGATACTTGGAAATCAAATTTAGCTTCTCCAGACTATCGTTAACTCCGCTCATGATTCTGCTCCATCCTATCTCTCTTTACTACCCTCGATTTTTTAGAAAAGCGCTTTTGCGCCAGTCTACTCGTATGTAGACAATATGTACATCGTTGCGATAACAGTTTAACTTCTTTCAGCATATGTTTTCTGTGGCGAAAGCGAAGCGTCACCTACAGTAGTCTCCCACCTCTATAGGTGGTGAGATGAATGCTGATTTAAGCTACTTTTCAGCGTGTGTCCAAACACCCTATGAAATATAGGAACTCAGTCTAAGAACGCCTCGTCCTGTGGCAATAACGAAATGACCGACATCGTGTCGGCCCTCGTACAGGCATGACCAACAGAGTACAGCCTTATTCTCAAACGTATATTGCGCATGTCTAGACATGATTTACAAGTAACTTTTTCTTACTATAGTCAAAAGAAAAGCTCTCCACCAAATTGGAGAGCGCTTGTCATTTCATAAATAAGCATCAAAAAATTCCATAAGCCATGTTTTGTTCCCGAGTACTCAAACAGCTATCGCCTCGTACGGCCGGGTAGTAATCATCTATCTACAGAGCGAACTCTGTCCCTCTATCCGTTCAATTCCTTTTAGAGAGTGCCCCTACCATAATTTGGGTTTCTCACTCGTGGGGTTTACCTCGTTCCACCTTGCATGTTTCCAAGCAAGCTACGTCACTGTGGCACTTTCAGGAAGTTTCAACCATATCCTTAAGACTTAGGTTTTCCTTCCGCCGTCAGCTTTTACAGCTGCCTTACCTTATTTTTTCAGTAAGCACGAACACTACGGTCATCTCAGAACCGTGCGAGCATGGACTTTCCTCTACGACGTCTAGCGCCGCAGCGATTACCAGAATTTCATGATGATAAAAAGATTATACTAGAGTTTTATGATAAATACAACATAATTAACGAAAATTTATTCGTACAACTTACTACCAAAGACGTGTTTCTCTAAATTAGAAAGACGTTTTAAAATATCAAAGTTTGTCGTACCAGCTGTCGATGCGACAGGTTGTCTCTTAGGAGTATTATCAATTTCTTCTTTTAACTGTTTATTTTCTTCACGAAGTTGGGCCACCACTTTTTCGAACGTTTCATAGTCTTGTATTATCTCATCAAGAAATGAATCGACTTCTTCTACATTGTAGCCTTTAAAGTTTTTCTTAAATTCCTTTTCAAGGATCATTTTTGACGTTAATTTAATATCCATTCACATCGCCCTTCCTCACACTACGTCGTTTCATTATATCACACTTCATCACATTATATCGTCTGAAAACATCAAATGTAAGGCTAAACTTGTCGTTTCTTGCGCTTACCTGGGAAATTATTTCTTATTTCCTAACCTGAGTAACCTCTTTTCCCAAGGAATTTCCCATTTTTGTTTTTGTTCTACTCTCCATTGCTCATTCTTCTTAATTAATTTTATACCCTCTTGCGTATAATAAAGGGCCTGATCATAATCTTTCATTTGATGCTCATATATCATCGCGAGCTGTTCTAATACATGCAACTGTTTTCGTTGATCTACGAAATGTAGAGAAGCTACAAATGCATCGATCGCTTCACTAAACTTTTTATTTCTTTTAAGCTGTATCGCCAAATAATATTGTGCGTTTCCTGCTTCAAGTGCATCAAATTGGGTCGTAACCTTTTCTAAAACCTTTACGCTCTGCGAACTCTCTTTTAAATCGGCATACCATTTACCAATATTCGTAAATGTTTTTGCCGATTCTTCACTCGTCTCTTCAAATAGCAAATTTGTAGAATGAACATAAAGCGTAATTAGTGAAAGTAAATCCCATTCATTATGAAGAAGGACTTTCATCAGTGCATCTGGAACACCGCTTTTGATGGCATCTAAATATATAATAGGTGCAAGATATCCAGGTATATCTCCAGTACGGGAAAAGCCAAGCTTCTCTTCTTCAACAGATGTTAATTTCATTCGTTCCATATCATTTTTCCATAAACGCTTTGAACTATGCAACAAATCGATTTGTCGCTGTGTACGAAGCTTAGGTAATTCTTTTTGGTTGAGCGTCCAACGTGTTTCAAGTTGCGGCCAGTCAAAGCTTTTTCCATTGTAAGTAATAACTGTCGCTGTTTTTTCCCAGAGCTTTGATTCAAAAAGTAACGCTGCTTCATGAGCAGGATCCGCTAAAATATATTGAGTTAAAATAAAGCTTTCATCTTCCTCTGACAATTCTAAAAAGCCTAAAAGAAAAATTTGTGTACCTACACCTTTTAAGCCAGTCGTTTCCGTATCAAAAAACAATACTTTTTCATTCATTTCTAACGCATATGGATGTTCGAACTTTGCCTCTTGCCATTTTACTAATGCATCAAAAAATGACTGCAATTTATAATGACCATGCTGATAACTAAATGGATAACGCACCTGCCGTTTAAAAACAATACCGAATTCATTTTTTACAACTGTCAGTCCCGCATTTTCCCACTGCTCTGTATAGATTGGGGGCACAGGTTTTTGAAAAGCAGGTTTATCCTCTTTTTTTATAGTTGTTGTCGTTTTTTTACCGAGCATTTTTTTCATTTGCAAAATTTTATTTTCGTAAGACATTACCTTCACTCATTTTCTGCATATTAAATTGCTAAAACTTATAATATTTTTTCTTCACTTACTGTAATCATAACGCATCTTTCAGCTTCTGCACAAAGAGAAGGTAAAAGTAGAAAAGCTAGTCGAGTGTTCTTGCCACTTTTCATTCGTTTCAGAGCAGCTTTCCGCGGATAAATTTAAATGGCTATATGTATGAAGCCTCAGTGGATGATGATTGATTATACGGTACAGTTAGGATGTATTATAATACAATAAATAATTATAAATTGGAATATTGTGAAATTGCCACTAATGCTGTTCACGAAATTGGACACTTCTAGATCAATTATTCCTCGGCATAATTGCATCCACATCATAGGAAAAGAAAGAATTAATGAAGAAATGGAGAAATTAAGGGGGTTTTAGTATGCTGAACACTTCTTCGAAACGTGTCATCACACTAACAGTTGTTACAATCGTAATCATTTTATGTTTGTTTTTAATAATGAATAAAGAAAAGCCGCTTCCAGTGGTTCAAGTAGACGCAAATGAAATTACATTTGACACTCCTGAAAAATTGGATGCTGCTGCAGATCTCATTATTATCGCATCTCCATCTAAAGATTTTATGGACCGTGAACACATGGTAACATTTTTTGATGACGGTACGATTGAAGACTTCTATACTTTAACAGAAGTCCAAGTTGATAAAGTTATTAAAACACCGGACAACTTTATTCTTCCTAAAAATAATTCTTTCAGTATTATTGAACCCGTTGGAATTGTAGAGCGAAGTACAGGGAATAGAAAGTTAGTCACAAATCATTATAAGGAGCTCAAGGAAAAAAGTTCTTACATTATGTTTTTACAACAAAACTCAATGGGACAGTACGGAATAATTAATAATAATTTAGGTAAATTTAACTTAGATAATAAAGATCCTTTAGATATTGGAGAAAAAAAATCATCAGAGGCTAAGAAGTTTAAAGATGATGTTCTCCAAAAATATTCTATCGACTAGGTAAATCCCCCAATAAAATAAAAGATTAAAGCCTATGCTTAAAATTAATTGAGTACCTGAGCTTTTAAGATTAATAGATAACTATTATTGTTATCTATTTTCTTTTTTCAAATACGAGAACGATAACTTTGATTAAATATCATTACTTAAACGATCTATTCTACACGAAAACCAATAAAATCATGTTAATATAATCCATTTAGTAGTATAATAATTCCATATTTTATTAATAGGAGGATATTCATGAAGAAATTAGTTTTATTTATTACAATGTTGTCTTTGTTTATGGCGACATCCTTAACAGCCGATGCACACCCAGGCCGTCTTGATAGTAACGGTGGTCATAACTGTTCTAAAAAGTCTCAAGACAAAGGTCTTTGCTCAGGTTATCATTATCATAATAAAAGCAACGAGGCAGCACCTTCTACCAATACAAGTCACAAAAAACCAACATATCAAAGTACACCAGAACCAGTGCTTACAACTGTAGATGTATATATCAATAATGTTAAGCAAAATTACAACCCAAGTGCTTATATTAAAAACGGAACAACTTTAGTTCCTATGAAAGCTATTTTTGTATCACTTGGTGCAACTGTTTCTTATGATAATGCAACAAAAAAAGTGACTGCATACAAAGGTAATAAAAAAATTGACATTGGCGTTGGAAATAAAAAAGCTTACGTAAATTCAAACGGCGTTACAACTACAATTAATTTAAATCATGCAGCTGAAATTTATAAAGGAACAACTATGGTGCCTTTACGTTTTGTAAGCGAAGCACTAGGCGCAGATATTACGTTTGATGACGCTGTATTTATTACAACAAAGTAATTAGTTTGAATTGCAAGGGAAGTACGCAATGACACTTACTGGGTTGATTCTTCATTGTAATTACCTTAACTAACGAAAGAAGGTTATTTTAATGGCAATAGAAGCTTTATTTGGTCTAATCATTGAACCAGTCTTATGGTCATTAGTTGTTTTTTGGGGCTTTCAGACAATTATTGTTACCTTCAATAATGTTGATACAAAAGCAAAAAAATATGCAATCGTCACTAGTGTCTTAGTGTTTTTATTAGTTATATCAGATGATATTATGAGATTATCAATTTGGTATAACTGAATATAAAAGTTGATCAATTTTATTTTGTAGACAAACTCAAAAAAATTTAAAATTGTCTACAAACTGAACCAGGTACTCATTTAAGTACCTGGTTTTCATTTATTTAGATATTCACTAATTAATTCTTCTACATTCGTTTTTAGAGCTTGCTTTGCAAAACGTAGCACTTCATCTTCTGAAGCTGTTTCTATCCAATCTACTCAGGAGATGGTGGAAGAAAGATTATTAGAAAAATCAAGAGCACGTTATGATGCCTGTCAAAAATACCTGAATGAACATCCTGGTACTACATTACATCTACTTTCCGAGATTATGCATTCAAATGTTTCTACTCTTGAATCAGATCAGAGACGATTCGGGAAATTTAAAAATTTAGCTCTAGCAAAAGGTAGTAACGAGTTGAGAACAAAAAGGCTTAAGTTACTCCGCACAACTTTGAAAAAATACCCTAACGCTTCTGGACGTCAACTAGAAGAAATTACAGGGATTAAACGTAAGATGATTTATAAATTAATCAAAGAAGAGGGCATGAAGGAATAGCGCTAGACTTTTCCTCTCATGCCCTCTTTTTATCTCTAATTTAAAATTCGAAGTAACTCTATTACTTTTTTCTTCGCTTGTTCCAAGCTATCCTGAGCCCCAATACATGATGGGCAACCGGATTCACAAGCACAGCCTGCTACATGCTCCAATGTCTTAGTCAATAAATCTTCCCATAAATCATATACCTTTTCACTTAATCCAATACCACCAGGATACTTATCATAAACAAAAAATGTCGGTTGCTCATTATGAGTTGCCTTTACCTGTGGGACAACTGCTACATCGCTACTATCACATTGAATAAACAAAGGTATGAACGCATTCATCGCATAGGCAGCTCCAGTCATGGCGTCCGTAAGCTCTGCCTCCGACCATTTTTCTACCGCAGAGAATGATAGCCACGATGAATTTGTATGCATTTCATCTGGTGGTAAATGAATAGGGCCAGAACCGATATTATCGTGTGTACCGAAGCGTATTTTTTTGAATATCGTTGCTTGTGCGACTAACCCAACATCACCGAAGCCAATAATACCGCCTTTATAATCTCGGCTCCGATCTTCTTCTAGTACCTTCATCTCGACCGCTAGATTAGCGTCAGTATAGTAATCGACATCTACTTCTCGTACATACGCTTTCTTTTCCTCCCAATCAAGTTTTTCTACTTGAAATTGAATGCCCTGATGCAAATAAATAGCCTCTTCATGTAGCAATGTCATCGCACTATGACGATCCATTTCACCAATAACCTTTGTTTGTGCAGGGACAGTCATATCAATGATCACAACATTTTCTTGCGAAGCAGAACGAAGACTAATATCATGTGCTGGAAAACGGTCACTCATCCAATGCCACTTATCACTCGTTTTAAAAACAACGCCTTCCTCCGCTAAATATTCCAGTAACTCCTGAATCTCATATTCACCATACGTATCATGCTTGGTAAATGGTAGCTCAAACGCTGCACACTTCAAATGATCCATTAAAATTAACATATTTTCAGGATAAATACGCGCTTCCTCAGGTGCACTACCTAGTAAAAAGAGTGGATGGTTTACTACATATTGGTCAAGTGCTGCTGATTGTGCTACATAAATAATTAGCGCCTCGTCCTGTCGACGGCCAGCACGACCTGCTTGCTGCCAAGCACTTGCGATATTTCCCGGATACCCTGTCATGATACATGCTTGTAATTGGCCAATATCGACGCCTAATTCTAACGCATTTGTGCTCACTACTGTTTGAATAGTACCGTCACGAAGCCCTCGTTCAATAACACGTCGCTCAGAGGGTAAATAACCACCACGATAACCTCGCACCGATTCATCTAAAAGCTTATTGCGTGTAAGCTCCTTTAAATACGTCACAATCATTTCTACTCGCACACGACTTTTGGCAAAAATAATGGTTTGAATACCTGCTGTATATAATCGTTTCGCGAGGTCACTCACCTCTAGAACAGCGCTTCGACGTACGCCAAATGTTTTATGGACGATAGGTGGGTTATAAAAAAGAAATGTCTTTTTCCCAACAGGCGCTCCAGAATCACTAATTAAGGCATGACTTTCATTCGTTAAAGATTCCGCTAGCTCTTTGGGGTTTTTAATGGTTGCTGATGTACAAATGAAAATCGGCTTACTACCATAAAACTCACAAATTCGCTTCAACCTTCGAATAACATGCGCAACATGTGAGCCAAACACACCTTTATATGTATGTAACTCATCAATGACGATATACTGCAAATTTTCAAATAGTGAAACCCATTTCGTATGGTGTGGCAAAATCCCCGAATGAAGCATATCCGGATTTGTCATCACAATATGCCCTGCCTTACGTACCTTTTGGCGAATGCCAGGCGCAGTATCCCCATCGTACGTATAACTTAAAATTTCTTCACCGCTTTGTTCGATTAATTCATTTAAATCATTTTTTTGATCCTGCGCTAAAGCTTTCGTTGGAAATAAATAAATAGCGCGTGAATTTTTATCTTCTACTATTTTTTGAAGTACCGGTAAATGGTAGCAATATGATTTTCCAGACGCTGTTGGTGTCACGGCAGTAAATGAAACACCCTCCATTGCGTAATCAAATGCCTGACGTTGATGAGTATACAGTTGTTCTATACCTCTTGTTCGAAGAGCCTTTACAAGTGAAGGATGTAAGTTTGCAGGGAAAGGTGCATACTTAGCCTCACGCCCTTCAAGCGTTTGCCAGTGTAAAATGCGTTCCTTCAGTTCTTCATCATATCTCCACTCATTTAACAGTTCACTAATGGTCCTTTTTTTCGATAACATCTGTTTGTGTCTCCTTCACTACCCGTTCTAAAATTTCCAACGTATAAGAGGTTGAATGAGTCGCATCTAAAAAACGCTTTTTACTTGTTTCTTTATAAAAGGATTGCACAACAAATTGCTCCATCGATTCTACCGCTGAAGCAATTTGTTGTGTATGCATATATTTTGGTCGGTTTTTTTGAATCCACATATTCGCCTCTTGTTGCCATTCCTTTAAAAGTTGGTGAATAATATCTGCGTGTGGCTTAACCTCTTCAAAAAAGTCGGGCGTACGATTCTCCTCACGCATTTGCCAAAAGCGTGAAACACATTTTTCACATTCATCTATTAATTTGGAAGTTTGCTGTAGTAATAACAAATTTCGCACCTCTTCTTATTAATTAAGGCTCATCACCAGAATGGATTGATTTCCGTTCCGATTGGGCACATTCCTAGGACATCTGATAAGCCGTTTAGGCATTAATCACACTTTGTTCCTCTATCGGTGCTCCAATCCCTATAACACGGCATACGTTTAAAAAAATGTCTCCCCTAAACCTTTGGTGATGAGCGTTAAAATATTCTTATATTAGGTTGGTACTACTTAAAATACAGATTAATCTTAATGTAAACGCATAATCTCATTATAAGCTAATTCCGAACCTGCTATTTAAAAATTCGTCTACAAAATTATTTATGCTATATGGGTAATTTCTCCCCAATGATGGATAGAAGCCCTTATTTATGGCTCATCACTTCGTTCCGAAAGTGCGAATACGTAATGCTAGACCCGAAGTCTTTATCACAAAACATGATGCTTTTAGCCTTCGTCCCACTACTAGCTTGTTCGTACCTTTGACCAAAGAGTCCCCTATTTCCGTAAATGACATATCCTTCAATGTAATAACATCTCTATCTATTAGTACTAAAGCTTAAAATACATCAATCATGGTGGCAAATAATGTATGAAAAATGCTCATATTGAGTTATTTATCTTGTATATGAGATAAGTGTACCAAAGTCTATCATTTTTCACTACTAATAGGCGAACAAGCATTCTTTACTTGCCAGTTCTTTTCTGCTAAGCTTACTTTCTGGCTAACAGATTTGAGCTGCTCAAAAAAATGCATACTCTGTGCATTGTTTTCCAAAGACACTCTTGTTAACAGTAATTGATTGACCAGATCCAACTGCGCAACTAATTGTTTTAACTTGTTCATAAAAACGCCTCCTTTGCTTTAATTTATGTATTCCTCGCATGTATAAAATTACCTTCATGCGTGACAAAATAAGCGTAAGTTAGCTGAAAGAAGAAGTATTTCGATAAAATCAAATCGAACTAGTCTATTAAATTTTCTTCTTGAAACGCGGAATCATGTAGAGAAGTTAACGTGGAGTACCGTTTTTTCTAAAAATCCACTTGAAAATTTCATCAGTTATTTTGACGATTCGCGTGAAAGAGCTAGCTATATTACATGCTATTTTTCGACTTTAAGAGGCGAAAATTGCCCAAAGATCGGTCATCCACGGGTAAATTTAACTATAAAAAATCTAGCGTCAATCATACTATTAATGGAAGTAGAGAACTGCTACTTAATCATGGTAAACTATTGTATAATAGCAGTATTATAGAGGGTGAACTAAATGACAATTCGTTATCCGAATGGGAAATTGTATTCCCCTAATCCTGCTGTTCAAAAAACGGTGAAAAAGGGGAATGAAAAAGATTTTTCTTTTAGTAATCGAGGGAAAACACTAGAAGATGAAATTGATGAAGCAAACGATTATTATGTAAAAAGACGACTTGCTATCATTCATAAGAAACCTGTTCCCGTGCAAATCGTCAAAGTAGAGTACCCATCACGAAGTGCTGCAGTTATTCGTGAGGCTTATTTTCGAACGCCATCAACAACAGATTACAACGGTGTTTGGAACGGGCGTTATATTGATTTTGATGCAAAGGAAACAGCTTCAAAAACTAGCTTTCCCTTAAAGAATATTCACTTACATCAAATGACACATATGCAGCAAGTGACGGAACAAAATGGTGTGGCTTTTATTATCGTTCGTTTCTCGGCTTTTGAACGATATTTTATCGTGCCATACGATGTTTTACAAAAGGCCTGGCTAGCGATGGACAACGGTGAACGTAAATCGATCCCCTTTTCAACTATAGAAAAGGAAGCTTTAGAAATTCCTATAAGCTATTATCCACGTATCGATTATTTACCGATTATCCAACAGCTCATTGAAGCACAAAGTCATGGTTTTGAAAGTGAGGAGATAGTAGAATGACTGAACGTCGTCCAACACGCGGTGAGCATCAAAAAGCTCTCGCTCAAAAAAATAAAAAAGGCGCTCCGAAACCATCGAAGAAAAAATGGTTTAAGCGCATTACACTAACACTAGTAGCAATTATGGCTGCATGTTTTATTGGTGGTGCTGGGTTATTCGCCTATTACGCAAGTACCGCACCTAAATTAGATGAAAGCTTACTGAAGGATCCCGTTTCTTCTGAGTTCTATGATAAAAACGGTGAATTATTTGCAACAATTGGTGCAGAAAACCGCAAATATGTAAAATATGAAGATATACCGAAGGATATGGTTAACGCAATCCTTGCAACGGAAGATGTACGCTTTTTTGAGCACGGTGGTATGGATTTTTATCGCCTTGGTGGGGCAGTACTCGCTAACTTCCGTGATGGCTTCGGGGCACAAGGGGCCTCTACATTAACTCAGCAAGTTGTTAAAAACTCATTTTTACAAAATGAGAAAAAATTAAAACGTAAAGCACAGGAAGCTTGGCTTGCCTTCCAATTAGAACGTAAATATTCAAAAGAAGAAATTTTTGAAATGTACTTTAACAAAATGCTGATGTCAGGTCGTGTTTATGGCTTCGGAACAGCAGCCCAATATTTCTACGGGAAAGAACTAAAAGATTTAGATTTAGCTGAAGAAGCATTACTTGCAGGTTTAGTCCAACGCCCAAATGCTTACAATCCATTAAAAAATCCTGAACTTGCAGAAAAACGCCGTAATACCGTTCTAGGATTAATGTATCAACATAAAAAAATCACAAAAGCAGAGATGGAGGAAGCAAAGAAAGTAAACATCCAAGCTGGTTTAGCTGACGATGCGACACGTCAAAAATTTGCTGGCTCTAAATACGATGCCTTCCTTGATGTCGTTATTAATGAACTAGAGGATAACGGTGATGGTAGTGCAATGGCAGAAGGTATTAAAGTTTACACAACACTTGATCCGAATGCTCAGCAAATTGTTGAAAATAATATGAATGATGACAGTAACTTCCCAACAGAAAAAATCCAATCGGGTGTGTCTGTCATTGATACGAAAACTGGTCAAATTCAAGCAATCGGTGGCGGACGCAATTACGGGGCTGAACGCGGTTGGAACTATGCATATGACTTACATCATCAACCAGGTTCAACTATGAAACCATTACTAGATTATGGTCCAGCAATCGAAAATTTAAAATGGTCAACAGGTCAAACACTTGTGGACGAACCAATGAACTACACTGGTACGCGTCAAACGATTACAAACTGGGATAATAAATATATGGGTGCTATAACAGCACGTAAAGCTTTATATGCTTCCCGTAACGTTCCAGCTGTTAAAGCATTACAAGAAGTTGGTATTGATAAAGCTAAAGAATTTATTGGTCGTTTAGGTATTAATGCTAAAAATGTTTACGAATCTGATGCGATCGGTGGTGGGGATATTACGATGTCTCCTACACAAATGGCTGCTTCCTTTGCAGCATTTGGAAATAATGGTGTTTACACTGATCCTTATTCAATTACAAAAATCGTTTACCGTGACGGTAAAACAACAAAAGACTACACACCAGAGTCTAATGTAGCAATGAGCGATTATACAGCTTATATGGTGACAGATATGTTACGTGATGTTGTCGGCAATAAGCCGGATGCATCAGGTACTTACGCTAATGTACCTGGATTAGATGTCGCAGGTAAAACAGGTACAACAAACTACGCAGCTGCTGATTTTAGCAAGCATAATTTACCGGATACAAGTGTACCGGATTCATGGTTTGCTGGGTACACTTCAAACTATTCAATCGCTATTTGGAGTGGTTATGAAGAACACTTTGATCCAATTACAACTTGGGATGAGCGTCGTTTACCGCAACATTTATTTAAACAAATTATGCAAGATATTTCGGAGAACGTTGAAACACCACGTTTCAAAAAGCCAAACTCAGTTGTGGAAGCTACAATTGAAGTAGGATCAAAGCCACTTAAATTAGCAAGTAGTTTTACTCCGAATGAGTTACGTCGAACAGAGCTTTTTGTACGTGGTTCAGAGCCTAATGAAGTTTCAAATGAATACGCTGCACCAGAGCTTACTACACCTTACAATGTAAGTGCAAGCCTAGATTTAGAAGGTCAATCTATCAATATTTCTTGGGAGCATGATGCAATGCTTAATCCGGATTCAAATGAACCGCTACCAACAACCTTCGAAGTATCCGCTAAAAAAGAAGGTGGAGAGACTATTTCTCTTGGTACAACGGAAAGCAAAGGTTTAACAGTTAGCAACAAATTGGAAGATGGCAACTACACGATTTCTGTCGTAGCAGTTGTAGATGGTACACGCAGTAAACCAGGTACAACTACTTTCCAAGTAACAGGTACGGCTGAAGAAGATAAAGAGCCAGATACTCCTGAGGAACCTGAAGTTGAGGAACCAACGGAACCGGACGAAAATGGCAATACCGAGGACAATGGTAACCACAATGGTAACGGAAATGATAACGATGGCAATACCGGCAACCATGACAACGGTAATGGTAATGGAAATGGAAATGGAAATGGTAATGGTAACGGAAATGGTAATGGTAACGGCAATGCCAGCGGGAATGGTAACAGCGGCAATGCAGGAAATGGCGGTACCCCTCCAGGAAACAATGGCAACAATAATGGTAGCCAGCCACCAACAAATCCAACTGAACCTACCGTACCGGATGATGGTACCGGTAGTACTGAATAAAAAAAGCAAAGTAGCTTAATGAACTGCCCCGTAAAAGTTAGACATCAATCTAACTTTTACGGGGGTTTTTTTATGGCAAAAGTAAATGCTGAACAACGAATTCAAGCAGTCTTGCGATACTTAAATGGAAATGAATCTATGATTTTAATCACGGAAGACATCGGAGTGACAGATCCGATTGTAAGTGAATGGGTTCGCCGAATCCATGGCACATTTTGAACAGCAACTCAAAGACTATATTCACTATTACAATCACAAACGAATGAAGGAAAAATTAAAAGACCTAAGCCCGGTGGAATACCGAACTCAAGTCTTAGAAGTCGCTTAACTAAATATGTCTAACTTTTTTGGGTCAGATCAAACGCTACATTGCTTTTTTATCTCTTTCAATTTGCTGTCTGTATTACCTTTTGGCAGCTTGCAAGCGTAGTCGTGCTGCTCGTTTTTTTGTTTCCTTAAATAATTCATCAAGCTGACGATAACAAGCATATTGGCCAGGCTTTGCTTTAATAAAGATTAATCGTTCGACACCATTGATGGGCAATACTTCATCGCCTGCTTCTTGCACTAAACGCTCAAACAATAAAATGGCCTCTTCCATCAATCCTTTTGCTTCACCGTTCCTTGCATCATGAGCTGCATGAATTTTGGCTTCTAGTTCCGTCCATTCTGCAAACCAAGCGTCCATTTTTTCCTTTGCGATTGCCTCTACATTCACGATTCCTTCACCAGCCCTTTTTTCAAACGCTTTTGCCCTTCTCTACAATCATCAAATAAAGGGCATGTGTGACAGCCAGGATTTTGAGCTTTACAATGATAACGACCGAAGAAAATTAGCTGATGATGTGTTTTCGACCACTTGTCCATCGGTGTTTTTTTCATAATTGTTTCCTCGACTTCTAATACTGAATCCTTCCAGCGACAAAGCCCTAATCGTTTAGACACGCGCTCTACATGTGTATCCACTGCAAGTGCAGGAATATCAAATGCTACAGACAATACGACATTAGCCGTCTTACGACCAACACCGGGCAACGTAACTAGCGCTTCCCGACTTGCTGGTATTTCGCCCCCATATTCCTCTAATAGTCGTTGACATAATGCTTGAATGTTCTTCGCCTTATTTCGATACAAGCCGATGGAGCGAATATCCTGTTGCAGCTCCTCTAAGGATACAGCTAAATAATCTTCAGGCTTTTTATATTTTTGAAACAATGTTTTCGTTACTTTGTTTACAAGTACATCCGTACACTGTGCAGATAATAGCGTGGCAATAGTTAGTTCAAACGGATTGTCATGCACTAGCTCACAATGTGCATCAGGGAACATACGATCCATTTCCGCTAGACAATGCTCCCATTGTTTTTTTGTTAACATGTCGGAAGCCCCCTATTCTCTTTCTTCTAACCAATTATAAAATGGTACTTTATTTGTTGACTGCGATTCTTGCTGCATTGTACGAACTGACGGTCTGTTAAATGTTTGCTTTTCACGGAACTGCTCGCTTTGCTTCTGTGCAGCCTGTGGTGTCGTAATATTTTTCTTTTTCCACTCCAGTAATATTCGATCAATATAACGAATACTTAGCTTACCAGCAAACACAGCCTCCTTCAGCGCCTCCTTAATAAGCGCCGGACTGTGCTTATCCTCATCTAACCAAGATCCGATTTTTTCTAGCTCTAAAGGAGATAAAAGACGCCCCATTTCCTCTTCAAATAATCGGAAAATCTCCCCCTCTTCTTGTCGGAGTGATACTGCTGATTTTTGCTGTTCCTTCATTTCAATAATCTGCATAATACGCTCCCAAAGTGGGTAAACCGAGTATTTTTCATATAGTTTGCCATTTGCGTCGACGTCGCTTGTTATTTCAAGGAAACCTTTTTGCATTAATCGCTGTAGATGTGAAGTAATATCACTGCTAGGCATTGTTAGACGATTCATTAGATCATTAGGCGTTGGAAAATCATTACCCTCCGTATAGAATGCAAGTAAATGCATAACAATCAGTGCCTCATCATCCTCAATTTTTAACTCCTTATAAAACTGAAAAAAAAGCTGAGGAATTTGAATCATTCTCTGCTCAGTCCATGTACGGAGTCGATTATTATTTGCGCTCATATGATACTTGACTCCTTTTCCATCGTAAGTAGAAAAGCCGCGTAGACATATCACTACGCGACTTTTTTTAATTTTACACTTTCAAAACCTAAAACAAACTAGTTATAGCTTATGGATATAGGCGGTTTAGTAAACGTGGGAATGGGATTGTTTCACGAATGTGCTCCGTGCCAGAAATCCATGCCACTGTACGTTCTAATCCTAGACCGAATCCTGAATGTGGTACAGAGCCTTGTTTACGTAACTCTAAATACCATGCATAAGCGTCTAAAGATAAATGATGTTCTTCAAGACGAGATTGTAATAAATCAAAGTCATGGATACGCTCAGAACCACCAATGATTTCACCATAACCTTCAGGTGCAATTAAATCTGCACATAATACTACATCATCGCGGTCAGGATGTGGTTGCATGTAGAATGGTTTAATGCCTACTGGGTAGCAAGTGATGAATACAGGTTTATCAAATGAATTAGCAATCGCTGTTTCATGTGGTGCACCGAAATCATCGCCCCATTTAATATCGTCAAATCCTTGTTCATGCAATAATTTTATAGCATCGTCATAAGAAATACGAGGGAATGGTGCTTTAATATTTTCAAGCTTAGATGTATCACGACCAAGTCGCTCTAAATCTAATTTGCAATTTGCCAGAACTGATTGCACGATATGCTCCACGTATTGTTCTTGTACTTCTAAGTTTTCTTCAAATTCAGCAAATGCCATTTCCAGCTCAATCATCCAAAACTCGATTAAGTGACGGCGTGTTTTAGATTTTTCAGCACGGAATGTCGGACCGAATGAGAATACTTTACCTAAAGCCATCGCAGCCGCTTCCAAGTAAAGCTGACCAGATTGAGAAAGGAATGCATCTTCATCAAAATATTTTGTATGGAATAGCTCAGAAGTACCTTCAGGAGCTGAACCAGTTAAAATTGGTGGATCCATTTTTGTAAAGCCATTGTTGTTAAGAAACTCATACGTTGCACGAATAATTTCGTTACGGATTTTCATGATCGCATGTTGCTTACGAGAACGTAGCCATAAGTGACGATTATCCATTAAAAACTCAGGACCGTGCTCTTTTGGCGTAATCGGAAAATCAGTTGCAGCATGAAGCACTTCAATACCCGTTACAACAAGCTCACAACCAAAGCTTGAACGCTCATCTGCTTTAACTTCTCCTGTAATATACATAGAAGTTTCTTGGGACATACCTTTTGCAATTGCAAAAATTTCTTCGCCTACTTCTTCTTTTACTACAACGCCCTGTACAAAGCCAGAACCATCACGTAGCTGTAAAAAAGCAATTTTACCACTTGAACGTTTGTTAGATAACCAAGCACCTAGCTTGATTGTTTCGCCGATATGCTTTGGCATATCTTGAATCATAATTTTTTTCATATAAATCCTCCAAAGTTGGTTAAAAGGATTAGTCTTGCCATTTTGATTTTACAAATGTATCAATTCGACGGACTGCCTCTTCTAATAAGTCTAAAGATGTAGCATAAGATAATCGCATTGTAGTGGGTGCACCAAAGCCAGAGCCTGGGATCACTGCTACGTTTGCTTCTGTTAAAATATCCGCAGCGAATGCATCTACAGAATCATAGCCAGTATGAGCCATAGCTTCTGCTACATCTGGTAATAAGTAGAATGCACCCTGTGGTTTTAATACGTTGAAGCCAGGAATTGCACTTACCTGTGGATAAATTTTTTCAAGACGAGATTCGAATGCTTGACGCATTTCTTCTACCGCGTCTTGTGGTCCATTATAAGCTTCCACTGTTGCATATTGTGCAGTTGTTGTTGCGTTCGATGTAGAGTGTGATGCAAGGTCAGTCATTGGTCTAATAATGTCCGCATCCCCTGCAGCATACCCGATACGCCAGCCTGTCATAGAGTGAGATTTTGCAACACCATTGACAACGATTGTACGTGCTTTCACTGCATCAGATAGCTGTGCAATTGAAAAATGCTCAATACCATTGTATACAAGCTTCTCATAAATTTCATCTGACACGATTAAAATATCTTTTTCTTCTGCAACAGCAGCAATTTCAGCTAGCTCTTCGCGGGAATAAATCATACCTGATGGGTTGCTAGGAGAGTTAATGATAACTGCTTTTGTTTTATCTGTCACAGCAGCTCTTAATTGATCTGCAGTAATTTTATAGCCTTGCTCACGTGTGCCTTCCACGTAAACAGGTACACCACCCGCTAATTTTACTTGCTCCGGATAAGAAACCCAATAAGGAATTGGAATAATAACTTCGTCGCCCTCGTTTAAAATAACTTGGAATAAAGTGTATAGAATATGTTTTGCTCCAACACCTACAATTACTTCATTCGGCTTGTATGTAAGATTGTTGTCGCGTTGAAGTTTATCGATAATAGCTTTCTTAAGTACCGGAAGACCGCCAGCAGGTGTATATTTTGTTAAGCCTTTTTCCATCGAATCAATGGCAGCATTTAAAATATTTTGTGGCGTGTTGAAGTCTGGTTCACCAGCGCCTAGGCCAATAACATCAATACCTTGCTCTTTTAACTCCTTCGCTTTCGCAGTAATGGCTAACGTTGAAGATGGTGTTAAAGTTTTTACACGGTTTGCTAATAAATTTTTCATACGGGATCTACTCCTCTTATAAATTCGTAATGCGCTTCCACCAGTCGCCGTCCTTAAACATAATATAGACATAGTTGAGCTTATCGTGATCGTTTAGATATGATATTTCCCAAACAGCACCTGGCTCCTCATAGCCTAATTTCACATTGAGGACTTTTTGTACATTTCCTTCCTTTTTTAAAACCGATAATGCTTCCTTTTCCGTAATACCATCTTTTAAAAATACATCCTTTATTGAATCAGCTTTTAGATTCGTCGGAACAAAGACAGCTTTTTTATCACCATATTCATCTACCCCGAACACAGTGACATACGGATTTTTGCCATTATATGTGTAGGACTCCGAGACAATTGCGAGGGCTTTGGCATCAAGTGCCAACTGTTCAGCCTTCTCTTCAATTGAATGGAATGGAGCCTCGGCTTTCCAGAGTACTAAAATACTAATGACAAGTGACAACGAAACCATAAAGACAGAAATGAAAATCAACCAGTTTTTCATATATTCACCTTATGTTTCACATCTAGCTTATTCATAAACACGAATGCTTGATGCTTTTGTATGTTTATAACTGCGTATACATTCATTTTGCTTTCCATTTTTGTCAACCTGCTTTCTTTCCTCATACCACAACATTATACAACAATTTTGTGCTGTCGTGTTTCTTAATTTCATATATTGTACGTTGATAATATAACGTTTTCAAATGATTCGGGTAGTAATTTTTCTCTTTTTCGTCCAGCCCATCAATTATGCCTCGGCATAATTGCGTCCGGAATCGGCTTTGTGCTTGCTCAAAGCCGATTCCGTGACATCCGCCGGAGGCTTTGGGCCAACATGATGTTGGTCACTCAGTCGTTGCCACAGGACGTGGCGCTCTAAGACTGAGTTCCTCTATTTCAGCGGTTGTTTGTACACCCGCTGAAAAGTAACTTAAACCCGCATTCATCTCACCTTCTATAGAGGTGGGAGACTTCCTGAAAGAAGTTAAAAATGGATACCCTTTCAATATAAAAATCCCTATTCACCATTGCAAATAGAAAGTAAAATTTTCGCTAAAAACCAACGCTAATTCACATATAACACAGTTCGCACGGCCGTCCCATTTGCTCAACCTGGATTTTTTATTGAGATATTTTGTTGTCGCTCAAACACCCTTGCTTTGCTTGGAATATCAAACTATTGCAGCGGATTAAATATCCGTATTTTTTTGTTCGCACAATTATCTCCATTATTGTCCCTGTTGCCCATTATTTTTACCCATATGATGAGGTAATGAGCAATTTTAAGAATTGAAAAAGGGACGTGATGTTTTGACTAAAGAAGTTAATCCTACAGATCCAGCAACAATACCAAAATTTGTGGATGAGCTGCCAAAACCGGTTACCGTTAAACCAAAATACTATAAAGGGCAACAGAGAAAAGATTATTATGAACTTAAAATGATGCAAGCAGAGCATTGTTTCCATAAGGATTTCCCAAAATCAATTATATGGGGCTATAACGGGCTTTATCCCGGTCCAACTATTGAAGCTAAAAAAGACAAAAGCATTTATGTTCGCTATCAAAACCAATTGCCCTCAGAACACTTTTTACCAATCGATTTTACACTTCATACGGCAAACGATTCACAGGAAGTAAGAACTGTTACACATTTACATGGCGCAAATGTAGATTGGGAAAGTGACGGTCATCCCGAGGCATGGTATACACGAGATTATGCACAAACAGGTCCAAAATTCAGTAAAGAAATACATGAATATACCAATCATCAACCTGGTACAACACTGTGGTATCATGATCATGCAATGGCGCTAACTCGTTTAAATGTGTATGCGGGATTAGCAGGTTTTTATTTACTTCGGGATACACTTGAAGAGCGTTCTAACCTACCTTGTGGTGACTATGAGTACCCCATTTTAATTCAAGATAAATCGTTTAATGAAGACGGCTCTCTTTTCTATCCCGATGAACCACCATTCCCCGTTCCCGTACATCCATCTATTACACCTGGCTTTGTCGGTAATACCATCGTCGTAAACGGAAAGGTCTGGCCTTATTTAAATGTCGAACCTCGAAAATATAGATTTCGTCTTCTCAATGCTTCCAATAGAAGGGGATATATCATTAGCCTTTCAAATGATGAGCCTATGATACAAATCGGAACAGACGGAGGCTTTTTAACAGCTCCTCAAGAAATTCAATCTGTTGAGTTATTGCCAGCAGAACGAACAGATGTCATTGTTGATTTTTCAAAATTTGAGGGTCAAGATATAACGTTAATCAATTCTGATGAAGATTTCTTCGATGAACACACTAGAGTCATCATGCAATTTAAAGTGTGCCTTCCCCTAAAGTGTGAGGATACTAGTGAAATACCAGAAAAACTCGCAGTATCGATGGATCTACATCCCCACGATGCACATATCGAGAGACATCTACCATTATCTGCTACAACAGATGATTTTGGTCGACCAATGTTATTATTAAATAATCGAATGTATCATGACCCTGCTACTGAAAAGCCTGCACTTGATAGTATAGAAATATGGAATTTCATTAATGCAACACCGTTTGATCACCCTATTCATCTTCATTTAATTCAATTTAAACTACTAGAACGACGGCCTTTTGATATGGAGCTATATCAAAAGGAAGGCAGACTGGAATTTACAGGTCCCCCTGAAAAACCACATGTCTATGAGCAAGGTTGGAAGGATACTGTAAAAGCGGAAGTTGGTAAGGTTACGAAAATTATTATGCATTGGAAAGATCATGTCGGTCATTATATGTGGCATTGTCATTTCCTAGAGCATGAAGATCATGACATGATGCGACCAATACTCGTCATGAAGGACGTTCACCCTGTGCAAGAGCAACATGCTGAAATTCAGCACCATGAAAAAGAACATTCGCCAGAACAGAATCATGGCGACTCTACTATTGTAACAAGCAATAATGAGCACACTGTCCCGCTCCTTAATACTATTCAATACATCACTCCGACAGAAGAAATAGTAGAAAACTCACATGCCTCTGTGCAAACAACTTATGTAGAAGACGAAATAGAATATAATCCGCAAACTATTCCTCTCTTAACTAGTACCCAAAACATTACTCGCCCTATTGAAACAGCCTATTTAGAAAATAATGTGGAATATAATCAGTTATCCAAACCACTCTTGAACAATACTCAAAATATCCCCCTTTCAAAAGTAGAACTCTCAGAACAACATATAGTTACTGATATTGAAAATATTCCTCAGCCAATCTTCTCGTCTACTGAGTTTCAACCTCGACAAAGGATATCACCTAGGCGTCGGAGAAGATGGTACTAATGTTGCAATTATAAGGCTGGGATATTCGTCGAAAACTAATTGTTTTTTAATACAAAACGTACAAAATAACACCGCATGAAATCAAGGTTAATAAATTTAATTTCATGCGGTTTATTAATTTTTATAGAGTTTTGTCTAAGGTTCTATGATTGTTTAATTCTTTTTAAATCAATTTCGCCTTGGCGTAATTGCGTGCGGATTTTGAATTGTGCTCAGGCCTGCACGAGGGCCGACACGATGTCGGTCATTTCGGTAATGCCACAGGACGTGGCGTTTTTACCGATGCAGGTCAGTTAGCCGTTTTCGCAGGATGCGAAGGTTTTAGGCTAACATCCTTTATTCATTCCTTTCAAAATCCGTGACATCCGCCGGAGGCTTTAGGCCAACTTGAGAGCCTTTACATTCCCCTAAAAGAGTATATTTAATTTACATATAATGTCTTAATAATACTATTAAAGGGGGTATTGATTTGTGCGCTAGACAGAGAAACACTATTAACAAGAAAATACAGAAAAAACATCCAACAAAACATGTCCAGAGTCATACTCATTGTTCCAAAGATGGATGTATAAAGTGTTCTAAATACCCTAACAGCTGCTGTGATAAATTTTTCGTTTTAAATCTTTGTGGGTTGACGAATAGCCTAAATTATCAATTATTAAAATATAAAGGACAGAATGTTGAAATCGAAACTGTTTCTGGTACTAAGGAGAGCGGAATACTTTGCAGTTTTGGCATAGATTTTATTGAAATAAAAGAAAAAGACGATACATTCGTTACAATCTTAAAAGATAAGATCAGTAAAATTTATTTATTTGCTGATGGAGATCATAGCAATTTATGTTGATTCCGTTCCTTTCAAACACTTTTGAAAAACAAAATAAAAAGCTGTCTAAGAAGTAAAAAAGGCTTCTTAGACAGCTTTTTAACGCAAAAATTAATTCCATATTTTATGTCAATTATTCTTTCCAAGTAATATCCATAATCGTCTGTAATGAATAAGATATGCTAATGGATTGCTCAGGAGGGATTAAGCCAATGAAGGTTAAAACAAAATTTGTTTTATTTTTCTTTGTATTATTATTATCTGTATTATGTGCTCAATATATTATGGGACCCCCAATTGTTAAAATGGAATCACCCTCTCCAAATAGCCGCTCAGAAATAGCTCCTTCAGAAATTATCATAACCTTTAATGAGAAAATCCAACTAGCACAAAATTCCCTTGAGGTCATCGATTTTAAGGGGCAAGCAGTGACTAGTAACAAAGCCCAAATAAGTGATGATCAACAAGAAATTCGCTTAGAATTACCTTCCTTCCCGATGGAAAATACTCTGTTCACTATAACGTTGTCTCATCGAATGATGATCACTCTGTAAAAGGTTCCTATCTGTTTCAAATAGACAGTACATTATTATTTACTCAAATAGGTAATAATAATTTATGCATACCCATTACATACCAGCAAGAAACACCACTACTTAATGAGCTCAAGGAAGCAGCATGGATTAGTTTTTTAATGAAGGCAATATATTATACAGGCTTATCTTTAATCGTTGGTTGGGTATTCTGGTGGAGGATTGTTAAAGAGTACTCAACTGAATTGAAGAAAAAATATATAGCTTATGGGATAGTCATTCAAATACTTCACCTAATCGGACTCTTCTTTATGATTTTAACGCAATTAAACATTACTACAATTTCCGACTACACTAGTAATAGTTTGATTAATTCCAATTTCGATTTGTTGTGGTATGTATCACTTGTATTATCACTAATTGGCTTTGTCTGTCTATTTCGCAATAAATGGTTCGATATCATCTGGATGTTTTTAATTTTACTTTTAAATGGTTTTTCATTTGAATTGAAATCATCTAGTCTTTTAGTATTTAATAACAGCGCCTATCTCTTCGCAATTTCAATTTGGGCAGGAGGGCTTCTGTTTACTCTAAGTTTTTGGCGTAAACACCGATTATTCACCCATACATTCATGCCTTTATTTTCTAAATTTTCATTTTTGTGTATTGTTGTTTTATTAATTACTTCTTTATTTGAGACTATCGCTTATTTATCAAATACGCCAGTGTCGTTAAACCATTGGCTATCTTTTTTACTGTTTAAACTACTTGCTATTTTTGCGGTTATTGTTATTAATGGGATTGTTCGCTCCAAATTATAAAAACAAAATACACTGAACTTACATGCATGTAGCGCTTATTTTATTGATCGTGATCGTCATTTTTATTTCTATCTAATTCAAGTCATTATCCGTATGCTAAGAGCGTACTGATAAACAGAGCATTCCAAATATTACATACAGAAGAATGGTACAAAACGTTATAAAACCAAAATCAGCCATAACACCAATCATTGGCCCCATTATTCCCGCCATTAATCCACCCGAAACACCCGAAAGTAAAGTTTGATAGTCCACTAACGCGCCAAATATTGCACCGATTAATATAGCAATCACCGTAACAACAATCGTTACCAACGTATAATGGCTAGGAAATGCATTGCCAAGAACTACACCAACGGCCAATCCCATCACTCCACTACTTAACATGGCGATATTCATACCGAGATGATAGCTTATTAAAAATTTTATCCTGTATAAAAAAGTATACGTGGCAAAACAAACAATAAAATAACTCATTAATATCAACCAAAATATTACACTCAAATAGTCGTCAGCTCCTTTATTTTCAATATATGTAATCTTCTTGTTACGAAATTCCAGTCGAAAAGAAATACCTGTTGAATAGATAAATTGATTACTTAGACTGTTACTAATGATCCTTCCACTTTACGAAGTTTTGAAGTAGGTGGCTTAACTTTGGAAATTGCATAATTTTTTGTTATACAGGAGGAGATTTTTTTTGGAGAAAACACAAGAGGTTGTTGGCATTATTAACACATATGATTATGAAAATCCTGAACTAAAAAAAGAGGAGCGTTACACTTCTCCCGCGAGCCCATTACCTTTATATGAATTGAAATTATTACAAGAATTTATTCATGGTGTAAATATACAAAACCTTGGGGAGCATCTCCCCCATTTTAAAAAGCAAATGATGCTTATGAAATTTTTTAAAGTTAAAAAAAATCAGCTTGTAGAGGTCTATTCAAAAAATGGGGATCAGAATATCCATACTGTTGGTAAAGTTCATACAATAGGACGAAATTTCGTTATGTTAAAAACACTCTTTACTCGGATTTGGATCCCATACATGACAATTCACTCAGCTAAATCACCGTTTGGCATACCCGCAATTCATAACACACACCAAAATGTCGTCATTGATGAAGAGCTGCGGAAAAAACTATTAACAAACTTCAGTCATACGGTTTCAAATAAACAAGTATTAAGACAACAATTCTTTGAAGAATTATTAGAGACAAATTTGAAAACATGGAAAGGGACAAAACTGACCATATATGCTAAAAACGCAATAAAAGGAAAGATACTTAATATTACGCCTGGAAAGGTTTATTTAAAGCATCAAGATGTGCCTGAAATTTCGACTGCTCATATTACGTATATCAAGCAAGGAAGAGTCACTTCTTTTTTCCAACGGTTATTTTCAAACTGGCTTGGATATAACAAAACCTCTAAAAAATCGTTTCCATAATGGTAATCTTTGTAATAAATTCATTTCAGCTCAATATAATAAATCGATGCATTCTCAAATTAAAGGAGGTAAAGAAACGTGGGAGAACCAATAGTTCCTGAAAATGAGCTCTTTTTAGAAATGAAAGGAAAAAACATATTACTTGTAACCGAGAGAAATCAATTAAGTATACTCGGTCAAACATTTAGACCTATTTTTTGTGGAAAAGTAGTGGAAGTAACAAATGGCTTTATCACACTAGATCCTGTAACTATTAAAATGCACAACGCTCCTTTTTTTAAATTTCCTACGCCATTAAGTTTCCCTATGGAGCATATCGCAGTATTTACGCCATTTGATTGCAAACGACAACTTGTACTTGTTTAGGTTGTTTAGGTTTTCACTCAGAAATTTCATAAGAATAGGAGGTTACTATGGATTTAAATAAACTTGCTACACAACTTGGTATTCGTACGCCAGATATTAATACCATACGACAAACTGTAGTGTCACAAGCTTTTAAGAATAATATAGGTGAAAGAGCATTAGTATTACTCTCCCAATACCCATTTCTAATTATTGGACCAATCGCAGAAGTGGTTAGTGACTATTTAGTGATCGATGCAGAGGTTACGAATATACCAGAGCTTGATGGTGAAAAATTTCGCGTTCACATTGATGATATAGAAGTATTTTATATTGAAAAGGACAACAGGCCTATACCTGATATTAGGAATGGCATGCATGAATAGACAATTTCACATCGTTGCCATTCCTATACGTATTGTTGTCAATCAATTCGGGGATCACGATCCAGAAGGTATGATGTATGTATTAAAGGAAAATGAACATCTCATCAAACAACAAGTCGCTAAGAATCCGTTCACGCCTGTAGATTTAGTTGAGCCATTAGTTATTCGCGCAAATGTAGGCGACGATATTGAGGTTTTATTTGAAAATCAGCTTCCCTTCAATACATCGATGCATATTCAAGATGTAGAATATAATGTTTTTACTTCTGATGGAGCTTTTGTTGGGCGAAATCCGAATACGACAGTTCCACCAGGAAAAAGTATTGTATATAAATGGCAAGTTCATCTTGAAGGAACCCATTTATTTTCAGATTTAGGAAATACATTATCAAGTGAATTAGGGAGTAATGTACACGGTTTGTTTGGTGCACTTTTTGTAGAACCACAGGGATCTACTTGGACTGATCCAATTTCAGGTAAACCAATTAATAGTGGTCTTTTTGCCGATATTCATAATCCATTACTCCCCTCTTATCGAGAATATGGTTGGTTTTTCCATGACGAGGAGGAGGTACACGATTTAACAGGGCAAAAGCCAATTAGTCCTCATACACTTCAACCAGAAGCAACTCATTCCATTAACTACCGTTCGGAGCCTATGCGGAACAGACTACGATTAATTCAAGAAGGTGTTGTTTGTCCAGATTGTGAGGGCGAAGAAGTTCATCACGATTCTTGGGTATTCGGTGATCCAGCTACACCTATTTTACGAGCCTATGTAGGGGACCCCCTAAAAATCAGACTCATTCATGCTGCTGTAAAAGAAACACATTCATTTCACTACCATGTACATCAATGGTTTTCTGAACCAGCAAATCAAAACTCCGACCTTCTTGATGTGCAAGCCATTTCGCCCCAAACGAATTATTTAGTCACACCAGTATACGGGGCCGGTTCATTGCAAGGGGCAATGGGCGATGCTATTATACATTGTCATCTGTATCCCCATTTTGGAGAAGGTATGTGGGGAATTCAACGTAATTTTGATACATTGCAAGATGGTAGTCAGTGTTATCCGAACGGCGTGCCGATTAAAGCACTTAAACCGCTGCCAGATCGACCATTACCACCAAAACCGACACCTGAGAAACCAGGATTTCCAAACTTTGTGCCAGGAATTGTCGGACTTAAAGCTCCCCGCCCACCACTCGGCATTATAGGTGGTAGACCTGCTACTCAAATTGAAAAAAATTCTTTTGCACCGAATGCTGTTCCTGGAGCTGTTTTTGTCAACCCAGCTACTCCAGATGTAAACCCAGTAAGGACCTTTGATGTCGTCCTTATACAAATGCCTATTATTTATAATAAGCAAGGTTGGCATGATCCTGTAGGTCGCTTATATGTTTTAGCCAAGGATGAAGAAGATATACTAGCTGGCAGAAAGGAACCTGAGCCATTGGTTCTACGGGCTAATGCTGGCGAAGTGATCCGTTTTAAATTTACAAATAAGTTACCTGAGACACTTGGCGGAAATGCATTCCAACTAGTGAACCGCACATATGAGGCTGGCATGCATGTTCACTTCGTTAAATTTGACGTTTTGTGCTCAGATGGTGCTAATGTTGGATGGAATTACGATTCAGGCATTCTTTCAGGTGAGACCATTCAATATCAGTGGTTTGCAGATGTAGAGTTAAAAGCAACTTTTTGGCACGACCATTTATTTGCCAACGAACATCAGCACCACGGTGTTTTTGCCGGCATTAACATCCAAGCAAGAGGCTCAAAATTTTTAAGCTCCGTTACTGGTAAAGAAATACAATCCGGTACACAAGCGACAATCGTTAATCCATTAATTCCCGATTTCCGTGAATTAAATTTATTTGTTCAAGATTTTACGATGTTATTTGATAAAGACGGATGTCCACTCAATCCTCCACCGTTTCCTGGTTCACCAGAAGATCCAGGCGTTATGGCTATCAACTATAAAAATGAACCGATTCAATTTCGTTTAAAAAAACCAAATCGTGATCCTGCTTATGTTTTTAGCTCATGGGTGCATGGCGATCCTATTACACCATTGCTTCAAACTTACAATGGAGATCCTGTTCGAATTCGTCTCCTTCAAGGAGCACATGAAGAGTCACATAGCTTTAATCTCCACCGTCAGCGCTGGCATAAAGAACGGCCCAACTTATCTTCAAAATTAGATCAGCAACAACATATAGCTATTGCTGAATCCTTCACGCTTGAATTTAACATGGAAGGTGAAGGAGATTTCGATATGCTCTATCATTACGGCTCCATCGATGATATTTGGTTAGGAAACTGGGGCATTTTCCGATCGTTTGAAAAAAGAGTACCACATTTAATTCCTTTACCAGACCGAGATCCCCCACCGTCACGACACGATCCTTTACCATGTCCTACGGGGAAACCTCCTGAAAAAGCAACACGACCAAAAGAGGCAATTCCACCAAATTCGATTGTTCGAAAATACGAAGTCTCTGCTATAAATGCTCGAATTGACTATAACAATGAAGGAGATCACGATCCTTTTGGAATAATTTTCGCACTCAAGGAAAATGTAGCGAATATTAATTCAAAGAAAGTGAATCCAGAACCTTTAATATTGCGTGCAAATGTTGGAGAATATGTAGAAGTCACACTTACGAATGAATTGAACGATACATTCCATCACGGTGCCCTACATGGTTATCCCGAGGTACCTGTTAGCGCACCATTTCCTCCGTCACAACGAATTTCATTACACGCTCAACTAGCTATTTATGACGTTCGACACTCTGATGGAGCAACTGTAGGATTCAACCCCGATCAGACAATCGCTCCAGGTGAGAGCATAAAGTATATCTGGTATATCGATACTGATTTTGGTTCTGCTAACTTATGGGATATGGCCGACATTCGAAATCACCGACACCACGGGGCATTTGGCATACTAATTGCTGAGTCTCAAGGGTCAAAGTATCTCCATCCAAAGACCAGAAGAGAGGGCAATCTGGGACATCAAGCAATTATTTCTAATCCTTTGCTCCCTGAGTTTAGAGAATTCTCTATCGTTATGCATGATGGGGTAAGACTAGTTGATAGAAATGGGACTGTCATTATTGATCCTGAACCGCTCCTTATCAATGCAGAGGAAGAAGTAGAAGATTTTGAAGATCAAGGCTCCAGAGGCTTCAATTACCGAGCTGAGCGATTTAGCCATTTTGTAGAAAATCTAAATGATGTTTTCAAAGTTTTCAGTGCTGCTAATGTAAAAAATCCGAGCACGCCACTATTTTTGGCTTATCCAGGTGACCCCGTAACATTTCGTTTTGCATTTCCAGCTGATAAACCAAGAGCTCATACATTTATCATTCATGCACACCACTTCTTTAGAAGTAAAAAAGATATGTTTTCTTCAATAGTTTCCTTTAAAGGTAAAGCTACTGTCGGAAGTAATGACGATTTCCTTTTATTCTTTGGAGCAGGTGGACTATCTCAGCAACCAGGAGACTATTTGTATCGTTCAGGAAATATTAGATGGGATATTGAATTAGGTTTATGGGGTATTTTTAGAGTCCTTAAAAGTAGAAATTCATTGTTAGCCCCACTTAAAGACCATTTAGCATCAACTGAAAATGAAGGTGATTCCACATGAAGCGCTGTAAAAAATGCAAAAAACTAACATGTTCCTGTAATAAATCCAACCCAAAAATTCCAACTCCTGTTTTTTCTTCTCCAACTAGCTCACTACCAAAGGCTCAATTAAATGAGTTGAAATTTTGTATAGATGAAGCAAATCAACTACTACAATCACTAGGTTCAGAAAGCGACGTCAACAATACTCGTCAGCTTCAATTACATTTCCTTAAACTTCAAGGTGTACATGTGAAAATAAAAATTAATTGCAAATTTATAGAAAGAACAAAAGATGAAGATACAATAAAAAATCGAGTCATTGAGACAATTGAAGAAAAAGCAGGTTTATTAAGTGTTGCAGGACGCGATTTTATCCAGTTGAACACGAAATGTGGACCACTCTTTATTTTATATACGCGACTCATTTCACTATCCCACATAAACAACTCTCAAGAAGAAGAGCCATACGATTTAGAAATGTTTAAAAATAAAGCTCTCGTTTTAAATTTCGGAGAATTTGTGTCAAAACGTCCTGAATTAATTAATTTATTTTTTGGCATCCCACTTTATCAGCAATTACAAAATTATATAGGAGATACTATTCAAGTTAAAACGGATCTGCTGATGATAACAGGAACCTTATTGTCAGCAACTGAAAACAACATTTATATAAACAACCAAAAAGGTAATCATCATGTTAATATTAATGACATTTCCTTCTTGCAAATTTTGAATAACAAATGGATTGGATAAAGTGCTGATTATCCCCACTTTCCTTATAAAAAAGCCAAATTCCCCCACAATATTTACGGGAATTTGGCTTTCCATATTTTATAACTAAGCTAGTTAATTTGAACTTTATTGTTAGCAAATAATCTAAGTTAGTTTCGTCAGTAACTTGCCTGTAAACCTCTCCATAGACGAGTTCAACAATCGCAGAGGATCATCAATCATTGTGCTGCCTCGCTCTTTTCAAATCGTAAAATCTTCTTTGTTACTATTGCCATCACTACCATGGCAATACTAATCATAAAAATAGGAACATAGACTTTAACACTAAATGCTTCAAATAATAAGCCATACACTATTTGCCCGATTGGTGCCATACATTGTGAAACGGCAATGATAATAGCCATGACCTTCCCTAAGTTTTCATTAGGTGTTTCTTTTTGTACAAGTGTAATAACATAAATGGAGATGATTGTCATAATCATAGCGATTAAAAGTGCGCTCAAAACAAATAAAGTATAGGATGGATAATAGCCAATATTCAGCAGCAGAGGCGTAACCGCTATAGCCATTGGAACAATCAATAACGCAGTAATGAAAATCCAACTATACAAATTAGTGATACCCATTTTTTTTGCAAAGTACCCCATTGATAAAGCTCCTAAGATTGTGGCAAAATCGATTAACCCCATCCCTACTCCATACAGTGTATCACTACTTTGCAATGTAACACGGAGAATAATCGGTACACCTACGACAAACAGCGGTGTTAATAATAAATTTAATAATGCCGCTAAAATCATACATTTGAAGATAAAAGATTGCTTCACAACATAGCGAAAGCCCTCTTTCAAATCATTGACAAGCGTCGGAATAATATGACCGTTCTGCTCTCGCTTTACAAATGGGATTTGAATAAACATCTCTAATAAGGCCGATAAGAAAAAGAACACACCGCTCACCACGACAAGTACTTTTAAGCCAATTAAACCGTACAGTATTCCTCCTAATACAGGAGCAGCTACATTAGACAATGCTTGAATACCATTAACAATTCCATTAGCTTGCTCAAGCTTTTCCTCTTCTACAAGTACTGGAATACTGGCCATCACTGCAGGTGCATACATAGCACTAACGAGGGAAAGCAATACCATCACTACACCAATAAGAAAAATAGAACTATTACCAATTGCTAGCATTGCGAAGAAAATAAAGACAATTATGCTACTCGTAAAATCGAAAATCACCATTAAATTGCGTCGATTAAACCTGTCAGCAATGGCTCCTCCAAGCGGTGCTAGTAAAATTGGGACACTCGATATCGCAAATAGTACTGCAAAAAGATCGGCACGTCCTGTAATATCTAGTACATAAAGTGATAAGGCAAACCTTAAAAGCGCAGAACCTAAAATAGAAATAATTTGCCCAATCACCATCAGGTTAAAATCTTTTGAAAAGCCTTTTCTTTTAATCTGTGTTTCCATTCATTATACCCCTTCCTTTTAGAACTATTAAATTAGCTATCATCCACGCCTATCTTGAATGTGTAAATTGCAAAGACTAAGAAAATAGAATCAGGCATTTTAATTAACCATTTTTATCCACATAAATTAGAAGGCTTCGATTTCCGCTACGGGCTACTCGCTTTCCTGCGGGCGAGCGTCGAGCCGCTTCCTCCGCTGCGCTCCTAGACCGACTGTCGGTTTATAATATTGTATGATACTTCTCCAGAAAAAGGAACTTGTTTGAACTTCCACTAAAATTTTAGAATTGATCATGCTTTTAGGAATAGATCGCTTTCACTATCATCACCTCTTACTCATTTCATATTCAGTTCATAAAGTCATGCTATAGTAAGAAACATGAAAGATTCATGTTTTAGTTGATAAAACTGAAGGGAGATTTTTACGTTGCAGGAGACATCAAAAGATACTACTAAAATGAAGGATTGGCGTCGCTTTGTTCGCTTAGTCAAACAAGCTGAACCACCAATATGGCTTTTAATCATTTCATTAATTATGAGTTTAGCGACTACGGGCGTCGGATTTATCGTTCCGTTATTTACAAAAAAATTAGTGGATGGCTTTTCATTAGAATCCCTTGATTATTGGCAAATTATTTTATTAGGTATTGCTTTTATTGCGCAAGCGATTGCGAGTGGACTTTCCATTTATTATTTAAACCGTGTCGGACATCATGTTGTCGCGAAATTACGAGATCAGCTTTGGAGAAAGCTACTTCATTTACCAATTCCTTATTATGATGAGAACGATACAGGCGAAACATTAAGTCGTGTTACGAATGATACAGCTGTTGTTAAGGAGCTCATTACAGAACACCTTGCAAACTGTTTATCTGGTGTTATTTCGATTATTGGATCCATCATCATTCTATTAATCTTAGATTGGAAAATGACCTTAGTGATGCTGATCGCTGTTCCACTTGCTATGGTTATTTTAATGCTTCTAGGAAGACGTATGTTTGTCATTTCGAAAGGAATGCAAGATGAGACAGCCAAATTTACGTCTGTGCTCAATCAAGTTTTACCTGAAACACGATTAGTAAAAGCTTCAAATGCTGAGAATATTGAATATGAGCGTGGCAAGAAAGGAATTACCAACCTCTTTACGTTTGGCTTAAGAGAAGCTAAAATCCATGCTCTTATTTCGCCACTCATTTCGTTTGTCTTAATGTCAGTTCTTGTGACCATTATTGGTTATGGTGGCGTTCGAGTTTCTTCAGGAGAGCTTACAGCTGGCGACATGGTGGCATTTATTTTATATTTAATCCAAATCATCATGCCAATGACCCAATTAACGATGTTCTTTACACAGCTTCAAAAAGCAATGGGTGCTACAGAGCGAATCAGTGCATTACTTGAACATGAAGAAGAGAATATTTTCGAAGGAAAAACATTAGAAAAAGTGAATCAGCCGATTCATGTAAAAAACGTTAACTTTGCTTATGGTGAAGAACCGATTTTATCGAATATTAATTTTACCATTGAACCTGGTAAAGTTACGGCCATCGTAGGACCTAGTGGTGGAGGAAAAACAACTACCTTTTCTCTATTAGAAAGATATTATCAACCTACTAATGGAAGTATTACACTTGGAGAAACTCCTATCGACACTTACTCCCTACATTCTTGGAGAAGCCAAATCGGCTATGTTGCCCAGGAAAGTGCACTGCTGTCTGGTACGATTCGTGAAAATATTTGCTACGGCATTGACAGAGAAGTGCAGGATGAAGAGCTTGAAAGAGTTGCCAAAATGGCCTATGCTGATCAGTTTATTAATGAATTACCAGAGCAATTTGATACAGAAGTAGGTGAACGCGGGATTAAGCTTTCAGGCGGTCAACGACAACGAATTTCTATCGCCAGAGCACTTTTACGCGACCCTCAAATATTAATGTTAGATGAAGCAACATCTAGTCTAGATAGCAACTCGGAAATCTTTGTTCAAAAAGCATTGGATAATTTAATGCAAGGTAGAACAACGCTTGTCATTGCACACCGCCTTTCAACAGTAGTAGATGCAGATCAAATCCTTTTTGTAGAGAAAGGACATATTACAGGCAGTGGCACACATGATACTTTATTTGAGACGCATGATATGTACCGAGAGTTTGCCAAACAACAATTACGAATAAAAGAGGAATAACGAAGGGATTTGTTAGCATGACAAAACTATTAGTTGTAGATGATGATGCGCATATTCGAGAATTAATTAAAGTATTTTTACAAAATGAAGGTTTAGAGGTAATTGAAGCTACGGACGGTGTGGATGCACTGTCCAAATTGGATTCTGATAAGGTGGATATGATTATTATGGATATCATGATGCCGAGGATGGATGGCTGGGAATTATGCGAAGAAATACGTTCATTTAATGATGATCTACCCATCTTAATGTTAACCGCAAAAGGAGAAACTTCACAAAAGGTAAAGGGCTTTCATCTTGGAACAGATGATTATCTTGTTAAACCATTTGAGCCAGCAGAGCTGATCGTTCGTGTGAAATCAATTCTTAAAAGATACCATATTTCCCTATCACAGCTTGTGGAAGCTGGCTCTATTATATTAAATCGAAATACACATGAAGTCTTGTATAATGGCGAATCTTTAACACTTCGTTTAAAGGAATTTGAACTATTATTTACATTAGCAAGCTATGCTGGAAAAACTTTTTCACGTGAACAGTTAATCGAAGAAATTTGGGGGTACGACTATGAAGGTGATGAACGTACAGTCGATGTTCATATTAAAAGACTTCGTCAACGTTTCCCTCAAGAAACAAGTGGATTTGTTATTCGTACAATTCGTGGCCTAGGCTATCGATTGGAACTTGTTTCATGAAAAGATTAAAAAATAGTTTAAAGCTTTTTTTAATTTTAATGCTTCTTCTTACCATTAGCATCGTATTTGCTTTTATTTCCTACCACATAACGTCCTGGCTTTATGATTGGTTAGGCAAACATCCGCAAGGTTTCTGGCTTCAATTATGGACCGTAGTTGGTGTTTTTGTTCTCTTTGCTTGCTCTGTCATAATCACCTTTTTAATTGGGCTAAAAAAACAGCGGTATTATTGGAATACAATTGTAGATGCATTAAGTCGTATTGCTAAAGGTGATTTTACTGTCAAGTTAGAACTGAAAGCAGATGAAGATCAGTTCGGTCAATTAATTCATGGCATCAACCATATGGCAGTCGAATTAGGTGAAATGGAAAGAATGCGCCAAGAATTTATCTCGAATGTATCGCATGAAATTCAGTCACCTCTAACATCTATTAATGGCTTTGCTAAAGCATTGAAAAACATTGACCTCCCTGAGGATAAGCGACTACATTATTTAGCAATCATTGAGATGGAAAGTAATCGACTATCAAAAATTAGTGACAATTTACTAAAGCTAACGTCGTTAGAATCACAACATCACCCCTTCGAGCCAAGGCATTACCGGCTCGATAAACAATTACGTAATGTCGTACTAACGCTGGAACCAAATTGGCTAGCAAAAAATATCGACATGGATCTTCAATTAGAAAACGTTTCGGTAATGGCGGATGAGGACTTAATGAATCAAGTATGGATGAATTTACTAAACAACAGCATTAAATTCACGCCAGCTGCTGGCATTATTACACTATATATGACGAAGCAAATAGATACGGTCACTATAGCTATTCATGATAATGGTATTGGTTTAACGACGGAACAACAAAATCATGTATTCGAACGATTTTATAAGGCTGACCAATCGAGGACAGCTGAGAATGGCGGAAGTGGCTTAGGACTATCTATTGTCAAGAAAATCGTCGATATGCATAACGGCACAATTACTGTTGAAAGCAAGCTTGCTGAATTCACAACGTTTTTCGTAACATTACCACTAGAAACCAATATGACTCGTGCAAAGGAATAGAGATTCTTTCTTCGTTTGTACGAGTATATTAGGCAGATGAACTAGTAAGCTACTTTTCTAAAATATTGATAAATTTTTTCGAGTTTTTTGCTTTGTCTCCCCTTCTTACTTTCCATATTGCCAAATTCAAAAAACTTCACTTGTTTAATGCCAACAAAATTAAATAATGCTCTTTTCATTAATATTTTATGCGCATTATTCAGCCATAAGAGTGGATATTTTGTTGGCCCCTTCATTGTCGAAATACACACCACTGATTTTCCCTTTAAAAGCCCATCAGGAAATAGCCCCTTTTTATCTTTGTAAGCAAAATTGGCAGCAAACAATTGATCAATATACCCTAAAAGCATTGCTGGTGGTCTTCCCCACCATATCGGATAAACAAAAACGATTTTATCAGCCCACTTAATTTGTTCACGATATTTCTCTAGCTTTGGATCACGAAACATATCACGACGGCGTTTATGTTCATGAAATACTAAAATCGGGTTAAATTGCTCCTCGTATAAATCTAAAACTTGAGTCTCCTTTATGGAAAGATTGTCATGACAGCCCTTAATAACCTCCTGTAAAAAAGCATAATTCAAACTTTTATGATTGGGATATGTATAAATAATTAATGTATTCATCATGCATCCTCCATTACTTATCATTTGATAACAAAATAGTAAACTATCTATTTTTAGTTGTCAAATGATAATTGTTTTAAGATAAGTTTTTTGTTATCTTGTCAGTAAGAGGTGAACCCATTTGGACAAAAAAGAATTATTTAATCAGTTCGTAGCATTTACAGCAGCGGTACACCAAGTAACGCACGAACTAACTCAAAACGTTAAAATCGATAATATTACACCTGTACAATATAAAATTCTAGAATATATAAAAGTAAGCCAGCCAGTTACACCTACTGAAATCAGTGATTGCCAGCATATGTCCTTACCTAATACAAGCCGTGAATTACGAAAACTACAGGAAAGAAAGTTTATTGAAAAAATTAGCGATACTGAGGATCGAAGAAAGCACTATGTTCGCCTAACGGAAGATGGAGAAAAAATAATGGAGGAAGCATTCGCCTGTATAGAAGAGCGCTTTCAACAACTTATCCAACATGCATCTAAAAATGATTTAGAGGACATTCATCATGCATTAAACATTCTTGACGAAAAGGTCTTTAATCCAAAATTATAAAAAGAACCTGCATTGCTTTTCACTATAAGACAAGCATTGCAGGTTCTTTCATTATTTATTATATTGACATAGAAAGCGTTCAACACCTGGGTATTTCTCCCCTAGGTTAACTATGGAAAAACCATAGCGTCGATAAAAATCTACAGCCTCATAATCCGTTTCAGCAATAATTGATGAGTACTTACTTGCGATAAAATTAATCATTTTACTGCCAATGCCTTTTCCTCTTTGATCAGCTAAAACAGCGATATGTTTAATCGCACACTCTGATAAACTTCTCTGTTCTATCCCAATACAACCGACTATTTCACCCTCAACTACGAAGCTATACAATGACCTATTCGATAATAGTATATATTTTTCATACTCTTGTTGAACTTTTTTATCCGAAGTTGCAAAAGAAAGTAGTTTTCTAATAGTTGGAGAAATAGTGTTTGCTTGAACTATATTCATAACGCATCTCCTTAAAAGCTGGTAGCAGGAATGACAACAGCATGACACGCTTGTTCATAAAACTCGATTGGACCCGCTCCTCCAATAATTGCATATTCATACCCCATATCATACATTTCTTTTAAACAATGATGGAGGAGAGAATAGCCTATCCCTTTCACTCGATTAGATTTCGCTACACCCATTGGACCAAAATAACATTTTTTATTTTGATAAATGTCAAATCCAGCAAATCCGACAAGATCTCCCTTATCATCAAAAGCTACATATATAGAAGGTGTAGTATTTAAAAATGCACCCTCAATCGTTTCTGACCACTCTTGTGAAAAATGACTTTCTACGAAATGAATGAGCTTGTTCTTATCATCACGATTGACTCTACGAATATTAGTAGAAATCGCTTCTGGGAAATTGTAAATGTGAAGATGAGTAACCATATCCCTCGAAGTGGTACCTAGCTTTAAAATCAGTTTCATATCTTCTTCCGAAACGAATTCCCCGAGCATATTCGTCTTTATTAGTGCTTTAAGTAAGTGACCTTCATTTAAATAAACCTGGTTATAGTTTTGCATATAGCAAATTGCTTGTTCCAATACTGTTAAAACATCATTTGATACTGGAACAGAAAATAAGCTATGGCTTGTAACTTTCTTTTCTGATTTTTGATCAAAGTCATTAACCAAGGTTCTTAATGAGGCTTCATCTATAGTACATTTTAAAACTATTTCACCAAGTGCCCCCTCTTTTTCTTTTAAACAAGCAAGTAGAAAATGAATTGGTAGTAACAATTTAAGCGGTGAAGATGAGGCTTCTTTCTCCGCATTCTTTATGATCCTTAACATCCGCTTTGTTAATTTTATAGTAGGTGAATTCAAATACCTGCCCCCCTTTCTTTGATTCTTTTCAACTTCTTAATTTTTAACACTTAATAAATAATCTTTATGTTAAATAATTGAAATATTAGGACTTTATCATATCATTAATCTTGTTTTCTAATATAAATAAAATTGAAACTATTAATTTGCGTTTCACAAAAATTAGAAATGACATTTTGCTAAACGTATGTCATGCGTATAAGTTGATTGGAGACTGGACCCCCCCAAGAAAACGCCCAATCGGAGAACAAAAATCAGCCTCTCATTTTGCTGGAGGGACATACTTAATTTCATTAACATACTAGTCTTCAACAACGGAAAGGAGTTGCCCTATGATCAGGGCTACTCCTTTTTAGTGCTGAAAAAAAATGGCAGAGAAACCATTGAGAATGTTTGGCGCTATAGATGGAGATTTCCGCTACACGCTTTCCTGCTGGTGAGCATTAAACCTCTTCCCTACTTTGTGCCACCACTTCGCTTTTGCATAGACCTGTTGTTGCTGAAAATTGAAGTGCTATGCCAGAGGATACACGTTATAGTACTGAGCCATATAAATGATTTCTAATAAATTGATTCACATCGGCAATTAGGGATGACATTTTGCTAAACGTATGTCATGCATATAAGTTGATTGGAGTGGAGACTGGACGACTCCTCGGGGATTAGCAATAGAGGAACGAAGGCTAAAACCATCACATCCTGTGATAACGCCTTCGTGACCAACCTCGGTGCTGCTGCCGCTACGTTAGCACTACGCTTTCGCGCAGAAAACATCTGTTGGCCCGAGACCCTGCAGCGAAGCGAAGCGGCTCATCGGACGCCCCCAGGAAGCTTTGCTCTGTGCGAAAGCGAAGCGTCAGCAAATGTTTTATCTGTGCGAAAGCGTAGCGACAGCAACAACAAAGCGTCCAGTCGGAACGGAAATCAACTACACGTTATGGTAATGATCCTAGTTAGAAAACGTTATGCCAATACATCGTCACTCATCTGCACTTTATTTAATAATATAAAGATGTAAGAAGGAGGAGACTCAAGTGGAAGTAGCAGTGTTAGACAAGAAGTGGATAGAAGAACATTTTGAAACACTTCCATTATGGCAACAGTCAGCATATACCGACTTCGCTGCCATGGTTGCAGATGAAGCCAATACGTTCCCCTGTATTCCAGCAAGAAAAGGTTTTTTATCGAACCATCTTCGTTATAGTTTTATCGGAGATCCACGAGAGGAACAATCGATAAAGACGTTAGCACTATGCTTAAAGGAATACGATAAGCACTGTCAAACATTCGGCAACTATACAACACATACCATTTTCTTCAAAACCCCTAATGATATGCATAAAAACTATAATGTTGCGGATTATAATAATTTATTTTGGTCAGTTTTAAACAATTTAACTAAATTTGATGATATCGATTGGCCAAAGGAAATTCCAACCGATCCATCGCACCATGAATGGGAATTTTGTTTTAACGGTGAGCCTTATTTTGTGTCTTGTGCAACTCCCGCACACAAATTAAGAAAGAGTCGTCATTTCTCAACTTTATTAATGGCATTCCAGCCACGCTGGATATTTGAAGATATGAACGACTCAACGGTATTTGGTCGAAAATTAAAGAAGCTTATTCATCAACGGATTACAGAATACGATGCTATTCCCGCTCATACTGATTTAAAATGGTACGGGCAAGAAGGTAGTTATGAATGGAAGCAATATTTTTTAAGCGATGATAATCGTAGCCCATCGAAATGTCCTTTTTTACGTATGCAAAATTCTCTGATCTTTCCACAGAACAAAGAACATTAAGCTTTCTTACTTTGTTTTTGCCTTTTCATGACAATCCAAGTCGCAATCCCTATTAAGATAATAAAAAGCAGGCTCACGAAAAAACCGAGTCTGCTTGTTTTTTCCCCTAACGTTCCAGACACTGTCACCACAATGAGCAACATGCCTATTCCATTCTTCACATACCCCCACTTCGACAGCTTCATTAGCTTCATATAGGTCACTAAAATAAAGAGCCAATTATAAATCAGCATTAAACCTGCAGCTGTAATCAAATATTCAAAAATCTTTTCTGGCATGAGGAAGCCTATAACAATTGTTATGATTAAACCACAAGCTAAAAAGAGAAATGCAGGAAATGGAATCTTCATTTTCCCCTTCTTCGCCAGAGAAGTCGGGGCATCATGATCCTCTGCCAATGTAATCAGAATTGTTATAACCGCATATAAAGAGCCTACCATTGTTGAAAAACCAGCAATAATTAAAACGCCATTAAAAATATCTGCAACAAAAGGTATATGAAAACCATTAAGCACTGTAATAAACGGGCTTTCCTCAATAGTAAAGCCCTTCCAGTAAACAAGCGCTAAGGCAAGCATAATAGCTATTATAAAAATGACAGTAATTGCAATAATCATCACTTTGCCGGCTTTCGGCGCTTCTTTAGGGTTTTTTAAATCAATGACCATTAAACCCATAACCTCAATTCCTCCAAATGCATAAAAGGCATATAGCAGTCCAAGCCAAATTCCTTTCACACCTTGCGAGAAAAATTCTTCATAATTTACATGCATTGCATCAAGTGCTGCTGAATCCGTGTTAAACCCTTTTATAATTAACACTACCGCTATTATAATAAACATGACAACTGCTGCAGCCTTTAACGCACCAAAAATATTTTGAAATTTTTCAAAGCCCTTCATGCCCATAAGAATAACGGCTAATCCAAGTGCAGCATAAATAGATGCAGCACCCCATAAAGGAAGCATTGGAAACCAAAGCTTTGTAAAAATTCCAAGCGCCGTCAATTGGCTACCCATAATAAGCATCTCAGAGATCAAGTAAATCCAGCCATTACTAAATCCTGCCCAATTTCCAAAAGCTTGCTTTGCATACGTACGGAATGAACCCTTAACGGGATTGTCAACTGACATCTTAACAAGAGCATCATAGACGATATACGTAGCAATCGCAGCTAACAGAAAAGGAATTAAAACAGCAGGACCACTTTTATGTATGGCCATACTTGTTCCAAGAAAAAATCCTGTACCTAGTGTACAACCTATACCGAGAAGCGAAAGCTGCCACCAAGACAACCTCCCTTTACTTGTTTTAGATGTCATTTTGATCAACCCTCCTGCCTTTTGCTTACTTTCTTACTAGTGGCAATGTCATGCACCGAATTCCACCACCGCCTTTTTCAAGCTCTGTGACCTCGATTTCTATCAAATTCTTTTTTTGCAATAATGGATGCTTCGTCCATTGTTGCTTCGTTGCCTGCTTACTAATCAACAGTGTTTCGGGATTCAGATTGATAAAATTGATATCAGGGATTGTATTATATTTTTCAAGCCAGTAAACATCCAAGCCATGATGATTTACAAATTGCTCGGTCATTTCGAAACGACTTGTTTGAGGTGTGAATACATGTACAGGAAAATAACGCATAAAGTTTTTAGCTATTACTAGATTCGCGTTTGCCACATTACAATTCATATCTAAATGAAGTGTATCGGAGCGTCTTGGCAAATCAATGATCGCGATTTCAGAAAATCCTTCTTGGAAGATGCTATCCTTAATACTTTCTACAGCCTCTAACGTTGTTCTCATACCAATATTAATAAGCACAGCATCCCTATTTAAAATCATCACATCTCCACATTCTAAAGCAGTTGACGGTTGTTTAACGTTTAAGATTTTTTCTGGAAACCACTTTTCTAATAATGCGTGCGCATGTGGATACTCCGGACGCCTTAGCGAGCTACCCGCCTCTCCAAGGAACATACTTTTTCCTAAAACACAGGCTAGATCGCGTACAAAGTACCTATTTATAAGCTGCTCACTTACAGTTTTCTCATCATTTATTAGCTCTTTCGAATAGTCAATCACCTTGACACCCGCATTTTCCAGCGTCGTCTTTAATTCCATGAAATTCTCCATTGCTTTTACGTGATTGACAGTAGCACTCCATCCTACATTTTCAGCTATTGTTAAATCTGTTACATCTAATTTTGTAGGCGCGCAAAGCATAACAACCTCAAGCTCTCCATGCTCCGACCAACAATTCGGTTGAAATGAGTCCAAATAGATTCTCCCCTTTTTGAATGACTATCCTCAGCTTAGCGTTACCATCAAAACTGGGATTATACAGACAATGTGTAAATGGAGATCAGCATAATTAAAATCCAAAGGAGGAAATAACTGGTATTTATGTAATTAAAACAAGGACAGATAAATTTATTCAATTAGAAATGAGTGAAACGATGGAATACTATAAATTTTTACGACAATATGTTGGTCATCACCCCATTATTTTGCCAGGTGCAGTTGTATTAATCTTAAATAATGAGAATGAGGTATTGTTACAAAAGAGATATGGTGGAGGTTGGGGGCTTCCAGGTGGTTTGATGGAATTAGGAGAAAGCTTAGAAGATACCGCAAAAAGAGAAGTGTTAGAGGAAACAGGTTTGATGATAGAGGACCTAAAGTTATTAGATATTTTTTCTGGTCCAGATTTTTACCTTAAAGTTTCTAATGGGGATGAATTCTACTCCGTTACAGCCGTCTATTATACGAGAAATGTTAAAGGAGATTTAGTAATTGATTATAAAGAATCAGAGACAATGCAATATTTCTCACTATTAAAATTACCAGATGGAATCGATAGTAGATATATTGAACCGTATGTATCACAGTTAGTTAATAAGCTTTAGAGAGAAAACTTATTAAACGAATATAATTTGTTTTCTCTCATTAGCGTGTTGAAAAGCAGTTGAATATAAGCTTCATCAATGAAAATACTGATGATAAGCTTGCTCAGCATCCATCTCGCTTGTAAACATTAGAATATCATTTGTTATTGGATAATAATTCTCAAATAGAAAAAGCGCCAGTTCATTTGGATGATCCGGATTATTCACAACTGCCGCTTCCTGTATGTTCGCTACTTCCTGAAATTGTGGGTTTCGATAAAAAATGTAGACAATATCTCCTGCATTATATTGCTGCTTCATCCCATCACCTTCCTCTGATTTTCCTTCAGTTTGGTGTAAGAAGAAGGAAATTATAATTAATTTTTGATTTCCCTGTAGATATTCATTAAAAATATTCCCCACCTACCACTGCTCCTATCATAAAACGTTTCAATTAGAATATATATTAATTTGTGTGATAAATTTCACTATATTTGATCCTAATATATTACCACTGAACATTCTGATTATTTGGTACATTTGAGAAAAGGAGGAGGAAATATGATTAAACAATCAGTTATTGAAAATGTACTTGAAGCTGCGCTTTCAACAGGTGGCGATTTTTCCGAAGTTTTCATCGAGGATAAGTTTGTCAATGAATGTACATTGCAAAGTGGAAAAATTGAACAAAGTATTTCTGGACGTGACTTTGGCATTGGTATACGAATTTTTTCTGGTCTTCAGAGCATCTACACTTACACAAACGATTTTTCAGAGGAAGGCTTACTAGCAGCAGCAAAAAGAGCAGCACTTGCCATTAAAGGAGGTGCTACCGGGACGATTCAACCACTAAAAAAAGAAATTATTACACCTATTCATAACATTATCATTCTACCAAACAGTGTGGAACATGCTAGAAAAGCAACAATCATGCGACAGGCTAATGACATTGCTAGAAATTATGATGAACGCATCAGTCAAGTTAAAGTTCGGTATTTTGACGAAGAGCAGCATGTTTTAATCGCCAACTCAGAAGGAAAATTTGTAGAAGATACGCGTATTCATAGTCGACTTGCCATCCAGGCAACTGCCTCCGAGGGCAAAGAAATGCAAACTGGCTTCTACGGTCCTGGCGCACATGCTGGCTTTGAATTTATCGAAAATCTAGATTTAGAGCACTATGCTGGTGAAGCTGCACGTATTGCGGTCACAATGCTTCATGCCGATGAATGTCCTAGCGGAAAATTCCCAGTCATCATTGATAATGAATTTGGCGGTGTTATATTTCACGAAGCTTGTGGTCATGGACTTGAGGCTACAGCAGTCGCGAAAAACAATTCCGTTTTTGCAAATCGTCTTGGTGAAAAAGTTGCCCCTGATATTGTTACATATATTGATGATGGCACACTTCCAAACGAATGGGGTTCCCTTAACATTGATGATGAAGGGGAAAAAACACGAAAAAACATCTTAATTGAAAATGGAATTTTAAAAGGCTACATGATTGATAAATTTAATGCGCGCCGTATGAATGCTGAACCAACTGGATCTTCACGTCGCCAATCCTATCGTTTCAATCCAACATCTCGAATGACGAACACATATATCGCTCCAGGCACATCTAAACCTGAGGAAATTATTGCATCTACCGAATATGGAATTTATGCAAAATATATGGGTGGCGGTCAAGTAAATCCATCGACTGGTGACTATAACTTCGCGGTTATGGAAGCTTATATTGTGAAGGATGGAAAAATCGATCGTCCTGTACGTGGTGCAACACTAATAGGTAACGGAGCAAAAACATTGCAGCTAGTTGATCGCGTTGGAAATAATCTTGCGCATGGTGCCGGCATGTGCGGATCCATTAGTGGTAGTCTTCCTGTCAATGTTGGTCAGCCGATGATTCGTGTTAGCGAAATGACAGTTGGAGGAACAAAGGGGGAATAATTGATGAACATTGCTGAATATCAAGAAAAACTACTAGATCAGGCGATAGAAGCCGGTTTTACAGAGGCTGAAGTTTATTATGAACGGAAAAATACTTTTAAGTGTATGCTTTACGAAGGACAAATTGATAGCTATGAAACGTCTGAGGATGGAGGCCTAAGTCTACGTGGGCTGCATAACGGAAAAATGGGCTACGCCTATACAGAAAAACTAGACGATGATTCGATGTCCTTTTTAATCAACAGTGTAAAAGCAAATGCAGACGTTCTAGATGAAGATGAGGGCATAGATATTTTTGAAGGCAGTAATGAATACACGCCACATGAATTTTACAATGAAGAATTAGAGACGATCGGAATTCCTGAAAAAATAGAGCTGCTCCGTTCAATTGAACAAAAAATCCGTGCCTACGATTCGCGCATTGTAACACTTGATTACTGTTTCCTTCAAGAATATACTACTGAACGTTCATTAACGAATAGTAAAAACCTTGCCCTATCACATAAGGAGAATGGCTTAGTTATTTTCCTCTCCACGGTTGTAAAAGAAGGTGAGGAACTGAAAACAGGTGGTTATTTGAAAATGACACGTGATTTTCATTCTCTTAATGCTGATGATATTGCAAAAGAAGCGGCTGAGGAAGCTCTTACGAATTTAGGTGAAAAATCAATTCCAGCTGGCAAATATCCAATTGTCCTACGCTCAGACGCGGCAGCATCATTATTAAGTACCTTTATGCCGATACTCTCAGCTGAAAATGCTCAAAAAGGCCAATCCTTATTAAATGGAAAGGTCGGACAAAAAGTGGCGTCAGAGGTTATTACATTGCTGAATGCTCCATTCCATCCGGCTGCTTTGTCTGGAGCAAGTTTTGATGGAGAGGGTGTTGCGACAAAAGAGCAGGCAATTATTTTAGATGGCACACTCCAAACATTATTGCATAATAGAAAAACGGCGAAAAAGGACGGTTGTAAAACAACTGGGCATGCACATAAAGACTCCTACAAAGGTACTTTATCTATTGCGCCCCAAAATTTATATATTTCGACTGGTCAGAAATCTCAAGATGAGTTAATTAACTCGGTTACTGACGGAGTACTTATTACAGATTTATCAGGGCTTCATTCTGGTACGAATACAGTTTCTGGTGATTTTTCGGTTGCAGCTTCAGGATTCCATATTCAAAATGGCAAAATTGTCTCCCCTGTCAAGCAAATGACAATAGCCGGAAACTTTTTTGAGTTCTTAAATGATATCGAAGAAACTAGTTCAGAGCTTTACTTCCTACCAGATGGGTACGGCTCCCCTACCCTCCTTGTGAAGGAGCTATCAGTGACGGTGGAATAAAATAGAAAAAGCGATTCACATAATATAAATTAAGCTAGGACATACGGTACTTCTCAGCAATGCTTGTCGCTAATCATTGCGACAAGCTTTTTTGATTGCAGCTGAATTGCTATTGTTCTTGTCATCCTGCTTGATTGGGATAATAGAAAGCATTTTCGCCGCGGCGGTTATATGTTCTGGTAACCTGAACCCCATTTATAGAAGAAAGTCATCGGCCCTACATAACGATGCATTTTATAATCAAGAAATGTATTCCCCTCCATTCGTACTATGAATAATACGTCGAGGTTACATTTATTATTTCATATAGGAAAACGCTCAATAAGGTTGACTGTATTAACTTATCGGTTAAATTTTCTTACATAGGTAAAAATGTGAAACTTTTATACCTATTGGTACGTACTAATTATGCAATGATAGAAATCATGCCAGATTAATATAAAGGCATTAGGAGGGGTGGAATTTATGAAGAAAATTTGGACTTTGTTTCTTGCAGCGATACTTATTGTACCGATATTGCTGCAGCCAGCGACCGCTCAAGCGGCAAAGGCCATCACGATTTATGTAGACGGGGTTCAATTAAAGACTGACCAGCCGCCAGTGATGGTTCAAGGGCGCGTTATGCTGCCGCTTAGAGCAATCTTTGAGGCATTGGATGCAAGCGTGGATTGGGATCGAAAGAATCAAACCGTTACAGCGATTAAAGGAGATACAACGGTAGTTCTCAAGATTAAATCGAAGGTAGCTACTATTAATGGCGAGAGAGTTACGCTAGATGTACCAGCACAGATATTGAAAGGCAGAACAATGGTGCCAGTACGCTTTGTTAGTGAAGCGCTTGGTCAGGATGTTGACTGGAACTCGTATAAGCAGATCGTATCTATTAAATCTGACACTCCAAGCAATATCAGTATTTCTCCAGCGACCTATGTGTCGGTTAGAGATATTGGTAATCAAGGAGATGGGCGTGACCTGGAGGTTAGCTACTCCAAATCGTCTACTGAATCACTTGTGGATCATTACCGAGTTCTCGTTGTGAAAGCTTCAAAAAGCTTCAATCAAGCGTCGGCCCTGAAGGTCTCCGCTTCAAATTATACGAAAGTATCGCCTACTGGCTCGGATCGTTCCTTAACATTATCCCAGAGTTCACGGGATGTGGACGGAGACTATATTAGAAATGACCAGCCTTATGTAGCTTATGTACTTGCAGTTGGGAAGGGTTCTTATTCCAGCGTATTATCGAAGTCTTCTCCGAAGATTACCCTAACGAACATGTCTTCTGTTGCAGAAGTAACAAATGTAAAAATTAGCGATATTAGCGATTTCGGCGACGGACGCGATCTCTCGGTTAGCTTCACTCGTCCGCAGAATGACAACAATATTTCGAATTACCGTGTGATTATCGTAAAGACTAAGGACGCTAACAATTTCAGTCTTACTACTGCGAATAATTTATCCAGTAGCTACTATACGACAATGTATAAATCGGGGAGCAACGGCGGTACGATGACAGGAACTCTGTCTTCCTCAGCACGTGATACTGCCGGTGATTCCATTAAGAACGGCGTACCTTATACAGCATTCGTCTTGTCAGTTAGCAGCACTGATTCAGCTGTTAATAAGCTGTCATCTGCTTCTTCATCAGCAACACTTAGTCCAAATACAGTGGCTACTCCTGTTATTACTCAAGTTGATGATGTCAACGACTATGGAGACGGACGCGATCTGCGAGTTAGCTTCAACAAAATATCCAATGAGTCTAACATCAGCTCTTACCGGATCTTTGTTGTAAGAGCTAGCAACTATTCGAACTTCACATTGACGAAGGCGAACAGTCTATCCAGCTCTTATTACACGCAGGTGAATAAGTCAGGCTACAATATTACTCAGGTTCTCTCTTCAGGCGCACGAGATACAGACGGTTATGCCATTCAGAATGGGGTCAGTTATCGTATATTCGTAATGGCAGTAGCTACGAACTCAGGCAATAACGTGTTATCGTCTGCTTCCAATGCGATTACGCTATATAGCAGCAATGTAGGTGCTGTATCGAATCTCTATGCCAGCGATGTGAATGATTATGGCAACGGTCGTGATCTCTATGTCTCTTTCACTAAAGCGGCGGATGAGTCTAATATTAGTCACTATCGCATCATGGTTGTACCAACATCGTATTACAGTAGCTTCAGTCTGTCGGATGCTAATAATGTATCCAGCAGTAATTATACGACTGTGAACAAGTCAGGATATAACAATTACGGGCAGGCGCTCTCGGAAAATGCTCGCGATGTGCGCGGCAATTATATCAAGGAAGGAACTAGCTACCGTGTCTATGTTCTCTCGGTAGGCAATGGCAATTATTCCGGCAGCAATGCGCTGTCCGCGCCAACGTCAACGATTTCGCTCGGTAGGAACTACAATGTGCAAGCTGTAACCAATCTGACTGTTGCTGATGTAAATGATTATGGAGATGGCCGTGATTTACAGGTATCGTTCACGAAGCCTTCCGATGAAACAAATGTCAATCAATATCGGATTTTTGTCGTACCGACAGCTTATTACAGCAGCTTCAGCCTATCACAAGCCAATAGTAGCTCTTATTACATCACAGAAAGCAAAGGCGGAAATAAATCGCTAACTAGAACGTTAGATGGGGCTCGAGATGTTCGCGGTAATTACATTACGGAAGGCACAAGCTACCGTGTTTACGTACTGACTGTAGCGAATGGAAATTCTTCAAGCGTCAATGCTCTATCTTCTGATTCATCGGTGATTACACTTACTAAGAACAAAGCTGTTCAAGCGGTCAGCAATGTTAAGGCAAGCGATGTAAATGATTTTGGAGATGGCCGTGATTTACAGGTATCGTTCAATCATGCATCTGATGCATCGAATATAAGCGAATATCGAATTATGGTAGTACCTAAAAATAAACCATTCAATACTTCAATAGCAAGCAACGTCCAATTTCCAAACTATACTGCAGTAAGTACTTCTGGCAGCAGTACTGACCAGGTTCTTAATGTTAAGGCAACGGATATAGATGGGAATTCTATCACTAACGGTACGCCATATAACGTCTACGTATTGTCAGTTGGAAAAGGCAGTTCAGCCGGCACAGTTACATTGTCTGGCACTTCGAATGATATTACGTTAACCAATTCTGCCGCAGTAGAAGCAGTAACTAATGTAAGTCTTTCTTCCGCGAGGAATACTGGCACCTACGAAGACATACGGATTAGCTTTGATAAAGTAGGCAATGAAAACAACGTATCAGAATATCGAGTATTCTTGATTCAATCAAAAGATGTAGCAAACTTCAAGTTATCGGATGCGAATAATGTCAATCCACAAAACTACACATCATTCAAGTCGAACGAAAATACCAAAGGTGCATCTATAAATATGTTTGATGCATTTGGAACTAAAATCAATACTGATACTACTTATCAAGCTGTAGTAATGACCGTAGCCAAATCGGGAAGTGGAAGTTTAAATATGTTATCTTTACCGTCTACTCAGTTCATACTTCAGTCTAAACAAGTTGATCCCCCGTCAGAAGAGGCAAAGTCTGCCCCATCTGACACTAAACTTTAAGAGATAAGCAAAATGCATCACAAAAAGGGACTCCTCCGGTGGTACTTCAAGTACCATAAGAGGGGTCCCTTCTTGTTGTGCGCAGCGCAGCTCATTTGTCCTTCGACTGTTTCTATAAGAGCTTAATGAAATTATTTTGATAAATCGATTTTTTTATTTAATAAATAAATAGTCATACCACCAACAGTCATTGACAATAGCTCCCCAACGCCAACCGTAAACCATGTTGCCCAAAACGGAAGATCATAGAGGATTGTTAATTGTCCTGCAACGGTGAACATTGATATAGCAAAAATCAATGCAGTTATAACCATTTTCACAAGATCATTTGTTATATTTTTCGTTACTCTTCGACAAAGAATTAAAACGAGAAATGTCGCAATTCCACCAATCGGCACATCTAATATCCACGTTGGTGACATAAAATTTGCGAGTACTACTCCTAGAGTCACGGCTAATACATAGCGTTTGTTGTATAGGGCCAGGTAGTTAAACATCTCCGATAAACGTAGTTGAACTGCCCCAAAACTTATGACTGACAATAAAACAGTTACAGCCACATATAAAGCTGCAACAAGTGCCGTCTTTGTAAGCTCAGTTACAGAAGTACGGCTTGAATTTTTTACAATAGATGTATTCAATTTTATTCTCCTTTGTAAAATAGCACATCCGCTATTTTAGTAATAACTACGGCCAAAGGAAGAGAGCTTTTGCCCTATCTGAAGTGCCGCAGTGCAAGCTGAATTTTGCTTACTTGCATATTATATAGAAGAATTTACGATTGAACAATACTATTTAGTAAGCCATCCACCATCAATCGGCATGATTGCACCGTGTATATAATCAGCTGATTGACTAGCCAAATAAAGTGTTAAACTCGCCACTTCACTTGGTTGTGCCCAGCGTCCAGCAGGCGTTTCTTTAGCGACCCATTTTGCGATTTCTCCATCACCTTCAAAATCAGCCTTGTTCATCGGTGTTTGAATGGCCCCGGGTGCAATGGCATTGGCGCGAATTCCTTCACGACAATAATCTAAGTCGAGCTGTTTGGTATAGCCGACAATCGCATGTTTAGATGCTGTATACGCTGCACCACCACCGCCTGCAACAAGCCCTGCAATAGATGCCATATTAACAATGACGCCTGATTTTCGTTTTACCATATGGGGTAATATCGTATTCGTCACGAAAAAAGTACCCTTTACATTGGTATTCATAATTTTATCCCAAAGCGCCTCATCTGTATCAAGCGTTTTTGCAAAGCCATCTAAAACGCCTGCAGTATTTAATAAAATATCTACTTGCATAAAGATTGAAATTGCAGCTTCAAATGCTTGCTCTACATCGTCCTTATTGCATACACTACCTACTTTATAGGCAAATTGTTCAGGGTATTGGTGATATAGATTTCCTAACCCTTGCTCCTCTAAATCAAACCCGAATACGTTTGCTCCATTTTCTAAAAATGCAATAGCTTGGGCTTGACCAATACCTGAAGAAGCCCCCGTCACAAATACCGTTTTGCCCTTATATTCTTCAAACGTCATTGATCTCTCTCCTCTAAAAACAAAGAAACCACCTCATTTGAGATGGCTCTTCCGTTTAATTAACAATTATCCAATCTTCCGCTAATAAATCACAGACTGTCGGTGTGAACATTGTATAGCCCTCACCACGTACATTAATTAAAAAATAAGGATTCAAAGTCTCACCATCATGTTCGCTTTGTCCAACAAGCTTCACATATAATTCGGCACCGCCCCAACCTTTACGAATTACTTTTTCTCCCGCCTTTAAGCGTGGTAAAATCTCTTCAAACGTCATTTAAATTCATCCTTTATTTACATTCTTTATCGGATTAGTATACTGGAATTCTCAATTGTTTACAACCTAGCCCTCAAGCAAAACAGTATAAAGTATATGTTGCCCATTTATTTCCGCAATGATTGTATAAGTATTATTATCATTTGTAGAGAAAATCTTTGTTCCACTTTCCAGTTTAGTAGCATAAAAATCCTTGAAATTTTTAGAGGAATTTGTAGTTTTAATAATTTCCCCTATCCTCTCACACTTCGTATATTCAAATTGTTGCATTGATTCCAAGCTTGTAGCATTAATATAAATCAAATTATTATACTGAAGAATATCCGCCTGAGAATGTTCTTTAAGGATAGATTTCGCAGTAGGATTAGTATTTATAGCTGGTGTACAACCTACCAATAATAATATTAGTAAATTACATATGAGCATTTTCCTCATAACAAAACACCTTCTTTTTTTAACTATCTGGAACAACTGCAGCTCAATTTAAATTCACCGACATTGGCCGTCTATATCTCCCGAAATTTAAGCAACATAATTTTGCCTATCTTAACGTTGAAGCCTTCAGAAATTCACTCTTCTCTTCTCACCTCGCAAACTATTAATCTATTTTCTTCTTCATTTGCACTTGCTCTGTCTTCACTTCAAGCCCATTCTCCGTCAAATAGCTCGTTGCTGGATTACTTGCTAAAAAGTTAACTGTTGCCAGTTTTACTTTGTGTTTTGTAATGCTTGCGATAAAGTGTGGAATAAGTTCAACATTGCCATTCCCTAATAACTCTAATTGATAAAGCACTATGCTATCGATGGCACCATCCATATCCCATACTGTTCTATACAGCATATAGCCAATCACTTCATTATTCTCGTTATAAAAAACTTTAGCTTCTCCTTGTTTATTGCTTTGCCAGCTACATTGCCAAGGGACATCTTCCTGATAAAAAGATAAATGCTGCAGCTCTTCTGGCCGAATCGTTTCTACATGAATTACGACTGGCTGCTCTACTTTTGCTTCATATTCGCCACTTAAAAAGAACAATTGATTTGTTATTGTATAGCCATACTTTTCATATAACGCAATTGCTACTTTATTCTCTTTTATAGCTTCAAGCGTTGCAACTTCTACATTCTCTCTTTCATAGAGGGCAATGGTTTCTTCCATTAAAACACGCGAAACACCTTTACCGCGATAGTCTGGAGAGATGCCTGTTCCTCCATTCCAAGAGGTTTTCTTACCATCCATTAGTCTAAATCCATTTAATACAATGCCAACAGGATTATTATGATCAAATGCGACGATAGATAGCTCTGGGGATAGTCCTTCTCCAACGAGTCGGTTTAAAAACACCTCTGCATTCATTTCTATTTGTACAAAATACCCCTCAAAACCTTTATTCCAAGCTTTTAAAGTTTCATTTAACGTGCACTGTGAGACTGTTTTTATTTCCATGATTTCACCCATCCCTACGTTAATTTAGTGATAAATCTTCTAAAGTTAATTTTTTTATGATTTCATAACCATTTCCAGGACCATTTGGCTTCACAATAACCATTCCCATGTTCGAAATCTCCCCTAATCCAACATCTTCAGGAAAGCTATGGGCGATAATCACTTGATTCGTTCCCTGCGGTGGCTTTCTTTCTAGCACTGATTGCAGATTTGATAATATACTTGTCTTTTCAACCAAAGGAATATTCCCACCCAATTTATAAATTTCATAACCAATTGGGTTAATTTGGATATAAGAATAAGGAAATGCGAGCTGTGCCGTTTCAATTGTACGACAAAAAGGACTTACGACTATTGGTGAACTAATCGGGATTTGTAAATGACGTAGCAGTTGCCCAAAGTAAACGGCCTGCCTTCGCCCAAATTCAGACAAAATTCTTTGCGTAACACAATCTTGAAAATTTAAATATGGCTGATCTACCCCGACAGTCGCTTGACCATGCCTTGCATACAAAACAAATCCACCCTTTTTCAATAAATCAAGGATTGATTTATCCAAATATTTCAACTCCCCCTAATAGAATACCATTGATTATGAGTACTATATGAAATGAATTACTCAAAAAATGTAAAAGTGAAAGTTGAATCTGCTTTTCGCACAATAAACTATTGTGTCAATGAATTAAGGTATCTTATTTCATAAAGTTTGGCTCTTCGGCAAAACAAGTAGTTGATTTCCGTTCCGACTGGGCGCTTTGTTGCTGACGCTTCGCTTTCGCACAGATAAAACATTTGCCGCTGACACTTCGCTTTCGCGCAGAGCAGAGCTTCCTGGGGGCGTCCGATGAGCCGCTTGGGGCAACAGATGTTTTTTGTGCGAAAGCGCAGTGCAACGTAGCGGCAGCAACAGGATGTTGGTCACGAAGGCGTTATCACAGGACGTGATGGTTTTAGCCTTCGTTCCCCTACCTGCTCGCTCCAGGGTCTCGGGCCAACATGATGTTGGTCACGAAGTCGCTCTCACAGGACGTGATGTTTTTAGCCTTCGTTCCTCTATTGCTGATCCCCAAGGAGTCGCCCAGCCGTAACGAAGATCAACCATCCCTCGTAGTATGTGTTTTATGGTATGTTATTTTAATTTATTGTAAGAAAGCGAAACTTCAGCAAAGGGGGGTTGTCTGTGTGAAAGCGAGAAACCTAGAACGGAAATCACCCTCATTTAAAGCGTTACAATATTAGGGAATATTTCAATGAGAATATTGTCCAAAAAAAACTTCCTACAGTTTTCTGTAGGAAGTTTCGAATTTTACTTTATTGGAATAGTTACTATTGCGGTTGTCTCTAAATGTATTGATGAATCGATAGAAATTTGACCGTCGTACTTATTGACTATTTCATTCACAATAAACAAGCCTTGCCCTCTTGTTTTACCATTCTCCGGTTTCTTTGTGGAAAATCCTCGCTTGAATATTTGCCCTGCTTCTACTATATTTGGTCCGGTATTTGTAACCTTAAATTTATATTGCGAGTCATCTGCTTTACAGCAAATTGTTATTTTACGTTGTTCTTCCGGTAATTCATTTGCAGCATCAATCGCATTATCTATTAAATTCGATAAGATTTTGATTAAATCCGTAGTTTTAATTTTATTGAATGCATCCTCAGAGACTGTGAAATCCATATCAATATTATGATTTTGTGCCGTTAGTTTTTTCGTTTGCAATAAAATCGCCAAGCCAGGATGATCAATATTTAATTTAAGAGACTTAATAGCATGAACTTCTTTAGACAGTGAAGATAAATATTGTTTTGCCTGTTCAGGTTCGTCTAATTGTAGAAATCCATGCAATACTTGTATATGATTTGTGAAATCATGTCTTAAAGAGGACACGGAAGTGATTAAAGTTTTAATTTCCGCTTGATATGTATTTTCTGTTGCTCCAACTTCTTCTGCCACTTCTTTTTGATACCATCTCTGTAAAAAGAAAACAGAGCCGATCACGATTAAAATGAGTACACCATTAAAAATAAAGATAAAAAGATTGTCTTCGATCACTTTTCCCTTAATGTCATTTAATGTGTCTGCACTAATATCAATGCCTAAGTATGCAATAACCTCTCCTGTTTCATCCTTAATCGGTGCACCAACAGTTAAGTAGGAGCCATATACAGAATCTAGTATTACATCTGTTGCAAATGTTTCTCCATTATAAGCTTTTTGCACTTGTGTCTCGGGTACTGTACAGTCCATTCCGATATCAAAGCCTTCAACTTCATTTGGTACACCCATGATCATTGCTTTGGATACCTTTGGATTTTCAATATCTAATGTATAAACAAATAAAGCACCTATTTTTACTCTTGCATCGTTTAAGTAGCTTCTTAATTGCCAATAGTATTCGTTTTTCTCGGGGTTATCTAAAAATTGTTTGTACGCCTCTACATCAATAGAAGATGCGATAGAAATAGCCGATTCCAGACTTTGGTTCGCTATTGACTCTTCTACTGTCTTTTTCATTTTTATATAGGATGTAAAGATGTTTATACTTGTAAACAATACTAATAAGAGAGTTGATAATATTATAATTAGTTTTATTTTTCGTGTTTTCATACAAACTGGTACTTCCTCATCTTAGACATGAATTATGTCTTAATTTAATTGAGCTTGGCTTTCACATTACATAAAAAAATCGTTAGTCGTAGTTGACATCATGTCATATTTTCAACCAAGGAAACAATTTCATATCTTACCTATTATACTACAATATACTTCTTTTTTTACGGTTGTTTTAAAATCATTATTTGCGTAGTGAATCACTCTTCCTGCTGAAAATCATATGCAGAGAAGTAAGAAATTTAGAAGTTTGAAACGACAATGGCTATATTTACCCCTTTACATTAATCTTAAACACACTGTTCCAAATACGTTTCAGGATTCTTCGCTTCTCTAAATAAGAATATTCGTTCTTAGTTTATCATCACAAGCAAGTTTTGACTATCACCTATCTACATTTATCGCACCCTACTTTTCGTGCTATTTCCTCCCCATTTTTGAAATTGGAGTCGTCTGTCAGAAAATGATAAAAAGATCAGGCCTATAAAAGACCTGATCTCTTCATTCTAAATATTTATTTTTTCCTACTCGATGTCTTTGTCTCATCCTGTACATTTAAAAATTTCGGTCGCTTACGATAACCTGAAGGAGATAGGCGAACTAAAGATTTTTTAATGTCTTGCCAATCTAAATCTGCTCCCATATTTAAGTACGGAACGCCTAATACTCGTAAATTTGCAATATAAAGAAGTATGAAAAACACTGAAATAAAGAATCCAAATAACCCCAAAAAGCCAGATGCTAAAACAATGATTATCCTGAGAATACTCATTGCTGATACAATGGATTGATTGACAAGTGTAAAAGCTGCAATACTTGACGTAGCTATAACGACAATCATGGAAGGACTCGTAACACCCGATTTAATGGCTGCATCTCCAATAATTAATCCCCCGACAACGCTTATGGAACCACTGATAACATTGGGAAGATGTATATTTGCCTCCCGAAATATTTCAAACATAAAAAGCATCAATAATATTTCAAGGATAGTTGGAAATGGGAGTCCCGTTCTTGATTCAACAACTGTTGCCAATAGGATGGATGGCAATTGCTCTTGATGGTAGGTTGAAAGTGCAAGCCAAAAACCTGGTAAAAGTACACTTATTAAAATAGCCACTATTCGTAGTAAACGCTCCATAGAGCTTACAAGAATCGGATACTCATTATCCTCACCTGATTTAAAAAGTAACATTACATTAGTAGGTGTAATAATGGCATATGATACCCCATCGACTATGATGATAATACGCCCTCTACTTAAGGCTTGTACAGCAAAATCCGGGCGTCCAGTATAATCATGTTTAGGTAGAATTTTATCGCTCTGCTCAATTCTTTCCATCAATATATCCCCACTAAATATAACATCTGCATCAACTCGCTGGAGCTGTAATTTTATTTTCTCAAGCATCGTTTTATTTACGACATCTTCTAAATAAAGTACAGCTACGGTTGTTTTGGATCGTGTGCCAAGCTCATATGTCTCAACACTTAATGAATTAGTCGGTAATCGTTTTCGTATTAGAGCAATATTAATTAATACATCCTCAGTAAAATCATCTCTCGGACCTTTGACAACTAATTCAACAGTTGTTTCTTTAGGCTCTCGATTTGGTTTTTTAGCGATATAACTTGAATACAGCAAATCCATATCTTCGAAATATAGTAAAACATGTCCTTTATAGACTCTTGTGATGGCCTCATCTTTACTTGTTATTCTCTGAAGATGTGGAATGTGTAAATGATTTTGTATATGTTCCGCTAACAATTCATCCGATGTTGCAGTAAATAAGGATTGAACTCGTTGCACAATAACGGTCTGCAGTAACCGCTCATTAATCATCGCTTCACATTTTATCAAATGTACTTTATGTTGCTGAAAGAAATACTCCTGAAATACCACATCAGCAGAGCGTTGAAATAATGACTTCAAAGATTTCAAATTTAACTCTTGTTCCATTGAAGAAATATCCATCATCTCCTACTGAGCCAGCTCCAAATTAGTACATTTATGAAATTAACATAAATACACTTACGGATATTTTCTCCATGCTTTTAAAAAATATTCAGGGATATATGCTGTTTAAAATGCTTTGTCAGAATAATTTAGCGGTAAAATTCCAACCTATTATTAGCAAGAGTTATCCAATCATCTTCTTTAAATTTGCCATTTCAATTGCAGACATTGCTGCGTCGTAGCCTTTATTTCCTGATTTAGTCCCTGCGCGTTCAATTGCTTGTTCAATACTTTCAGTAGTAACAATGCCAAAAATAACAGGTACATTTGTAGTTAGTGACACATTGGCAATTCCTTTTGCTGATTCATTACATACATAATCATAATGTGTTGTTGAGCCACGAATTACCGTACCTAATCCAATAATTGCATCATACTTCTTTGTTTCAGCTAACTGTTTCGCGATGAATGGAACTTCAAATGCTCCTGGAACCCATGCTACGTCGATAGAATTCTCATCCACTCCATGACGCTTTAAACCATCTAATGCACCGTCTAATAATTTACTTGTAATAAATTCGTTGAAACGACCTACTACTACTGCTATTTTTAAATCCGTACCAATTAATTGTGCTTCAAAAGTGTTACCCATTTTTCTTATCTCCTTTTTATGGCTCATCACCATATCGTATGGTTGATTTCCGTTCCGGCTCACAGGACGTGATGTTTTTAGCCTTCGTTCCTCTATCACTGATCCCCAAGGAGTCTCCCAGCCGTAACGAAAATCGACTATATACATGGTATACGTTTTAAAATGAACTTCCCCCAACTTTTGGTGATAGCCTTTTTTATATAGTCATTGTTTTTTCTTCCATTATTTGTTGACGGCGATATGTTGCCAATGCTTCTATGGAAATCATTTTTAAACGATGTTGTGCTGCATATTTAACGAGATCATTAAAGCGTAGCATTTTGCCATTGTCGCCCATAATTTCACATATAACTCCTGCAGGAACGCTATTACAAAGCTTTGCCAAATCTATTGTAGCTTCCGTATGTCCTCTACGTTCTAATACACCATTGTCCTTTGCTATTAACGGGAAGACATGACCTGGTCTACGAAAATCTGCAGCTTTCGCTTGTGGCTCTAGCATTTTTTGTATTGTCATTGCCCGTTCAAAGGCGCTAATTCCAGTTGTTGTGTCTAAGTGATCTATGCTAACGGTAAATGCGGTTTGATGATTATCTGTATTAATACTAACCATAGGTTTTAATGCTAATTTTTGTGCAAGCTGCTGTGATATCGGCGTACAAATAAGACCTCTTCCATAGGTCGCCATAAAGTTAATCGTTTCAGGCGCCATAAATTCTGCAATCGCTAATAAGTCCCCTTCGTTTTCTCGGTCCTCATCATCAACTACAATAATCATCTTCCCTTGTTTTAAATCCTCAATTGCTTCTTCAATCGAATGTAGCAATATCGCCACCTCCTGTTCAATAATGTTGATTAAAATCCGTTTTCAGCTAAGTAGTTTCTTGTAATGGTCGGCGGTTTCTGTCCACACTTAAGTTGATGCAAAATGTATTTTCCTACTAAATCGGTTTCTATATTGACAAGATCCCCCATCTTCTTCAACCCTAAAATTGTTTCCTTGTATGTGTGGGGTATCAGTGATACTGTGACACTATTTTTCTCGACATGAAAGAGTGTTAAGCTCGTTCCGTCAATTGTGATGGAGCCCTTTGGAATACAGAAGCTCGTTAACTCCTTTGATAGCTCTATATCAATATAGACTGCATTTGCTAACGGCCGCTTTCGTATTACTTTCCCTACTCCGTCTACATGTCCGGATACAAAATGACCACCGAATCGCCCATTCGCTGACATAGCGCGCTCTAAATTTACCGGATCTCCTATTGTTAGCTGCTGTAGATTTGTTGCCTTTACCGTTTCGGGCATTACATCCATCGTAAGCTCCTGATCATTAAAAGATATGACTGTTAAACAAACACCATTGACCGCAATACTGTCCCCGAGCTTTACATCCTCTACCATTTTCTTTGAAATAACGGTGATTTTCATACTTTGTCGATCGCTTTGCAAGGTTTTTACGGTGCCAATATCCTCAACAATTCCTGTAAACATTTATTCACCCACTTTCATTCATTGGTCCAAGCTTTTCTCTTCCGCTTTCGGAGTCCTATGTACCTCCTCCCTTATTCAAAAATTTCTGTTCAAACAAAAAACCCCTTTGATTAAAGGGGTTTGGGAGTTCATATAAATAAGACGTCAACAAATAAACCTTAAGGATACAAATTTTTTCCCTAGGCTACATCTCATCGTTCTTCTCCCATCCAGACTATCACTGTCGGTTTTGGATTTGCACCAAATCAGCTTGCGCTCACGGACTTTGAATTACTTCATCACCGCCGATTGGGAATTTCACCCTACCCCGAAGAACTACTGCTATTCAATTCGTTAGCTAAATAAAACAAAAAAGCTTCCCAACTTAAACGACGGGAAGCAGTTTACATAAAAGCATACTCAAATAAACCTTATAAACTCAAGTGAATTTAAAAAGCTCTTACTTTTACCCTTCTCCCATCCAGACTATAACTGTCGGTTTTGGATTTGCACCAAATCAGCTTGCGCTCACGGACTTTGAATTGCTTCATCACCGCCGATTGGGAATTTCACCCTACCCTGAAGGATATTTTTATTTAACTATTTCTTACGATAACACTACTTGATTAATTTATCCAGATAATTCTTAATAAAAATTTTTTCTCTAACTAATGTCGCTTTCGCAAGTCTCAATGTCAGATAAAAACAGCCACCACCTTTGGTCATTATAAAAGACCAAAGGCGTGGCTGTTTAAAAAGACATATCAATTATGCCTCGGCATAATTGCGTCCGGAATCGACTTTGTGCTTAGGCCCGCTAAGTACCGACACGATGTCGGTCATTTCGGTAATGCCACAGGGCGTGGCGCTCTTAGACTGAGTTCCTCTATTTCAGCAGGTGGGTGGACACCCGCTGAAAGAAGTTAAATTATACAGTCAAACTACCATCAACAGAGACAACAGCACCAGCCATGAAGCTTGCTTTATCTGAAGCTAAGAAAAGGACCGCTTCTGCTACTTCTTCTGCTTCACCATGGCGTCCCATGCGTACACGTGACATTTCTTCTGGTACGTATCCTGTTTTTTCAAGTGTTTCACCAACACTATGGAATAATGGAGTAACGATACCACCTGGACACACAGCATTCACACGAATACCTTTATTTGCATATTCAATTGCTGCACCTTTCGTTAAACCGATTACTGCATGTTTACTCGCGGAGTAGACAGCAATACTGTGCTCTGGACGAATACCCGCAGATGAAGCAGTATTTATAATCGACCCTTTGCCCTGTTTTTCCATTACTGGAATGACATATTTCATACCTAGGAAAATACCTTTTACATTGATATCCATAAGACGATCGTATTCTTCCAATTCAACCGTTGTAAATGGTGCAAACTTTTGAATGATGCCAGCGTTATTGAATAATACATCGATACAGCCATATGTGTTTATAGCTTGCTGTACATAATTCTGAACATCCTCTACTTTAGAAACATCCGCTTTAACGATTATCCCTTCACCGCCATTTTGTTGAACTAGTTTAAGAGTCTCTTCTCCAGTTTTCTCGTTAAAATCAACTAACACGACTTTATAGCCATTTTCAGCAAATTTAATACTAGTTGCTCTACCAATTCCACTACCTGCTCCTGTAATAACTGCAATTCGATTTTCATTTGTCATATTAACTTCCTCTTTTCGCTTTTTATATTTTTTACGTAATCATAAATATTTTCTCAATCGGTGGTCCTCTTTGCTTTTCCATGTTTATGATCTTAGTTTAATTTCATTTTCATATAATCTTCGTAATTACCTTTAAAAATACTCATGCCTGTTGGGGAAAGCTCCACCATTTTGTGTGCTAGCTTATTAAGAAAATATCGATCATGTGAAATAAAGAAAAGTGTTCCCTCAAAATTTAAAAGAGCCTGTTCCAATACTTCTTTACTATATAAATCAAGATGATTAGTTGGTTCATCCATAATAAGCACGTTAGCTTTTTGCAATACGAGTTTCGATAATGCTACTCGCGCCCTCTCACCTCCACTGAGGGCAGATATCTTTTTAAACACATCTTCACCAGTAAATAAAAAATTCCCTAAAACAGTACGAACTCTCGCTTCTTCAATGTGCGGAAACATACTCCAGACCTCATGTAAAATAGTGTTATTTGGATGTAAGTTCGACTGCTCTTGATCGTAATAACCAATCGTTATACCGTTACCCCAAGCGATAACACCTGTATCTGGACTAATCTCCTTTAACAGAGTCCTCAATAGCGTTGATTTCCCAACACCATTCGGACCAATTAACGCAACCTTTTCACCACGATGTAGCTGAAAACTAATATTTTTCAATAGCGGTTGTAGTTCGCGTTCTACGGTAAAAGAGATTGATAAGTCTCTTACATTTAACACTTCCTTATGAGAGTTTTTTTCTATTGAAAATGCCATCTGTGTATGTTTTAAATCCTTTAGAGGCTTCTCCATTCGTTCTATTCTCTCAAGCTGTTTTCTTTTGTTTTTTGCACTTTTAGAAGAAGTGGCCATAGTAATATTGCGTTGTATATAGTCTTCCATTTTCGAAATTTCTTGCTGTTGCAAGACATATTTTTTTTCAAGCAATTCGCGATTTTTGTCTTTATTTTCTACATAATTTGAGTAGTTTCCAACATATTCCCTAACTTCTGTTCGCTCAAGCTCATAAATACCGTTAACAAGTGCATCTAAAAAATATCGATCATGCGAAATAACAAGAATGGAACCTTGATATGCGCTTAAATACGTTTCAAGCCAATTTAACGTTGTAACATCCAAATGATTCGTCGGTTCATCTAGCATTAATAAATCTGGCTGTTCTAGTAAAATTTTCGCCAGTGCAAGGCGAGTTTTTTGTCCTCCACTTAGCTGATGAATAGGGGTATTTTTAGACATACTTTCAAAGCCCATGCCATTAAGAATACTGTTAATTTTAGCTTCTATTTCATAGCCACCATGCTGCATAAACCATTCTGATTTTATTGCATATCGATCCATAATTTTTTCGAGTTTTATAGGATTGTCTATGAACAACGGATCGCTCATCTTCTTTTCAAGCTCTCGAAGTTCTTTTTCAGCCTCAAGAAGGTCAGGTAACGCTTCTAACATTTCAGCCCAAATTGTATTATCTAGCTTCAACCCACTGTCTTGGCGCAAATAACCAATTTTAATACCTTTCCCGATGTAAAGCTCTCCATTATCATACGGAAGGTCTCCCGCAATTATTTTTAATAATGTTGATTTACCAGCCCCATTAACACCAATGAGGCCAATTTTATCTCCACGCTCAATTTTCATCGTTATATTCGAGAGAATTGGATCTCCCAAATAGCTTTTACTAATTCCATTTAATTGAAGTATCATTTATATAATCTCCTTATAGATTTTGACCATCTCTTTTGTAAAGCTAAAGACGCTTAACAAATGAATGGACAGATAAGGTTACTCATCTTTTTTCACTCCTATCAATTATGCCTCGGCATAATTGCGTCCGGAATCGGCTTTGTGCTTAGGCCTGCATGAGGGCCGACACGATGTCGGTCATTTCGGTAATGCCACAGGACGTGGCGTTTTTACCGATGCAGGTCAGTTAGCCGTTATCGCATGGATGCGATGTTTTTAGGCTAACATCCTATATTGAACTCCTTTCCGATTCCGTGACATCCGCCGGAGGCTTTGGGCCAACAAGATGTTGGTCACTCAGTCGTTGCCACAGGACGTGGCGATCTTAGACTGAGTTCCTCTATTTCAGCAAGTGTTTTTTGTAGCGAAAGCGAAGCGTCAGCTACAGGTGTTTGGACACCTGCTGAAAGAAGTTAAAACAAAAAAAAAGGCGCCGAAAGAACGGCGCCTTAAAAGTGCGAAAAAACCCTATAAGCATAGGAATGGTTTCTTATATTTCACAATAGAACGTAAAAAAGCGCCGTACAGAACCGGCGCCACAATGCGTAAATATATTTATACAAGTTCATCAAAAATTAATGACTACAATTGTTAAAATAAGAAGGCAAAAGCTTCCGGAATCTGTTTTCGATATGAAATTTGCTTAAAAAAGGGCAGACTTCTCCCTTTGACAGCAAATCCACAGAATACATGTAAGATTTTACTTCTTTTTCTACTAAGCCTTTTGCGAATACAGTTTCCATCACTTTTACCTCCTTTCGAATTCAATAGTTCTTACTAATCTATCACAATATTATAAAGAAAACAAATTCCTTAATCAAAATTATATACTCTAATCATTCCTGTCCCCCTTGAAGTGGTGGTGGAAATTTGATGGGAACTTGTTTTCACATCGTTTCATATCCAATAAAATTTTATAGATGATTTATCAACCTGGCCACTTTTTAACACAAAACCAAAGCGCTTTTATATCCAAAGTCTTTGATATATTGTTTTACAATGACATTCTTCTTTTCGTTCTTGAAATCCATGTATTCTTAGGTACAGTATTTACCAATGAAAGTATCTTGCCCTACTTTAGCTAAAAAATAATTCACTATTAGGAAAAAAAATGCTCATCAAGAGTTATTTACAATACGCTGTTTCATATCCTGTATAATCATGTCATTTTTTTTAGTATAGGCAGTAACATTTTCAAGAAAGAAACGTCTTTACAATTAGATGATAAAGGAGAAAATTTGAAATGAAATATATTATCTTTGATTTTGATGGAACATTGGCAGATTCTACGGCAGTGTTTGCAGCAGCTTGGAATACAATTGCGCAAAAATATAAATTTAAAGGAATTGAGTTAAAGGAAATTGAATCATTGAAAAAATTATCTATAGCGGAACGAAGTAAATTATTCGACTTCCCTATGTATAAATTGCCCATGATTTTACCTCAGTTTTATCGCTTGTATCGTCAGTCATTAAATGATGTTCATCTTTATGATGGTATGAAGGAAGTCCTGATGGAAATTGATAAAAGGGGCTATAGAATCCTTATCATTTCCTCCAATTCACAGGAGAACATTTTAGAATTTCTAAAAATGAACGGTATTCATTGTGTATCAGACGTTCTTTGTTCAAACCGTATTTTTGGAAAGGATAAAGTAATAAAGAAATTTTTAAAGGACTCAAGCATTACACCATCAGAAGTTTTATACATTGGTGATGAACAAAGAGATATCGTAGCCTGCAAAAAAGCGGGGGTGCCTATAATTTGGGTTGGTTGGGGATATGACGCTATTGAAGTTGTGCAACAAGAGGAACCCGAGTACAAAGTTGCAACACCACAAGAAATTTTAAATATTATATAGACAAAGAGGATAATAGCGATTAATTTGCTATTATCCTCTTTGTCTATATATTAGTTAAGCCTTTGCTTCGCTAATAAGCATTAATTTTTCTGCTGCGCTGTTAATTCCTTTATAAGCATCGGTTAATTCATGCATACTCACAGAAAATTGCTGGGTAAACGTTGCGATTTGATTTGCTGATTCATTGACTTGATCAATAGATTGTTTAATGCTTTCTAATTGATTTGTAATGCTATCGGCACTTTCCGTACTACTTTGCGACATTTTCTGTATTTCAGATGCTACTACAGCAAAGCCCCGTCCATGCTCCCCTGAACGAGCAGCCTCGATGGAAGCATTTAATCCAAGAATTTTAGATTTCATAGCTAAATCTTTTACTAAATGAACAATCGTATTGATTTGTTGAATATCGCCAGTCATTGATTCTGAAAACTTGGATAGCTCTCCTAAGCGATTTGATACATCTACACTTGCGACTGCTAACTCCTCATTCGTTGCTGTCATTTCTTCAACAGCACTCGAAAGCTCAGTTGCTAATAAACGCATACCATCCATTTTTTCATTCGAAATAATGGCACTTAACACACCGATTACTTTCCCACTATCAAAAATAGGCTGTGCAGTTGCAATATACGCCATTCCAAATTCCTCAGAACCTCGCTCTTCCCTAATAAACTTTCCTAAGCTTAGAGACTTTTCAGTTGTTGTTCCACGATACTTGGCTACAGGATCTCCAACTTTAATCTTTAAGTCCACTTGTTTACCTGGCTTGTAGGCAATGACCTTCTCAGTATCAGCAACTATAATACAAGCATCATCTGGATATGTAACCTGGTAAAAATCGATAGAATCTATTGCCGCCTGTAGTTTTGGATGCATTATTTTCCCCTTCTTCCATAACACGATTATGCTGAAATTCCTCAATTTAACTATAGCATGACACCTAAAAAAAGACACCTTAAGCTAAAGTGTCTTTGAAAAAACTACTACGATTTTTTCAAGATTTCTACATATTTTTCTGCTGTTCTTACCTCAACTGTAAGAGAGTTTTTACTATAGTTAGCTTTTATTAAAAATGGTACATCACTGGTATTGTGGAATCTAAAATCTAAGCCCCCATAGGAAACGGTAGCGTCTCTTCCTTTTGGAACATACCCTACATCTAAAGAATGGTGATGACGTTCTACAAATTTTATTGGTATTTGATCAACTGCGTTAAATAAGGTCGAGGACGTTTGACAAATACCTCCCCCAATGCCCATCACAACCTTTTTGTTAATGATTTCTGGTGCGGGCTGATATCCATTCGCTTCGTCTCTAGGTCCAACGACTGTATTAAACGAGAAATAATCTCCACTTCCAACGATAACATTATTAATTGCCTTCGCAGAAAGCTCAATATTTTTATTTCTTCCTACATCATGGGTATTGAAGTAAGTTGTATAGGATGCAACAACTACGTTTTCTAATAAAGGAATATCATCTAAATAATATCCGCTTTCTGTAATATAAAGAGGCATCTCCACTTTACCACCGGTAGTTGATGCTTCTAATATTCTCTCTACTAATTCACTTTCTTTTAAAACAATTAAAGGACTACCTTTCATTATTTTTCCTTGATCGTCCAGCTTATCGAGGATCATACGCTTATCATAGCCTGCCGTTTTTTCATTCCCTCTCGCCAACTCTTTTGCTAATTGCTCAATTTGTTTTGTATACGATTGTTTATCACTTTCATAGCCCATTTCTTTCGGTGAAATTGTTTGTATGATGGTTTTCGTAGAAGGATCCACAATTTCAACAACGACAGGCTCTGTTTGTGGTTGTTCTAAGGTTACAGGCTTTTTTAAATCCTCCGCTTTTTGCTCTGACTCTTGAATTTGTTGTTCTTGCTTTTTCTCATCCGCAGATTTCCCCTGACAGCCAACTAGCCCAATTGTACAAATAATACATAATGTGGTCATCCACTTCTTTTTCAAATAAAACACCTACCCTATCGTCATACTACAGAGACATCTTATTCGTGTATTGCTGATAGTGTGTTTCATTTCATCATTTTTATTTGTTTTTTAAAAGAAGGACACGGTACATCTTCATCAATTTTTTATTTAGCATATTTCACTTGAAACCTATAAATTAATACTATATAAATCCAATCATAAATAAAGATTGCAAGCGAAATAATAGTAATCAACGGTGTTCTAAAATACATATAGAAGCCCACTGCTGCAAACAAAGTACCGACCATTTTACAAACGGCTATGCCCATTGATTGGCCACTTAAGTTCCCTCTTTGTATGAATAAGGCAATAAAAAGCCCTGACATCATCAGATTTTGGAAAAATGCGGCATATATGCCTGCTGTATCTTTGAATTCATGCATCAGCGCTAAAATCGTGAAAAAGCTTACTACGAGTGTTATGAAAAAAGATGAATAGAATACCTTTCTCGGAATAACTTTTTTATACTCCTTATACCCATAAAGTAAAAATTGTATCAGAATGAAGATATCCAAAAGAAACCACAGGAAAGTAAGGATTCTTTGCAAGTCATTTAGCGGATACATAAATGAAAAAATAAACTCCCATGAAATATTGGCACAAATTGCGGCCATGGGCATCCCATATCTCTTATCCTGTATTCCTTGTTTGATAATTAATATATATGTAATAATCCAAAAGAGCCACATGGCAAAATGGCAGATCAGTAGGAATTTTTCTTGAGTCATTTACCCATACACCTTCCCTCATTAATGATTCTTCGATACTATATGTGAAGAAATCTATTCTTTATGTCTAAAAAATTTGTAGAAGGATATGTAAGTACTCAAAGCTCTTAAAATCTTAAAAGTAAGCGCCTATACATTCATGAACCAATCATATATAGTAAGACGAGGTGATGATATGAAAACTAAAATTTATTTTGATAATGACCAATTTATCGCAGGTACTACCTTAAAGGATGATATTGAGCTAGAACTAAACAATATGGCACTTCATACATGTGTGAACGAAGCAGATGTGCTGGAAAACCGAAAAAAATTGGCAGCTACTTTAAATTGTGACCTAAATAGTTTTATTTGCACGCAACAAACACATAGTGCTAATTTCCATAAAGTTATCATTTCTGATAAAGGACGCGGCGCTGAGCAAATGGACAGTGCCATTAGTAATACCGATGCACTTTATACAGTAGAGCCAAATTTACTTTTATGTAGTTTTACAGCGGATTGCGTTCCTGTCATTTTTTATAATGAAGTCAAGGGCCTTATCGGCGTGGTTCATTCAGGCTGGCAAGGAACTGTCAAGGAAGTAACATCAAAGCTTTTCCAACATTTGATGGAACATGAGCATTGTAATCCACAAGATTTTCATGTACAAATCGGTATGGCACTTAGTCAGCAGAAATTTGAGGTGGATGCAGATGTTTATGAAAAATTCCACAATCTAGGCTATGCTGAGGACTTTATGTATTACAATGCAGAAACAAATAAATATCATATCGACAATCAACAAACTGTCAAAAAGCAATGTGAGCTTGCAGGTATTCCTTCTAAGCAAATTTTGATTGATTCAACGTGCACATATCTTAGCCCAGATGGTTTTTCCTATCGCCAAGATAAACACGCTGGCAGACATTTAAGCTTTATTATGCGAAAAGAACAGTAGAAGAAAGGGACAATCCAATTATTCATGGAGTGTCCCTTTTGTAGTGCTGTAAAACAAAATTTGGCCAAGGCAATACCTTTATCACAAAAATAAAAAGGATGTATCTCAAAGTAGAAATACACCCTTTTATCATTATTTATTAACGGGACGATCTTTTCCAATTCTAAAAACATAATAGCTCATGATCACAAGAACTAAGAAAACAATTCCCACAATAAGAGAAACTCTAGTATCATCATTAATCCACATACCGATTAACACCATTATTAAAAAGGCTATCGTTATATAGTTTGTAAATGGTGTTAAGGGCATTTTGAATTGGTGCTTGGAAAGTTGTTCACCTTTTATTTTTCTAAATCGGATTTGACTGATTAAAATAATAAACCACGGAACCATTCCTGGTAATACACTAGCACTGTATACATATACAAATAAATTTCCTGGTGCAATATAACTTAGAATAACGCCGATGACCAAACCAATCAGCACGCCTGCTGTACCGAATATTGGAACACCATTTCTAGAAAGCTTCGCAAAAAATTTAGGTGCTTGTCCATTCATTGCAAGCGTATATAACATACGTCCAGCACTATAAATTCCACTATTACAGCCTGACATCGCTGCTGTAATGACCACAAAATTAATAATACCTGCCGCAGCAGTAATTCCAACCTTTGCAAAAGTTGCAACAAAAGGGCTACCTATCGTACCTAATTCATCCCATGGATAAACTGTTACAATGACAAAGATTGCACCGATATAAAATATTAAAATACGCCAAATAATACTTTGAATCGCATTCGTTATAGTTTTTTGAGGATTTTTCGCTTCTCCTGCTGTAATCCCAATGAGCTCAACACCTTGATAGGCTGCAACTACTAATGATAACGCAAAAAAGAAACCTGTCCAGCCGCCAGTAAAGAAACCTCCATGATTCCAAAGGTTCGATAATCCGATTGCCACGCCTCCATTACCAATCCCAAAGAAAATAAGACCAAAGCCTGCAATAATCATTAAAACAATCGTTACAATTTTAATCATGGCAAACCAAAACTCAAATTCTCCAAAAGTTTTAACAGAAATAAAGTTGGCAACACCTAAAATAACCATTGCTATTAATCCAGGAATCCATGCTGGTAAATCAGGATACCAGTACTGCATATAAGTTCCTACTGCTATAATCTCTGACATCCCAACAATAACCCACTGAAACCAGTTACTCCACGCAGTTAAATAACCGGCTAATGGGTGAATATATTTATAGCCAAACGTTGCAAAGGAACCTGTACTTGGCTCCATATAAAGCATTTCTCCCATTGCTCGCATAATGAAAAAAATAAATATACCTGCTATAGCATATGCAAGGAGCACGGAAGGCCCTGTCCACTGAATGGCACTAGCAGACCCCATGAACAAGCCTACGCCAATAGTACCTCCAAGAGCTATCATTTGGATATGACGTGCATCTAATCCCCTGCTTAATTCTTTATTTGCCACAAATTACGCCTCTTTCTGAAGTTCTTTCTACGATGAATTATCTTATAATAATAATAAATTCTTTTGAAAAATACAATTGTATTTTTAGGAAAAACACGAATTATGGTAAAACGATAAGGGTTCTGAGCATTTTGGTGTTCTTTTCGTCACTTCGGGAGTTCTATCCGTCGCTTTGAAGGTTCTATCCGTCACTTTGACGAGGCTATCCACGATTTTGAAGGTTCTATCCACGTCTTTGGCTGTTCTATCCGTCACTTTGATGGTTCTACCCGTCGCTTCGGCTGTTCTTTCCGTCGCTTTGATTTCTATCAGTCACTTCGTAGGTTCTATCCGTCGCTTTGGCTATTCTATCCGTCACTTTGAAGGTTCTATCCGTCACTTCGTAGGTTCTATCCGTCGCTTTGATTTCTATCCGTCACTTTGAAGGTTCTATCCGTCGCTTTGATTTCTATCCGTCGCTTTGACGAGGCTATCCACGATTATGAATGTTCTATCCACGATTTTGACGGTTCTATCCACGTCTTTGGCTGTTCTATCCACGTCTTTGGCTGTCATTACAGTTGGATAGCCGTTATTAGCAACACTTTCATCTTGCTGTAGCCATAAACGAATCACAACTTAGAGTAAGAACCTATTTTATTACGTAAAAAAAACTCTATTCCTTCATAGGAATAGAGTTTTTTTTTATTGCAATAACGTCTGTTCTTGGAGCTTTGCAGTGAAGTATTTGCGTGCATCTGCTGTTAGAATTTGCATCAGAATAACTTCTTCTTGACGCTCAAATTCTACAAACATTCCACTTAGGTTTTCATAAACATATTTGATTTTAAAGCCATTATCTAAATGCTGATCTACTTTTTTTATTTCCTCTGTGCTTTGTTGATGTTCTGACATTCAATCACCTCACCTTTTTTGTGAATATCTTGGTGTTTAATTTTTATTCAGCCCCTTTTATATCTAATATCGGTTCTGGTTGTTCGACGATGTCATCCTCTTCTGGAACAACCGTTGGAGTAGGCATTTGTTGCTGCCCAAATAGTTCATCCAAATTGTGACCGGCTGTAATTCCTAAATATTTTGCATCATTTGGATCTTCTAGCTCGGCTTGAGGGTATTTTTTGAACCACCAATACTTCGCTAGTACATAATATACAAATGCCCCTACAAAGAACCCAACTAATGAAGAATAAGTGGAGAATATATTTGCTACTGCACCACCGATAATCCAAGCGATTAAACCAGCTAAGTTAAAGCCATTCCAATATTTAAATTGACCATCTAATTCATACAGTGCTTTTACATGCACGCGGCGCTTACGTATTAAATAATAATCTGCATATAAAATACCAACGATGGCCGTTAGAATTCCTCCGATTATTAAAAGTGCATTGACTAACACATCAAATAGACTCCATGGCTGTGCTAGAATACCAATGATTCCTGCAATAACAACCCCAACCCAAAACGGCACTTTTGGACCACCAATGTTTGAGAAGATTGTTGCCGCTGGGATAACATTTGCAGAGGTGTTAGTTGACCATTGAGCTAACACAATCATTAACAGTAAAATGCCTAAAATAAAGCCACTTGCACTTTGCTGTAATGCATTAATAGGATCAGCTGAGGCAACAGCCATATAGCAAACAGCACCGATTGTCACAATGAACGTATTTGTAATCGGCATGACGATTAAGGAACCAACCAGCTGTGTTTTATTGCGTTTGAACCAGTTGCGTTCATTTTTAGGTGCTTTAAAGAAGCGTGAAAGTGAAGGCATGTCGGCTGCTAGCGTCGACCAAAAGCCCATATTTGCCATAATCACTACCATAAATGCAGTGAATGCCGTGAACCCCGTTGTTGGCGCTTCCACCCACGTCCAAATATCTTTCCCTTGAGCTACTGCATTATCTGCCAGTGTATAATACATCCAGCAAGAAATTAAAATAATGACTGGCGCCGCCAAATCTGCAAAGCGTTCAATAGATTTAATACCTAGTGATGTATTAAATAGCTGAAGTGCTGCAAAGACCAGGAAACAAATAAACCAATTATCATAATTAAAAAGTAAATTTAAAATACCGTTTATAGCTAATGCACCGAAATAAGTGTTTAAACCGAACCAACATGCAGCCGTTACACCGCGGACAAGTGATGGAATATGTGTACCAAATGTACCGAACGGAGCACGCATATATACTGGGAATGATAAACCATGTTCAATGCCTATATCACCAATTAACGTCATAAATACACCAATTAGACAAGAGCCAATCAACGTTGCTAAAATCACCATCGGCAATGGCAAGTTTATGATTGCCGAGCCACCAATTGCAAAAGCCGCTAATACAATTGCCATCCCTATCCAAATTACTGCAAAACCAAATGTTCCAATATTTCTTTGCTGATGTGTCACTGGAAGTAAATCTGGGGATTTTAAATAATTCCCTTCACGTTCCATATAATCTCTCCTTCTTAAATTAAATTTCCGTGACAACTTACATGGGGTTATTCCTTCCTTCAACTATTTCTAAAGGAAGCTGGAATTTCAGTTTATCTTCATTCGGCAAAGTACACCCACCTTAGAAGGTAGTGAGAATGAATACATCTATGGTTTCATTTAGTTAGTGTCCCAGCACATACGAATGAAGATTAAGTCTCCGAACGCATTGTTTATCTGTAGCAAAAGCAAAGCAACAGCTACAATCGTTTTCTGTTGCGAAAGTAAAACGACAGCTACAAATGTTTTATGCTGCGAAAGCAAAGCGACAGCTACAAATGTTTTATGCTGCAAAAGCAAAGCGACAGCTACAAATGTTTTATGCTGCAAAAGCAAAGCGACAGCTACAATTACGCCAAGGCCAAATTGATTTTAGAAATTTACTTAGATAGACTACTAATCAGAGATTGACGTTCATTCCAAGTCATAGGTGGAACTGTAGATGGACGTTCAACCATTGTAATCGCACCATCTGCAGGACAAACAATTGAGCATAAATTACAGCCTACACAGTCCTCTTCTCGAACTTTCAGCATTGGGCGACCGTTTTCTGTATATAAATCGATACATTGATGCGATGTATCCTCACATGCAATATGGCACTTGTTACAGTTAATGCAAACATCGTTATTAATTTCAGCAACGATTTTATAATTTAAATCTAAGTCGCCCCAATTAGAATATCTGGAAACTGAGCGACCTACTAAATCCATAACAGAGGCAATCCCTTTATCATCTAAATAGTTATTGAGTCCATCAATCATATCCTCAACAATACTAAAGCCGTGATGCATCGCTGCAGTACAAACTTGTACGCCCGTAGCCCCCATTAATATAAACTCGGCGGCATCTTGCCAGTTGGAAATACCACCAATGCCCGAGATTGGAACATTGATTAATGGATTACGGGCACACTCTGCAACCATATTGAGTGCAATTGGTTTAACGGCGGGACCACAATAGCCACCATGCGCACCCTTTCCTGCTACATGAGGCACTGTATTCCATGTATCTAAATCAACACCCGCCAAGCTGTTAATCGTATTAATCATACTAACGGCATCTGCTCCACCTCTTGTGGCTGCTTCTGCCGTTACCGTAATGTCGGTAATGTTTGGCGTTAGCTTCACAATTACTGGTGTTTTCGCTGCCTCTTTCACCCAGTACGTTTGCTTTTCCACCAATTCAGGTACTTGACCAGAGGCAGAGCCCATTCCTCGTTCTGCCATCCCATGCGGGCAACCAAAGTTAAGCTCAAGACCGTCAACCCCAACATCTTCGACTCGTTTAACAATCTCATGCCACTTTTCTTGCTTTGGCTCCACCATTAAAGAAGCGATAATTGCGTGATGTGGAAAGCGTTTTTTCGTTTCATAAATTTCTTGTAAATTTACCTCTAATGGACGATCCGTAATCAGTTCAATATTATTGAAGCCTGCTACTCTTTGTCCGTTAAAGCTAACAGCTGCAAAGCGTGAAGAAACGTTTAGTATCGGATCCCCCAACGTTTTCCAAACAGCACCACCCCACCCCGCTTCAAATGCGCGTTGTACTTGATAGCCTGAATTTGTTGGTGGTGCTGATGCAAGCCAAAATGGATTCGGCGATTTGATGCCCGCTAAGTCAATACGTAAGTCTGCCATTAGTAGTTCCTCCTTTATGCAATCTCACTTGGATTTCATCAATTATGCCTCGGCATAATTGTGTCTGGAATCGGCTTTGTGCTAGCACAAAGCACTCCTTTCCGATTCCGTGACATCCGCCGGAGGCTTTAACTTCTTTCAGCGGGTGTTTGGACACCTACTGAAAAATAGCTTAAATCTTCATTCATCTCACCAACTATGGATGTGGGAGACTTCCGCTGAAAGAAGTTAAACGTTCATGGATCTTGTATGCTGCGTCTTTTCCTTGCTGTACAGCTGTTACAACCATCGCCTCGCCCTGGCCATTTCCGAAGACGACATCTCCACATGCAAATACTTTGTGATTCGAAGTTTGCATTGTCGATTCATCAATATCGACAACGCCATTCGTATGCTGTAAGCCAAAAGCTTCAATCAATGACACAAAACGTGTTTGCCCAATTGCCTTAATAACAGTATCCACTTCAATAATAAAATTGGAGCCCTCCACCTCTTCAGGTCTTTGTCGACCATCAGCACCCGCTTCACCGAGCTTCATTTTCACACATTCAATACCTACGACCTCACCTGACTCATTACCAACAATTTTTTTCGGTGCCGTTAGCCACTTAAACTCCACACCATCCTGCTTGGCAAATTCATATTCAAATTTGTACGCAGTCATTTCTTTTTGTGTTCTTCTATAAAGAATTTGAACATTGTCAGCACCTAAACGGACAGCACATGTAGCACCGTCAATCGCGGTATTTCCAGCACCAATGACAGCCACTCGCTTCCCAACAATATCTTTTGAAAGCGGTCCCATTTTTGTCTTTCTGACAAACTCTATCGCATCATGCACACCAGCTAAATCTTCTCCCTCAATGCCCAGATTTGGCACAGCACCCATACCAACTGCTAAAATAACACTGTCATATTGCTTCATAATTTCTTCAGCAGAAATATCCACACCAACAGTTGTGTTTGTTTTGATTTCAACACCAAGCTTTTCGATTTGTTCAACTTCCCAATCAACAACTTCATTTGGTAAACGGAACGACACAATGCCATAGCTCCCTAAGCCACCAGCTTTCGACTCAGCTTCAAAAATAGTGACCTGATAACCAAATCGACTAAGTTCACGAGCGGCCGATAAACCAGCGGGACCCGCACCAATAATCGCTACCTTCTGCCCATTACTTTGCCCTTGCTTAAATAGCTGAGCATTCGTTTCCATTGCCCAATCTGTTGCATAGCGCTGTAGCTCACCGATTTTAATTGGCTTTGTTGAGGAATTTAACACACACGCCCCTTCACATAGTTCCTCCGTTGGACAAACCCTTGCACAGCTCGCACCAATTGGATTTGCTTCTAATATAGTCGTAGCAGAGCCCTTCATATTACCAGAAGCAATTTTTTTTATGAAATTCGGGATTTGAATACTCGTTGGACAGGCTTTAATACATGGTGCATCGTAGCAATAAAGGCAGCGATTAGATTCCTCAATTGCCTCATTCTTTGTCATCCCGTTAGTCAATTCCATAAAATTACGTTTTAACTGTTGGGACATTGCATTTTCTTGATTCTGAGCCATTTCCACATCCCCCTCATGTGTTCATTTTTTTCTTCTTATCAATTACACCTTGGCGTAATCCATTGAAAAAGAGCTACATTCAACATTCATCTCACCATCAATAAAGGTAGATTGTCTTCTGTAGCTAAATGAAGATATTACGAGACCGATTGCTCTGTTCTCCACCAAAGCAATCGGTCATAAAGTGAAACTTTAATCAGTGGGGGTTTTCTTCATCCCCCTTAGGTAAACGATTCGGGCTTTTACGGGCAGTTTAACTCCCACCTTACTTCTTTGCTTTGGCTAAAAATTTTAATGCGGGATAAAGCTAAATATTAAGTGCTTCTGCAGCCGTTGATTTTAATGGACGTTTTATATATTGTCCACTACCTAGTACTCCAACAAATTCTTTATTTTTAATGACATATTCTCCACGCACTAGTACACTTACTGGTTCGCCTGTTACTTCCCATCCCTCATATGGGTTATAATCTACGTTCATATGATGGGTTTTAGCCGAGATTTCTCGTTTAACCTCTGGATCAAAAATAACGATATCGGCATCAGAACCAATTGCAATCGTTCCTTTTTGTGGGAACAAACCAAATATTTTTGCTGCACTTGTGGAAATCATATCGACGAACTCATTGATAGAAATTTTTCCTTTTGCTACACCTTCTGAATATAAAATACTGAAACGGTCTTCGATAAAAGGTCCACCGTTAGGAATTTTAGAAAAATCATTTAATCCTAACTGTTTTTTACCCTTGAAACTAAACGAGCACTGATCAGAGCCAATTGTTTGTAGTTGTTTTGCCTTCAGAGCATTCCATAAATGATCCTGATGGTATTTCGGGCGAAGTGGTGGGGACCAAACATATTTTGCCCCCTCAAAACCAGGTTGTGCTAAAGCAGATTGATCCAAAGTTAAATATGGTGGACATGTTTCACCATAAACGTTATAGCCTTTTTCACGTGCAGCAATGATCTCATCTACTGCCTCTTTACATGTTACATGCACTACATAAAGGGTAGCGCCAGCAATATGGGCTAACTCGATCGCACGTTTTGTCGCTTCGCCCTCTAATTCAGCTGGACGAGTGAGCGCATGATAAATCGGCTCCTTATGACCTGCACGTCGTGCCTCTTCTACAAGCTCATCAATAACAGAACCATTTTCACAGTGCACCATAACAACAGCACCGAGGTCTTTCGCTATTTTAAAAGCCTTAAAAAGGGTGCGATCGCTTGCTTGGAATTCTTTCGCATAGGCCATAAATACCTTTACAGAAGTAATGCCCTCTTGCTCTAAGATTTGCGGCAATTCCGCTTCTGTTTCAGGAGTTAAATCACCAATCATTAAGTGGAATCCATAGTCGATAGCTGATTTCCCCTTTGCCTTGTCATGCCACTTTTCAACTGCAGCTGAAAGTTTTTCTTCGCCAGCCGTTAAGCAGAAGTCCAAAATAGTAGTAGTCCCACCAAAAGCCGCTGCAATCGTACCAGATTTCCAATCATCATCAGTCACAGTATTGTTAAATGGCATATCTAAATGAGTATGCGGATCAATCCCACCTGGCATCACGATCTTACCAGTAGCATTAATAATTTCTGCGCCTGCGTCGGATAAATCTCTACCTATTTGAACAATTTTTCCGTTTTCAATTAAGATATCTGCCTCAAAAACATCTGCAGCTGTTGCTACTCGTCCACCTTTAATAATTTTTTTCATTCTGCCCCTCACCCTTCGTAAAATAATGGAGAATGCTCAATTATGACAATGTTAGGAAAGACAATTCATAAAACCCACGTTAATGTAATGTGAAAGTCTCCCCCATACTGAACTTTGTTTGCAGCGTCAATACTGTTTCAAGTAATACATCTGCTCCTTTCGCACAATCCTCAAATGTTGTTTCCTCTTCCTCACAATGACTCTTACCATGAATACTAGGTACGAAAATCATCGCTGACGGAACAATACTTGCCATATATTGCGCATCATGTCCCGCCCCGCTAAACATTCGATGAGCAGTATAGCCGAAGCTCTGACAAGCCTTTGCCACTTCATTACAAATATGAGTATCAAAATAAACTGTATCTCTCCCCCATAGCTTAACCGCCTTAATGTTACAGCCCATATCCTCTGTAGGAAGATGATTCAGTATTTCCTCAACTTTTTGCATGATCTCTGGTTTTTGATGACGTGAATCGATCGTAAACGTCACATTGTTCGGTATAACGGTATGGATATTTGGAGATACATTCATTCGGCCAAAGGTAAATACTAACTGCTCATCAATTTTTCCGAGCTCTTCATGTAAATACGTAATGATTTTTGACGTTACGATCATCGGATCTTGACGCATTGTCATCGGCGTCGTTCCAGCATGATTGGACTGCCCTGTAACCTTAATTTCATAGCAAACCATCCCTAATACACCTTCAACAACTCCTATTTCCAGTTGCTTTGCCTCTAGAACAGGTCCTTGCTCGATATGCAATTCGATATAAGCAAGAGCTTCCTTTAAACGATTTTCTTGATCGCCCTCATACCCACTCGCTTGAAGCGCTTCTTTGAAACTAGTGCCATTTTTGTCGACAGATTGCAGCATTTTTTCTTTTTCAAATTTAGCTGAAATGACACCAGAGCTCATCATTGCCGGATCAAAACGAGCACCTTCTTCATTCGTAAAATTAACAATCATGATAGGGATATCTAGCTCAATCTCGTTTTCCTTTAATGTCCTAATGGCTTCTAGGGCTGTTAAAACGCCTAGTACACCATCAAATTTTCCACCCTTTTCAACGGAATCTAAATGTGACCCCATCACAATTGGAGGGACATCCTTCTTCCCAGGGAGAATAGCATAAATATTACCCATATCATCGACTTTGATGTCCATTCCTAATTCATCACAACACTCACAAAAATAGTTTCTTGCTAATACATCTTCATCCGAAAGAGACAAACGAGTTACGCCACCATTTTCGGTAGCTCCAAATTGACTAAATTGTTCAATTAACTCTTGCAATCGTCTACTATTACACTTATACATATGCAATTCCTCTCTTTCACAGTAGTTATACACATTCTATAAAAGATAAAAATTATGAGATATAGCTAGCACACTAAAAAAATATGTGCATCTGCACATAATATATGGTAAGTTATGTTCATAATAAGGGGGGGGAAAATGGGGACAATTCGCAAAATTGTAGAGGGAGTTCAATTCCCAATGCTAACATTAGTAGCTGGACATAACGGAACGTATCGAAGAGTTACAGGGATTAACGTAGTTGAAAGCATCGATTTAATTATGTTTTGTAGACCTAATGAATTAGTCGTGACTACAGGTATTAATTTATCTTCTGGAGATTCCTTAGAGCAGCTTGTAAAACTAGCTTTCGCTAAAAAGGTAGCAGGTTTTATTATTAATACTGGTCCATATATTCCAAACATACCAGAATCAGTAACCTCTTTTGCCAACGAACATGATTTCCCTATTTTTCACATGCCATGGAATTATCGGATAGCCGATCTATTAAAAACAACATTTCAATTTATCGCTAATCACCATCAAGAGCTGTCCATCGAAGAAAAGGTTCTTTATAACTTACTTTTTCACTACAAACAAAACGCCCACTATATTAAGGATCAATTAGCACTACTAGGATTTCCACTAGGTAGGGAGCTAGCCATCATTTCATGTACAACAAATAGTGTACAAACTAATATTGACCGTTACGAAGTCATGATCCAATTTGCATTTCAAAATAGATATAAACGCTTCTTAAAACTAAAGCATAAAAATCACCTCATCTTTTTAATCGACAAAGCACAAATCAATACACCTAATACTCCCTTCTCAAAAATTGTTGAAGAAATTTACGACAAAATTACACAAAAAAATGGTTACTTAGATATTATCATTGGTAAAGGAAATTATCATAAAGAGCTTGAAAATGTTCGCAAAAGCTATGATGAGTCATTAACAGTAATCCAATTAGCAAAGCTTCATAACAACCGCTTCCTATACAAATATAAAGAAATTGGTGCCTATAAAATTATTATGGCTGTGCAAAATCAAACTTTGATCAAATCATATAGCCAAGACATCTTAGGTCAACTTTATCGCTATGATGAATTGCATAACACAGATTATGTACAATTTTTACGCATTTTTCTTGAGGAGAATGGTAGTACTCGCAGGATTAGTGAACGTCAATTTATTCATCGCAACACAGTACTTTATAAAATAAAAAAAATAGAGACACTTTTAGATATGGACTTAAGTAACCCATTTACAAAAACAAATCTCTATATCGCATTTTTGATTGAAGACGTATTGGCACACCAATAAATTGTTTTATCACCATAAAACTTTCGTTTTGAGCGTTTTCTAGAGCTGGTCTATCCGAAATCCAAGTCGGAATTACATGTTCCAATTCTTGTTTTATAAATCTGCCTAATCCTTCGCCTTTCTATGTAATATCAGCTCATGTAAGAGCTTCTAGTAAATATCCGCTTCGTTATCTTAGGGCGAATCCCTTGTATCTTTGCGAGTTTTCCTTATTTTTCTTAGCCACGAACAAAAAAACCGACAAACATTTGTTCGTCGGTTTTTTTGTGGTACTATCATTTAGCTTGGAGTTATTTTCTGTTCTTGTGTTTATTTTTGATATGTGAATCCTTTTTTTCTTCTTTTAGCACATTCGTCGTCTTTAATGCAGTAAAATCTGCTTCATCACCAACTTCCATGCCATAGCTTGGATTTCTGTCTATGCGCGTATGAGGATCAAGGTCTTCATCCTCATCAAATCGCATAATCAGAATCGGTATAGATATTAGCCCTGCTAAGCCGATAAAAGCATAAATCCATCGTGACAATACTGCTGTTTGTCCACCGAATAAATAGGCAACTAAATCAATTCTAAAGAATCCTATAAGTCCCCAGTTGATGGCTCCAATGATGACTAACACTAAAGCGATTCTATAAACTACGCTCACGTTTACACCTCCTTTATTTGTAAATACGAAGCCTGTTTACACTTGAAGTTTATTCTTCACATGTATAAAAGCATCGACATTGCAAAAAAACTGTCATAAAAAACAAGAAAATCACAAATACTTATTGTAATTAAATCGCTCATTTTGACGGTCTTATTTTTAGCAATAACCGTTGTTTTATACAAAATGCATAGCAGGCAATAAACAAAGAGAATGTTAGTAAATCGCAGATAATAAATCGCTTTTTAATGGCTTAGCACTCTAACGTGAAGACCCTTTTTTCGATTTCCTTTAAATCATGGATTTTTCATGCTGAAGTAGCCATTCCTTTCTCCACATGCCGCCTGCACACCCAAGAGAAGTGGCAATCCCCCAGCTGGTTGTACCAATTGCTTTAAAGCCCGCTTTTTCTATAGTTAACGCAGATAATAAATCCCACACATTACCTATAAATAATAGCTCTTCAGCTGAATGTAGTTCCTGAATTTTTAACATCATGATGCCTCCATATTGTTTATTAGCCATCATATTATCAGGTAATAGATATTCATTTAGTCCTCATTCTTGCTCTTATGGTCTTTGATAATCGAAGGAATCCTAACCAATCTATCTTCTTTTCATACTAATTATTGTAACTTTTTATTTTAATCTTTTATTTAGCACTCAAATCCTAAATAAAGAATAAAGTGTGATATATTTACATAACACTCTAATTTTACAGCACCTTATTTAACCTTTCATCAGCATACTTCCTAATGACTGAAGAAAAGGGATTGAGATAGGAGAAAGATTGAATGATGAAAAATAAAATTATGAAAACCAACCTGTTATTTTATTTTTTTTTCGTACTTATATTTACTTTTACACAATTCAGCTTACAATGTCATGCTGAAGAACTATCAGAACCTATTATATTAGGAAAGCATTATGATATTTTTCGTGACCCTTCAAAAAAAATTACAATAGAAGATTTATTAAGTGGTACATATGACAAATCATTTGTCGCTAGTAAAGACAATTATGTATTCTTTTGGCATACGAATGATACAATTTGGCTACGATTGGATACTGATAAAATATTAAAAGATAAACAGGAGTCTTACTGGTTAGAGGTAACAGACAAACTAGATAACATTGAAATGTATTTAGTGAAAGAAGATGGCTCCTATCGTGTTCAAAAAAGAGGAATTTCAAATGTGGACGATCAAAACATTCATTATCGCTCGAATTTATTTCAAATCCAAGAACCATCCGTCAAAGAAGTTTATCTAAAATTAGACGGGGAATTACCATTAAATTCAATTTCTTATCTTTATACTACGGATAGCTTCATTAATAAGATTATTGACTATAAACATTTAACAGGAATGTTTTATGGATTCTTATTAGCTTTATTAATTTACAATTTATTTTTATTCTTTTCGTTAAAAGATAAGGCTTACTTTTACTATGTTTTGTATATGTTTAGTTTTATCCTCTATCAAGCTACATTGAATTCTTTAGATATTGAGCTAGTAGGACAATTTTTGCCTAAATGGTTTTTTTTAAAATCTTCCGCAATTAGTGGGAATCTTTTACTTTTGTTTATGATTCTATTTTGCAAAGAGTTTCTTGAACTAAAAAAATATTTGCCTCGATGCCACAAAATCGGAAATCTACTATTATGGATCACTATACTTTCTTTAATTTCTTCATTCATTATCCCTGATGTGGAAATTGCAAATAATGTCACAATTTTTTTGGCTGTAGTTGTTTTTATTTTCCTTTGGTTATCGGGAATATTTGTGTTGTTAAAAGGTCAGAAAATGGCTAGATTTTATATGGTAGGTTGGACTGTTTTGCTTGGTTCCATCATTGTACAAGCATTGGCTTTTTTAAGTATAATTCCATTCCATCCAGTTATATTTGAGGAAGTTCCAGCAGTTGGTGCTATTTTTGAATCTATATTTTTGTCATTAGCATTAGGCGATAAAATCAATATTATTAAAAAAGAGCATCAGGAAATACAACAAACACTAAATGAAACACTCGAATATAAAGTTAAAGAACGAACACAAGAGCTAGAAAGAGCTAAACTTGAGCTTGAAAAATTAGCAAATACCGATCGACTTACTCAAGTTCCAAATCGTGTAAGGTTAGATTATGTGTTAGAAGAAGCATTTGAACATGCTCAATATCATGAGACTACGTTTTCTATTATTCTACTAGATATTGATTATTTTAAGGAAGTCAATGATGAGTTCGGTCATCAAGTAGGAGACTTAGTTTTAATGAACGTAGCAGAGATATTGAAAAATACGATTCGAGAGCAAGATACAGTTGGAAGATGGGGTGGTGAGGAATTTTTAGTTATTTGCCCTCAAACTACACTAATTGATGCTGTTAAGATTTCTGAAAAACTTCGTCAACAACTAGAAAATTATCAATTCCCTATTGTGCAGCGAAAAACTAGTAGCTTCGGTGTAACTAGCTATGTAAATGGTGATACACGAAATACATTATTATCAAGATGTGATAAAGCATTATATCAAGCAAAAGAACGAGGTAGAAACTGTGTTGAATTTTTAATAGATGATGTCAATGACACGATTTCTTGTACGTAATAGACCACTCATTATGAGTGGTCTATTTATTGACCTATTCAACTAAAGAACTTCACTACATTGAAAAGAATCTTTACCTCGCACATAAATTGGTCCAGATGCTAATTGAAGAGTATATGTAAAAAGGAGGCAATTTACGGAACAATCCAAAATCGTCCTTTGCAAATATCCCCAACCTGTGTCTTAGTCTAAGCCACTTCATTGATTGAACATAGCCTATACTATATCAATTGAAGGGAGTTATAAAAATGGTAAATCCAATGCGTTTTGACGGAGGCCGATTTTTCCCAGGTATGGGCCCATTCGGGAGACCCTTTTTCCCAGGTAGAGGCCCATTCTTCCCAGGAAGACCCTTTTTCCCTGTTAGCCCATTTTTCCCAGTATTTAACCCATTCTTCCCAGTTAGCCCATTCTTCCCAGTTGGGAGACCCTTCTTCCCCGGCTTTGGACCTCGTTTCCGTAGATGGTAGGAATTCTTTTTTGAACTACCTACTGAAAAGTAGCTAAAATCCGCCTATAGAGGTGGAATAGTTCTGTACCCATCGCTACTCTTCTGCTACAAAAACATTTGCCGAAGGAAAGCAACTAGCCCCCGCAATCGTCGAGGGCTTTTTTGCGAGTGAATTTAATGCTATGCTTGCAGACTTTTTTGCTAGGGATCTCTGTTTTCGTTCTGTTTTTTTCATTCAGGTTTAAGCCCTACTAAAAAAACCCTTTTAGCAAGACTGCTAAAAGGGTTTCCCATTATTTCTGCCAATTATTAAGTTCCTTTAACAACTCAGGTAGCTGCAATTTTTTCACATCAATCGGTGGTAACGCCTTAACAAATTCCTTGCCGTACGACTTTGTTGAAATACGACGGTCTAAAACTATAAAGGCTCCTTTATCCTGTGATGAGCGGATTAAACGACCAAAGCCCTGTTTAAAACGCATGATGGCTTCTGGTAGTGATAGCTCATTGAAAGAATTGCGACCTTGTGCGGTAATATGTTTTGCTCGCGCTTTAAATACAGGCTCTTCCGGTGAAGAGAACGGCAGGCGTACAACGATAACCGATGCAAGAGCGTCACCCGGAACGTCTACACCTTCCCAGAAGCTGTTTGTACCAAAAAGAACGGCATTGCTAAACTTTTGGAATGATTTCAGAATTCGCATACGGCTACCACCTGTGACTCCTTGTGCAAAGAGCATATAGTCATCAAGGAGTTCACTATCTTGAATAAGCTCCACTGTTTTTCGAAGCATGTCCTGCGCGGTAAATAGGACAAAGCAACGTCCTTCAGTCATTCGCACGGTACGTGTAATCGCATGGGCGACCGCTTCAATATATTCATCCTGAGACACATGTTGAATTTCAGGCATATCCGTGACAATAAATGCCTTCGCACCTGAATAATAGGATGATGGCGCTTGGAGCTTTATTACTTGCACACTATCAGAAATACCAAGTTGACTCGTCACAAAACGCTCATTACCTGGTACCGTTAAAGTACCTGAAGTCCATACGATACTTGCCTGCTTACGAAGCGGTGTAAGTACTTTTTCAATGATAGGAGTGACATTAACAGGCTTTTTATAGACGTGTAAGCTTCCAGGAACGCTCCTTAAATCAAATTCTAGCCATACTGAATTAGCATCCTGTGGCGATAGGAAAATTTCCTCCCATTCCGCGATTTTTACTTTTAATTCACGGATCCAATAATGCCACTCAGATAAAATAAAGAGCTCATTTTTATCTAATTGCTCAATATTATTTTCAAAAGCCTGCCCTACTTCTGTCGCAAGATCAAGCCACTGCTGTGTGAGCTTACTCACTTGTAGAAGCGGTTCTTTTGCTAGCGATACATCTTCTAAAAATAAAGTGCATTTACTACTAGCTTGCTTCCCTTTTATTTGTTGCTGCATTTTTTGTACAGCCCGTTGCATAGTTTCATCGAATGTCCGTTGTAGACGTATAAATTGTGCATCTAGTCGCTGTAAGCTTTGCATAGAAACACGGTGTTTTTTCTTAGCTGCCTGACTAAATTGCTGGAACAAAGCAGTTTCCTCCATCGTTCCGATTTGACCGAAAATGTACTTCCACTGCGTATAGGAGAAGACAATTTCATCCTGCTGCATAGCAGATTGTATAAATTGATGTGCTTCGTCAATGATCCATCCTTCAATTTGTGTAAAGATTGGTGTTTGACGGACTAAATCACTGAGTACCATAGAATGATTCGTTACAATACAATCGGCAAATTCGCTATTTTTTAACGCTTGCTCATAGAAATCAAAGCCCTTTGAAGGTTTTTCATCAGGCATTTTGCGGATTTTCTCTAAAAATAGTTGTCCGCCCCCAGATACATTGAGCTCACTTAGCACACCTGTTTCAGTTTTTGTCAGCCAGACAAGAATTTGCAAAATCGTAAATGTATCATCATAAGTTTCATCAGCATAGGCCATACATTGCTCAAAGCGTGCAACGTCAATATAATGCTGCATGCCCTTAAGAACAGCAATATTTACTTTAGTGCCAAGGATTTTTTCAATCTTTGGTAGCTCTTCCTCAACAAGTTGCTCCTGCAAGTGTGACGTATATGTGCTAATCGCGATTTTTTTATCGACTGCTCGAGCATACAAAATCGCAGGAAGTAGATAGCCTGCTGTTTTACCAATACCTGTTGAGGCCTCTATCACGCATTCCCTTTTGTCATTGAGCGCTTGCCAAATAGTGTCCATCATCTCGAATTGCGCAGGTCGTTGCTCAAAATTCGACATGGCTTTTGACATTAATGCTGTTTTGTCAGCTACTGTTTGTGGATATGATACAACCTCCGCATGATTTGTATATTTTTTTCGTCCATCACATATTGCCAAATTGCGGTAGTAGGAGACATTCTCATTAACAGTTACATGCTGTCGTTTAATTTGAAGAGCCTCGAAGAAAAGCTGGGATAAATTTGATTTCAATCTGAATGAACGTTTGTGCATTTGTTCAAGGGTTAGCTGCGGGAGACTGAGTAACTCCTTCCAGCACCGTTTAAAGAGCTCCGCTGTTGCACGGGCATCGTCATCTGCTCGGTGTGCATTTGCTAGCTCTATATTTAAATCAGCCGCTAAATCACCTAGCTTAAAGCCGAGTGACATTGGGAACAAAATTTTGGCAAGCTCAACCGTGTCCATCTTTTTACCCTGCCATTTTGATAAACCCGCACGCTTGAACTCTGCTTGTAAAAAGGATAAGTCAAAATCCGCATTATGCGCGACGAATACACAATCGGCAAGCAGTTCATATATGTAGTCGGCATGTGCCTCAAACGGCAAGGCATCCTTTACATCCTCATCCGTAATATGCGTTAAATCCTGAATGAAAGTTGGAATAGCTTTACCTGGATAAATAAACTTCGTATACGTTTGTTCAATTTCCCAATCTTTCATAATAACAATTGCTATTTGAATCATTCGGTCCCCATTTGCCGGTGAATGACCAGTCGTCTCTAAATCAACAATTGCATACTTTTGACTTTCCATCATACATCTCAACTCACAGTTCACATTAGATAGATGAATTTTATCACATTTTTGGCTCAACGGCATCCCTCTGCCATTGTTGATTATCAGCAAGAATCTCCAAATTAATATATTTGTAAAAATATGACCTATTTCCATTACGTGTGGTTGATTTCCGTTCCGGCTGGGCGCTTTCCTGGGGGCGTCCGATGAGCCGCTTGGGGCAACAAGATGTTGGTCACGAAGGCGTTATCACAGGACGTGATGGTTTTAGCCTTCGTTCCCCTATGTGCTCGCTCCAGGGTCTCGGGCCAACACGATGTTGGTCACGAAGGCGTTATCACAGGATGTGATGCTTTTAGCCTTCGTTCCTCTATCGCTGATCCCCAAGGAGTCGCCCAGCCTTCACTCCAATCAACTAATACATTGCATATGTTTTAAAAATGTCATCCACAACTTTTGATAATGAGCTAAAAACATATCTTTAACGCAATATTTTAGTTTGGAAAACTTTTAAATTCACTTAATGCTCATATGAAATCAATGAAACCTAGAATCAATAGTGTCCATCCTTCATTAATAGATTTTCATGACAAATTTCTGATATATCTTCTCTTTAACAATTTTTTGACATAATAAAAAGTGTACATCATTAAAATTTAATTTAATAATGTACACTTTCAAATTATGGTGAATTCAATCACCTTTAAAAAAATTGTCTTTAACGTTACAAATTAGTAGCCGCTTTTATAACATTACATCACCGTTGCCTCTGGCTCATAGGATATCATTTCTTTAATTGTATTACTCTCGCCCATAATGGCTACTGTTGGCTTATGATCTTTTGCCTCATCATTATCTACATACACGTAAGAAATAATAATCACAATATCTCCACGTTGCACCAGGCGTGCTGCGGCTCCGTTCACACAAATAACGCCTGATCCACGTTCCCCTGCAATAATATACGTTTCAAAGCGGGCGCCATTGTTGTTATTGACGATGTGCACCTTTTCGTTTGGTAGCATCCCTACTGCATCTAAAATATCCTCATCAATTGTAATAGAGCCTACATAGTTTAAATCTGCTTGTGTCACTGTAGCACGGTGAATTTTACTGTTCATCATCATTCGTAACATTTTACAATCCTTCTTTCACATTAAAGATACAATTATCAATTAAACGAGTTTTACCAATATAGACGGCTGCCGCTAAAAGCACTTGCTCAGTTTCAGCCAATGCGGGTGTTAAATCTGGATACGCTAACAGTTCAATATAGTCTATTTCGCCATGTGTACGTGCTGCAATGTGTGCCTTTGCTTTTGCAAGCGCGCCAGCTGCACCACCATTCGCTAGAAAGCTATCACGAGCTAGCTGTAGTGCTTCATTAATGGCGGGCGCCTCAAGACGCTCCGCTTCACTTAAATACACATTTCGAGAGGATTTCGCTAAACCGTCCTCCTCACGTACAATGGGTACTACTCGCATTTCTAAAGGGAAATTAAAATCGCGTACCATCGTCGCAATAATAGCAACCTGCTGTGCATCTTTTTGTCCGAAATAAGCTCGTGTCGGCTGTGCTAAATGAAATAATTTTGCTACGACCTGTAAAACGCCATCAAAATGTCCTGGACGGCTCGCACCGCAAAGAATTGTTGCCTGTTCACCCGCATGAATACGAATACCGCCATCATGTGGATACATGTCTTCAACACTCGGTGCGAAAACAATATCTACGCCGACAGACTCTGCCAAAGCAGTATCTCGTGGTAAATCACGCGGATAGCTTTCAAAGTCTTCATCTGGTCCAAATTGTGTTGGATTTACAAATATACTCATCACGACTAAATCATTTTCAGCGCGAGCTGTTTTTGCTAGCGTTAAATGGCCCTCATGTAAATAGCCCATCGTTGGAACGAGTCCAATTGTTTTTTGAGCTTGCTTAGCCGCTTGGATTTCTATGGTTAGTGCTTGGATAGTAGTTACGACTTTCATTACTTTACGCCCCCATATAGCTGATCCAATGCTTCTTCTTTCATCGTAAAGAAATGCTTCGGTGCAGGGAATGTACCTGCCTTTACCGCTTCTACGTAACTAGCAATTCCATGGCTTGCTTCTTGGCCCATGTTCGCAAACTGTTCCACAAATTTTGGTACATGATGTGAACCGTAGCTTAACATGTCATGATAAACTAAAACTTGTCCATCAGCCTCTACACCAGCTCCAATGCCAATCGTTGGAATAATCAGATCAGCAGATACCATCTCTGTTAGCTGATGAGGAATACATTCTAAGACCACTGCACATGCTCCAGCCTCTTGACATTTTTTTGCATCTTCAATGAGTTTCGTTGCCTGTTCAGCTGTTTTCCCCTGAACCTTGTAGCCTCCAAGCACGCCTGCTGATTGAGGTAGTAACCCTAAATGAGCAACCACTGGAATGCCAGCTGACGTTAATTTATGAATGGCTGGTAGAACATCTCCTGCACCCTCTAGCTTTAGTGCATCTGCGCCTGTTTCTTGCATCATCGATACTGCCGTTTTCAACGTCTCGTGTACATCACCATGGTACGAACCAAATGGCATATCTACAACAACAAACGTATCCTTTGCTCCACGGCGTACTGCTTTTGCATGATGTACCATATCTGCTACTGTTACTGGCATTGTTGAATCATAGCCTAGTACTACCATACCTAGTGAATCTCCAACTAGAATCATATCGACGCTTGCTTCCTCGGCAAATTTTGCAGCAGGATAATCATAGGCAGTAAGCATAACGATTTTCTCACCTGCTGCTTTCATCTTTAAAAAATCTGATGTTGTTTTCATCTTGTAGTCCTCCTTTTTTAAGGGAAGAAAACAGAAAAACCCCTCTGTTCCTAAAATGGACAGAAGGGTAGTGTCGTTCGTCATCAAAAATCACCTCTCGTTATTGATTAGAGGCATAACTTAATAAAGGGAGGTAATCCAATGAATTGCCCATTCCATTAAATTAAGTTATATTTTTGAACGCTTGTTTTCTTCCGTCCCTGTCATTAAAAGATCAAGGCAGATATTTATTGTAAATAGTTCTTTCGGTTTTGAAGGTGCCGTTCACAAAAGGATACTGCCCTTCGCACATACTATAACAGATTCCCCTAGTAATCTTCAAATATTATTTTCTAATAATTACGATTGATAAATATCCCCAATTTCAAACCATGCGTTTCTGGAAGTTGGATTTTCGATAAACTTCAAACATTGTAAATAGAAACAGAGCAAATAAAAATGTGAATAAACCAGACGTTACATTTGTCACTGGTACAAAGACATCCCAAAATGAATTAATTAAAGCGTGGAAAATAATACAGAGAAAAATACTTTTAGTGGATAAATAAATGATTGTCAGTAAGAAGGATAACGCTAATGCAGTTAGAGAAAACCATAGAAAGTTCATGTTCATTTGATTTGAGCCATTTACAAACCATAATGGCAGATGCCAAACTGCCCAAATAACGCCCACAATAATCGTGCTTGTGAAGGGAGACCATCTCTTTTGTAATGTGGGCTGTAAAAAACCACGCCAGCCGATTTCCTCCAACCCTCCACCAATAATCATAATCGGCAATTCCAGTAACGCTAAATATATTGGATTCTTCATAGTTGCTCCGCCCCATAGCGTTGGTAAAAAACAAGCCGCAAATGCCAATCCGATTGCAAATATGTACCAAGATACAGGATGCTTAGGATTTTTTACATTATGGATAAATGATTTGAACTCTTCTTTAGTTGAATGTTTCTTTTTCAGCCAAATCTCACATATTGCTGGAGTAATTCCGCCAATAATAAATAATAGCATTGCTATTACATTTCCAAACTTCAGCAAATTCAGCTGTGTTAATAAGGCTAAACTGCCCCATATTATCCAAGACGTAGCAAAGGTATAAAATAGAAATCTTCTTATCTCTAATCCCAACTTTAATCCTCCCCTTTTTTCGTACCCAATAGTAATAGTACAGAATTACAAAGTGTATTCATCAAACGAATTTCGTCTAACTCCACATGTTTACTTTGGAACATCCCGTAACATTTTTGCAAGACAACGTCTCTCACAATGCCATCAATGGATGTCATCATAAAAGTAGATAGATCCTCTATCGAAATTTCAAGCTGAAAACATCCAGAATAGATCCCCTTTTGGATTGAATGAAAAATTTGTTGCATCAAATATTGCCCACTTTCATTCTCCACAATATTTGATAAAATTTTCTTTTGTCTATCTGGATTGTTAGCACATAAAATCGTCAGCTCAAATTGGATTTTTCCAACTGTTGATACGTTTTCCTTCATGTACTCTCCAAGAAAATTAAATAATTTAATGATTGTTTTTGTAGGAGAATGACTCGTAACTGTAATTTCATCGATAATATGTTTATAGTCTGCATTAGCATTTACTTGATTAATAACATCAATAAGTATTTCATCTAAGTCTGAATAATAACGATAAATCCCACCCTGACTTACTCCTGACGTTTTAATAATATCCCTCATCGTAATGTCATAGAGCGGCTTCACTTTACATACTGCTGTGGCTGCCTCTAAAATGCTGTTTTTCTTTTCCTGTACATATTCACGGCTTACCTTTGGCATTATCTCTACCTCCAAACAATTAAAATGACACTAGTGTCATTTTAATTGTAATCAATATACCTTTTATTGTCAATTAAAAATGACACTGCAGTCACTTTTGTTTTTTACTTCTTGAACTTTTTAATAAAATTTGACAATTAATGTTATATGTAATATACTTCCACCATACTATACGACGTATAATATAAAACCTTGTATAGGTAAACTATTGTGAGGTGAGAAAAGATGACATTTCAGCTTGGCTCAGCTTTACTTGACGCTTGTGTATTAGCCATCGTCGATAAAGAAGATGCTTACGGCTACTCATTAACACAGCAAATACAATCTGTGATGGATATATCAGAATCTACGCTGTACCCAGTATTACGTCGTTTACAAAAAGCAAATTGCTTAACAACCTACGATCAGCCTTACCAAGGCAGGAATAGACGCTATTACCAAATTACTGATCAAGGTCGAATACGATTACTGGAGCTATTAAAAGAATGGCAAAAGTATAAAGAAATGGTCGATTGTGTACTTATAGGAGGGAAAAAGGATGAATAGAGCAAGCTATTTGAAAAAGCTAAGGGGGAAATTACAACGTCTTCCAGCGCATGAGATTGATGCTGCGCTTGCCTATTATGAGGAATATTTCGATGAAGCAGGAGAGGAAAATGAAAAGCGGGTCATTCAACAGCTAGGGTCCCCTTCTCATGTTGCATCACAAATAATGGCGGACTATGCATTAAAGGATTTAGAAGCTACCTCAACTTCGACTTCGACTAAGAAAAATATGTCTGCGATTTGGCTTATCATTCTAGCAATATTATCTGCCCCACTTTCATTACCGTTACTTGTTGTTGCTATAGCACTTATTTTTTCATTTGGAGCAGTTATATTCAGCGTTATCATTGCGATTATCGCAACTGTATTAAGTATCTTTTTCGGTGGGATCGTTGCACTTATTACAGGCTTCTTCATTTTAACTCAGCACTGGCCGACAGCGATACTCTTTATGGGTGTTGGCTTTATTGTAACAGGTCTCGGCATCCTGCTATTCCCAATTGTTGCTCGTTTGATCAAAACAATCGTTGTTGTTTGTGTCGAAGCATTAGGTAAACTATTCCATAAAATAACGAAGAAGCGGAAGGAGGAATACTAATGACGTCTCGACATACCCATATCGCCATTACTATGATTGCTTTCGGCATACTGTTAGCTCTCGTCGGTTATTTCTCTGGTGGAAAATGGAGTTTTATGTTAACTGATGAAGGCATTCAATTGCCAGAGAACAATACACTAGTAAACAATTCCTATAAACTAGATGATTTCACTAACATCAATGTTATCAATCACTATGGAGATGTTGAAATTGTTGCTAGTGATCGTTTTGCTTTAGAAACAAATGTTATTAAAGATGATGATGTGACGTACAGTTTGAAAGATCATACATTAACTGTTGAAACAAAGAGCAAGAAAAAGAATGGTTTACAATTCGGATTTGGTAGCTTCAGAACTCCTTCCATCAAAATCTATGTTCCTTCAGATGTAAAATTGAAAACCGTTGTCCTCGATAGTAATTTTGGGGATACAACCATTCGTGGTCTGAATTATCAGGAGTTTACTCTAATTGAAGACTTTGGAGACATACTATTTAAAGACACTACTGGTGATAAAACAGAGATTACACAATCTTTTGGTGATATGAAGCTACAACAATTTTCAAGTAATGGCTTCGTTGCCGAAAGTGAACATGGTGATATTAACATTGATGGAACATTAAATGGTTCATCCACTATTACGTCTAACTTCGGAGATACTACGCTTCACTTACAAAATAAAAAAGGTGAGCTTGGCTATGAATTACAAACAGATTTCGGGGATCTTACAGTTGATAAGAATGAACAAAATAACAAGGTATCGCAATCTTATAAAGGTGATAACCAGCTAAAAGTAACACTTTCTTATGGTGACTTACAATTAACGTTGAAATAAAGAAGGCTACAAAATTCATCCATTTATTAATCCATTATGCCTCGGCATAATTGCGTCCGGAATCGACTTTGTGCTTAGGCCTGCAGATGTTTTTTTGCGCGAAAGCGAAGCGGCAGCAACAAAAGATTTTGTCTGTGCGAAAGCGAAGCGGCAGCACAACACGATGTTGGTCACTCAGGCGATTTCACAGGATGTAAAGGTCTTAGCCTGAGTTCCTCTTTTTCAGCGGGTGTTTGGACACCCGCTGAAAAGTAGCTTAAATCCACATTCATCTCACCACCTATAGAGGTGGGTGACTTCTATACCTGTCGCTACGCTTTCGGTGCAAAAGACATTTGTAGCTGACGTTTCACTTTCGCTACGAAAACACTTGTAGCTGACGTTTCACTTTCGCTACGAAAACACTTGTAGCTGACGTTTCACTTTCGCTACGAAAACACTTGCTGAAAGAAGTTAACATACTACTCCACCACTTTCATACCTCCTAATAATAAATCCTAGTCCAGTAAATAATTTGTGGGTTTCATCTTTGGTATTATCAATTTGTACATATTCGCTTTTCATTTATTTCCTCTTCCTGAATATAAATGCTAATTTAACGATGTACATTTCGGCTTGAATAAAGATGTACAAAAATTTCTCTGCCATTTCATACTATTACTGAGGTGTTAGTATACATATTCTATTAGAGATTAGTATTGAACTCCCCCCACTTAGCCAAAGTTGAAATGAGGGATTCCTACGAACACCAGTGTATCCACTGGTTATTGAATAGGCTCAATTCGTAGTCCCAACGGTGAAAGCAAAAATATCTTGTACGTTGATGTGGATTCACTACACTTTCACTCAGGCGTTTTCACAGGATGTGAAGGTCTTAGCCTGAGTTGCTCTTTTTCAGCGGATGTTTAGACACCCGCTGAAAAGTAGCTTAATCCGCATTCATCCCTCCACCTTAGGGGTGGGAGACTTCTGTAACTGACGTTTCACTTTCGCTGCGAAAACATTTGTAGCTGACGTTTCACTTTCGCTACGAAAACATTTGTAGCTGACGTTTCACTTTCGCTACGAAAACATTTGCTGAAAGAAGTTAAAATGAAATTGAAAGTGAGGGGTTCATGATATGTCGCAAACCATCATTCCTAGAGCTGCTGTGCGCGGGACAGCTTTTGGCGTTATCTTCATGGCATTTTTCGGTACTCTGTGGGCAGGAATTGGAATTAAAGGATTGCAGGGCTGGGGATTTCTCTGGCTATTGATCTTATCCCTGTTGATTGGTATCGTACTGCTTGTTGGAGGAATCGTATTGATATTGAAATCAAAAAGATTATCAAACGAGATGGCGGAAGAGGATTCTCATCGTTGGAAACGAAAAAATATGTGGTTCGGTATTATTTTCGGTTTAGAAGGTGTGTTGATATACGCCGCCGCCGCAATTTGTGGATCTACCAATCACTTGGATTTGTTTGTTCCTGTTATGGCTCTTATTGTCGGTGCTCATTTCTTTCCCCTAGCGCACCTTTTCCAGGTCAATCTCTATTATTTTTCGGGTTCACTTCTTTGTCTGTTTTCGGCAATCACGCTGTTTACTTTACCTGTAAAAGTGACCTGGGGAAATCACCAAATTATGTTATGGTGGACATCTGTTGGTTTTAGCTCGGCTCTGATATTGTGGGGGACCGGAGTGGTAGTTTGGATTACAGGTCATAGTCTTCTGAACAGGGCTAAGAATGGATCCAAATAACCTTAGGCCTAAGGCTAGAACAGCATTCCTCTCTCCTTAATAGCGGCACAACATCCTTAAAGATTTCCTTCCTTGAACATTTCGTTTTCCAGTACCTAGAAGGTAGAATTTATACCCTTGTGATAATGCCTTTTAGTAAGAATTTTATATGATCACTCTCGCATTAGTAAGGATTTTCCATTCGTTATATGATAGTCCTACTCCTATGTAGTGGTAGGTGATTGTAATCATTTTTTGTAATTTAAGGAGGACTCCGAGGTGAATCGGGTCAGAAACGTCCGTAATCATTGGGGATAAAATGCGACTTTCGAGGTGATCAATATGAAAATTAGAAAAGCAAACATTCGAGATGCTCAAAGTATTGGAAAAGTACATGTTGATAGTTGGCAAACAACTTATCAAGGCATTTTGCCAGATGATTTTTTGAATAGGTTATCTTACGAGCAGCGAACAGAGCTATGGAAGAAGAATATTTCAGATGCTACGAATTATGTATTGGTGGCTGAAAATGAACAAGGAGAAATAATCGGCTTTGCAACTGGTGGCACACGAAAGACTAAATCTGTACCAAATTCAACTGATTTAACTTCTATCTATCTTTTAGAAGAATATCATGGAAAGGGAATCGGGAAACAACTACTCAAAGAAATATTCACCTATTTTAAACAAAAAGGATACGAAAAAGTATTTGTCGAAGTATTAGCAGAAAATAAAACACGTTATTTCTATGAATATTATGGTGCACAATATGTAAATAACATCGAAATTAAAATTGGTGGAAAAATAGTAGAAGAACTTATTTATGTATGGAATGATATAGATAAGTTAATAGAAAAAATAAAATAAAAGTTTTTTATTGGGGGCAAGTAATGAAAACTATAGCGGGAACAATCTCTTTATCGGTCTCTTTTTCATTATTCATTTATTTGTTCGGACTAAAAATGGAGCATTCAATTAAATATGACTCTGGGTTCTTTTTTCTTCCAATAATTTTACTAATACTTTCTCTGATCTTCTTTAGACAAGACTACAAACGAGAAAAAAATATACGGAGCTAAATGTATTTCGAAAAATATGAAAGAACGTATATTTTTAGATTTGAAAATATACGTTCTTGTTAGATAAGTAAGTGCAAATTGTAGTGTATGTTTCTATAAAATTTTTATATCTCCAGCATAAATTGTCCGGACTGTGCCATTATCCTCTGTTAGCTGTAGTACACCTTCGTCGGTAATCCCACTGGCAATGCCTTCAAAGCGCCCACGTAAAGTTGTTACTTCAATACGTTGTCCAATCGTACATGACATTTGTTCCCATAGCTTTTTAATGCTAGCAAAGCCTTCCTTCACGTATAATTCCGTGAATTGTTCTAGGTATTGTAAAATGGATGCGACAAGGGCAGCACGATTAATTTCCTCACCCGCTTCTATACGTAAAGATGTGGCAATATCAGCGATTTCCGGTGAGAAATCTGATTCGACTTGGTTTGCATTAATACCTATACCTACTAGCAATGCTTGTACACGGTCAGCCTCAGCCTGCATTTCTGTTAATATACCAGTACATTTTTTACTTTTAATGAGCAAATCATTTGGCCATTTAATGGCTGGCTCAATATGTTTATATAATGTTTTAATAGCCATTGTAACTGCAACTGCTACGACAAGTGTATACGATGAAGCTTGTTGAGGAGTGACATCTGGTCTCACAATAACAGTCATCCAAATACCTGTGCCATTTGCAGATTCCCATGGACGCGCCATACGACCACGACCGGCAGTTTGCTCCTCACCGATTATAATCGTACCATGTGGAGCGCCTTCCTGTGCAAGCCTGTGGGCGATTATTTGTGTTGAATCTACAACATCAAAATAATGAATTTCACGTCCAAAGCGTTCCGTATTTAAAAATAGTTCAATTTGTGTTGGACTTAAGCTATTTGGCACACCAGTCAGTACATAGCCCTTTTTCTTTACAGTTTCAAACGTATAGCCTTCCTCCTGTAGCGACTGCATATGTTTCCATACAGCTGTACGTGATACTCCAAGGGAATCCGCTAGCTCCTGACCCGAAACTGCTTCACCATTAGCAGCTAATATTCTTTTTAAAATTTCATCCTTCATTGAAATACTCATGCTATCAATCCTTTAATAAACTCTTATTTGCTTGCAAAATATTGAATCAATTTGTATTTATCATACTGTAAATTATGACAATTGACCACAATCTATCATCAAATATCTAGCTACTAGTTATTCGTTATTTTTAACTATTTCCGATCGTTGGAACACCATCATAACGTAGGGTTGATTTCCGTTCCGGCTGGGCGCTTTCCTGGGGGCGTCGGGCCAACACTATGTTGGTCACGAAGGCGTTATCACAGGATGTGATGCTTTTAGCCTTCGTTCCCCTATTGCTGATCCCCAAGGAGTCGCCCAGCCTCCACTACAATCAACTAATATACATGGTATGCGTTTTAACAATTGTCACCTCCAACTTTTGGTGATAAGCAAAAAATATTATAGAATCAAAAAATAAAGCTTAAATTAATAAGGAACCGTCTCATTCATTTTTTAAGACGGTTCCTTGTAATACAGACATGATAAAAATCAGAGTGTATCATTCTTTTTTGAAATAATCATGTTCTATCCAATTCTTTATCTGCTGTCGGTCATTTTGAAGCTCTCCATTGACAACAGCTTCAAGCACTGCCTGCAACGATTCTTTTACCCATGGTCCACCTTTTTTTCCGGACCATTTTATTAAATCCGTACCTTTTACAATTAGCTCCTGCTTGTGTCTAATTGGGAGATTCGTCTGTATTTCATAAATACTTTGTTGTGACCTTTGAACGTCAAGCTGTCTCAGCTCCGCAAAATAACAAGCTGTCTCGAGTTCCTGTTGTGAATGCGAAAAGTAATCCATATTCGTCCAGCCATTTTTTAAAGCTTTTAAAGCTGCTAATACAGCTTTTACAAATGCCATTTCCTTATTCGATAAACGATAGTCACCTAGCACTTCTCGCCAATGATCACCCTGTAACACTGCAAAATATGCCCATCCTAGTAGCTTGTCCTGAGTGATAAATTCACACCAGTCATCAGCTTGAAAAGTACCACCCAAATAATTCACTAAGCCACTTTCCTCAAGCTTTTTTATACCGTTAAAAACATGTTGTCCTACCCATAGCTTATCGAGCTCTGCCTTTATGCGCTCCTTCGCAATCCAAGAAATAGTATCAGCCTTGTCCTGCATTGCTTGCAAGGTTTCTGCTTCAATTAGAAAACCAAGCTGTGCTGAAAAACGTACGGCTCGTAGCATTCGTAATGCATCTTCCGAAAAGCGTTTCTGTGCATCACCTACAGCTCGAATGACACCAGCCTCAATATCTTGGCGCCCCCCGTAAAAATCAACAAAAGAGCCATCACGACGCATCGCTATGGCATTCATCGTAAAGTCTCGGCGCTGTAGATCATCTTTTAGCGAACGTACAAATTGCACTTCCTCTGGTCTACGGTGATCCGTATATTCCCCGTCCGTGCGATATGTCGTTACCTCCACCGATCCAGCTGGCACGATAACAAGTACCGTCCCATGCTGAATCCCTATATCAACCGTGTGATTAAAGACAGATTTTACTTCGTCTGGCATGGCATTTGTTGCAACATCTACATCATGGGCAGGGCGACCGAGTATTGCATCTCGTACCGCACCACCGACGATTACTGCTTCAAAGCCCGCGTTTTCTAGTTGTTCAATAACTGAATAGGCTGCTTGCCATTCTTTATTGTTTTGCATGATTTCTTTCAGCAACCTTTTCATACAATTTTTCATATTGTTCTACAATTTTAGATGAATGGAATTTTTCATCAACAGCACGGATGGCTGCCTCACGGAAACGTTGTAATTGCTCTTCATCCTTCAATAGGTTCACGGCATATTCTGCCACTGCGTCCGTATCACCTAATTCCACTATATAGCCATCTACACCATGCTCAATGACTTCTGGAATACCGCCTACAGCTGATCCGATACAAGGTACACCACAAGCCATTGCTTCAAGTAAGACTAGCCCGAATGATTCTTGCTGTGAAAGTAATAATTTAAGGTCACTGATTGCATACAATTCAGCCAAATTTTCTTGTTTACCTAAAAATAGAACATCCTTCATGTAGGGACTTTCCTTTACTTGATCCATTACCCGATGCTTTTCAGGACCATCTCCTACAAGCAAAAGCTTTGCCTTCATGTTTGCACGAATCTTCATAAATGCGTCTATTATATGAGGAAGATTCTTAATTTTACGGAAGTTAGATACGTGAATAATAACTTTTTCGTCTTCTTCAATTCCGAATTGTTCCTTTAGGCTCCCTAGATTGCGTGGGAAGTATTCACGTTCATCAACAAAGTTGTAAATCGTATTAATCGGCTTTACTGTATCAATAAGCTCATAGGTTTGTTGTTTTAATGCCTCTGACACTGTTGTAACGATATCAGATTTGTCAATGCCATACTTAATTGCCTGTGAAAGGGTGGAATCCTGCCCAAGTACCGAAATATCTGTACCGTGTAGCGTTGTGACAATCCCAATGTCACGACCACTCATTTCACGTGCTAAGACAGCACAGACAGCATGTGGTATTGCATAATGCACATGAAGCACATCTAGCTCTTCATCCTTAATCACGTCCGCCATTTTACTCGCTAATGCTATATCATATGGCGAATATTGAAATACTGAATAATTATTAACTTCTACTTCATGGAAAAAGACGGTTGGATAAATTTTATTCAATCGAAATGGTACGCTTGAGGTGATGAAATGAATCTCGTGCCCTCTCTCTGCAAGCATTTTTCCTAATTCTGTTGCAATAACACCAGAGCCTCCAACAGTTGGATAACAGGTAATGCCAATTTTTAGCTTTTTCATTCGATTATCATCCTTTCTAAATCACGTCTTTTTTTAATTTCGTCCTTCTTGAATCAGTCTCCAATCCACAAAGCCTTCTTGTAGGCCTTTTAGTAATATTTCTGCAGTGCCCATATTCGTAGCCAGTGGCACTTGGTAAACATCACAAAGACGGATCAGTGCTGAAACATCTGGCTCATGTGGTTGTGCTGTTAAAGGATCACGGAAAAAAATGACCATGTCCATTTCATTATTGGCAATCATTGCGCCAATTTGTTGATCACCACCGAGTGGTCCAGAACGGAAACGTGTTACCTCTAAGCCTGTAGCTTCAATAACACGCTGTCCTGTTGTACCTGTAGCAAACAACGTATGCTCATTTAAAATATCTCGGTAAGCAATAGCAAACTGTACTAAATTATCTTTTTTGCGATCATGTGCAATTAATGCGATTTTCATAAAGCTTCCATCCCAATCTTTAGATGATGTTTTCTAAACCATATACAAGTTGATCCATTTTCATGACTTCTTCTATGCAAAATGCTACACCAGACATAAAAGAATTACGGTTTAACGAATCATGGCGAATTGTTAAAAGCTGTCCGTCTCCACCAAATAACACTTGCTGGTGTGCCACTAAACCTGGTAAACGAACAGAGTGAAGACGCATGCCATCCAATTCTGCCCCTCTTGCACCCTCAAGTGTTTCTTTCTCCTCTGGATGTCCTTGCATTTTTTGTGCTCGCACCTCCTGAATCAATTGTGCTGTTTTAACAGCTGTTCCAGATGGTGCATCTAGCTTTTGATCGTGGTGCATTTCAATAATTTCAACATCAGGTAAATATTTTGCCGCTTCCTTAGCAAACTTCATCATAAGGATTGCCCCTATCGCAAAGTTTGGAGCAATAATGCAGCCAAGCTCTTTTTCTTTAGCCATTGCTGATAATTCCACTAGTTGTGCATCTGTAAAGCCCGTTGTACCAATTACAGGTCGTACATTTAAATTCAAGGCTTCTTTAGTATGTTTATATACTGCATGCGGGCTTGTTAAATCAACTAATATGTCAGGTGCAGTTGCCTCTACAAGCTCTGACAAATCTGTAAAGATTGGAGCCGTATAACTTGCCGGAAACATTTCCAAATCAGCTAGTGTTTTTCCTACTTCCTTATAATCTAGTACAGCTACTAATTCCATTTTGTCATGCTTCATAACTGTATGTACAGCCTCAGCCCCCATCTTTCCCCTAGGTCCTGCAATAGCTACACGAATTGACATTATTCATCATCCTTTCTAGTCCAACGATCTTTATCCCTTGTTTCAAATTTATGTATAACTCGTAAAAGTGCTTCATCTAATTTAATGCCTTGCGCATTTGCAAAGCAAACTAAAACAAAGAAAAAGTCACCTAATTCTTCTTCAATACTGTTAGCATTCTCTGTACTCTTTTTCTTTTTTTGCCCATAAACGTCCTGCACCTCGCGAGACAATTCACCAAGCTCCTCAGTTAGACGAGCCAATAACTCAAATGGTGGGAAATAACCTTCCTTAAATTGTCCTATATAATCATCTACACGCTGCTGTAAAGCTTGCATTGTCACTTGTTCAGTCATTTAAATCACACTCCTACTTACCATCGTATAAAATTTACACCATTGTTGTCAAAAACAATAAAATGTCAGATAATAGATAGCACTACTTCATTTGTTTGGGACTACAGGAGGTCATATGTTAAAACAGATCAAAATCAGCAATATCATCGCAATAATGCTCGGAGCTGCAATTTTTAGCTTCGGCTTCGTCCACTTCAACATGCAAAACCAACTCGGTGAAGGTGGCCTAAGTGGGATTACACTTATACTTTATTTTACACTAGGTTGGGACCCTGCCTTCATGAATTTACTATTAAACATTCCTATGTTTATTATTGGTTATCGTTTACTTGGGAAAAAATCATTTATTTATACGCTCGTTGGAACTTTATCTGTTTCAGTTTTCCTAAAAGTTTTCCAAAAGTATCAATTTACGATTCATTTAGAGGATGATTTGCTACTTGTTGCTCTTTTTGCAGGGGTTTTTGTTGGACTAGGGCTCGGTATCGTTTTTCGCTTCGGTGGTACAACTGGCGGTGTAGATATTTTAGCTCGCCTTGGGCATAAATATTTTGGCTGGAGTATGGGTAAAACGATGTTTCTATTTGACGCAATTGTCATTACACTGTCATGGATAACGTTTTTAGATGCACGCTCTATGATGTATACCCTTGTCGCGGTATTTGTTGGCGCACGCGTCATTGATTTTGTTCAAGAAGGAGCATATGCAGCACGTGGAGCACTTATTATATCTGAAAAATCTAGCGCCATTGCTGAAATGATTGCATTACGAATGGAACGCGGCATTACTATACTTGAAGGTCATGGCCATTTTACGAAACAACACAAGGAAGTTATTTATTGTGTCATTGGTCGCAATGAGGTTGTACGTTTAAAATCTATTGTTTATGAGGTCGATCCTCACGCGTTCGTCTCTATAATAGAAGTACGGGATGTGGCAGGAGAAGGCTTCACGCTCGACGACCAAAAACAACCGCTCCATTAAAATGAACAATTTGCCTGCTCTTTCGAATAAAACATTCGTTGAGGTAGGCTTTTTTTTACATATTAAATTGTAATACCACAGTTTGACGGATTAAAAAACTTGCTATAGTGAAATACCACTACAACAAGTTTTTTTAATTAGTCGTCACTTCGCATATTTGTAAAGATTAATACTAAACGTAATAATTCTAATACAGCTACTGCTGCTGCGGCAACATATGTTAATGCTGCTGCACTTAACACTTTGCGCGCTGGACGCTCTTCTTCATTTGTAATAATCCCTAGAGAATTCATTTGCACTAATGCACGCTTTGATGCATCAAACTCTACTGGTAACGTTACTAATTGGAAAACTACACCTGCAGCCAATAATACGATACCTAAAAGTAACATATTTGCACTACTTGCAAAAATACCAATCATGACAAATATCCAAGACATATTTGATGAAATATTTGCAACTGGCACTAGCTTACTACGTAATGTCAGCATTGAATAAGCTTCTTTATGTTGGATGGCATGGCCAACCTCGTGGGCAGCAACTGCAGCTCCAGCAATACTCGCCTCATAAAAGTTACTTTCCGATAAAGCAACTGTTTTTGTCGCCGGATTATAGTGATCAGACAACACACCTTGTGTTGGAACAACTCGTACATCATATAAGCCGTTTGCATCTAAAATCGCACGCGCTACCTCTGCACCTGTTTGTCCCTTCATTGTACGTTCTTTTGCAAACTTATTATACGTGCCCTTTACTTTCATCTGTGCATAAAGCGGCAGTAGCATTATTATTGCAAAATAAACAATATACATACCTGTTGACAATTTTCTAACCCCTTTCTATCTCTATACTATAATTCTATAATCAATTACTTAATTCGGCAAATATTTGCGCCACCTAATTGAGAAGACCGCTAGAAAAATGCATGCAACCGATAACCAAAAAGTAAAATAGCCAATATAGCTTGTATAATCTGCTAAATCACGATACATCGGCATTTGGCCAAATACATAATCAATTACATCATTATGCAATGTCCATACAGCTGCCACGGCAATATGCCAATATGAAAAAACATATTTACCAAGATACAGAATTGATTGGAAGGCCATCATAAAATGCGAGCCTACAAGCATCCAGCCTTGCCACCCAATAGATCCAGTCTCAATCAACGTCCAAATATTCATCACGTCAGCCCATAATCCATACTTTACTAATGTTATCAGTGCTAGTACTTCCATTAGCGGCCATTTTTTGCCCATAATCCAAGCTAACAATACAAAGCAAAAGAATAAGCTGGCTGTCGGGCTATCCGGCACAAAAATATAAAAAATAGGCTTTGTGATGGCAAGCTGCCATCCGTACCAATAATAACCGTAAATAGTTCCTAATAGATTGATAATAAGTAAAAGTATTAAAAATGACTTATGCGTAAGGAGATACCAGACATTTGCACGTGTAATTTGCATAATTAAAACTCCTTTATCTTCTGTCTTTACTAAGATGCCTTTTTTAACTGTTATTATGTATAAGATTGTCTTTAATTTGCCACATTCTTTCAATATTGAATATTGGCAGAATTTTTTTGCTCCTAACCATAATGTAAGGTTGATTTCCGTTCCGACTGGGCGCTTTGTTGCTGCCGCTTCGCTTTCGCACAGTTAAAACATTTGCCGCTGACGCTTCGCTTTCGCGCAGAGCAGAGTTTCCTGGGGGCGTCCGATGAGCCTTTTCACTCGCGTTGCTCGCTCCAATCAACTTATATACAATGTCATCCCTTACTTTTGTAGATGAGCTTTGTTTCTAACATTCCCTTAAATAGACTACATCAAAAGTTGGGGTGTTACACACTTTGTAGCAACTAGCGTGTATTTTGGCAAAGCGCCTACATAAATTCTGGTGACTTCCCCGCCTTTTTCGGCAACTTACCGCCTAGCCTTCTCGGTTTGTTCATAGAAACAATCTTGACTGGCCACTTTTCCGCAGGAGTGACTGGACATTTATCTCTATTTTAAATAGTATGTAACTCCTAACAAATATTATTGAAGCAATAATATATTTTGCGGGAACTTTTTTGAAGCTGTAACAGTCACATTATTATACTAGCAGAAAAAAAGAGCCAGTTTCCTGACTCTTTTAAAACAAATCTTATTCCTTAGCCTTTAAGCTCGCAATAAATTCAGCTAATTGCTTCGCTTCTTCGTCTGTACCGTGGAATTGACCGGCTGGCATTCCACCACGACCATTATGAATAATATCTTCAACTTCTTCAGCCGTTAGTGTATTACCAAGTAATTTTGGAGCAGCTGGGCCACCATTTAAATCAGCAGCATGACAGCCGATACAAGATTTAGCTTGGTCACCTGAGTCACCATTCCAAATCGCAAATCCTGGAAGTGATTCATCAATATCAACATCAACTTCTTCAATAATTGCACCCATTGCTTTTTGAGCTTCCCAGTCATGGTTAACAACTGACTCCCATGTTAAGTAGAACATAGCAGCCAACGTTAATAACATAAACGCTGTTGGTAATGGGCGTTTAGATGGACGACGCTCTGGACTTTTATCTAAAAATGGCATTAATAATAGCGCTCCAAATGCAAGACCTGGAATTACGATTGCTCCAATAACATTATATGGACCTGAAGCATATGAGTATTTTAATAATTGATACATGAATAAGAAGTACCAGTCCGGTAATGGCACGTATGCTCTTGTTGGATCAGCTGGTCCTTCAAGAGGTGATGGATGTGCAACTGTTAATATTAAATAAGCTATTAAAAATACAGCACCAACCATCCATTCTTTTAGTAAGAAGTTCGGCCAGAAAGCTTCCGTCTTACCTGGATATTCGGAATAATCCTTTGGAACGTTCGGCATTTTGTGATTCGCTTTAATACGAGAATCACCAACAAATTTCATTCCTTTTCCGCGATGCATTATGTCCCCTCCTTTAAAAAATCATCGAACCGTCAAGAACTATTACAACGGCCCTGAAATTCCTTGACGACGAATCATGATAAAGTGTGCTGCAAGTAACCCAAACAATACTGCAGGTAAGAAGAATACATGAATCGCAAAGAATCGTGTTAACGTTTGAGCCCCAAGAATAGTTGAGTCACCCGCTAATAAGATTTTAATCCATCCACCGATAAACGGTACAGATGCAGCAATTTCGATACCTACTTTAGTAGCGAATAATGCTTTCATATCCCATGGTAATAAGTATCCTGTAAAACCAAGACCCATCATTACACCAAAAATACCTACACCAACCATCCAGTTTAATTCACGAGGTTTCTTATAAGAACCTGTAAAGAATACACGAAGAGTATGTAAGAACATCATTACGATTACTAATGAAGCTCCCCAGTGGTGCATACCGCGTACGATTTCACCAAATGCTACTTCGTTTTGTAAATAATAAACTGATTTCCAAGCATTCACTACGTCTGGTACATAGTACATTGTTAAGAACATACCAGATAGTATTTGAATCACTGTGATGAAGAAAGTTAATCCTCCGAAACAGTAAACGAATGCTGAAAAATGATGTGCAGGGTTCACGTGCTCTGGCACTTCGTGGTCGGCAATATCACGCCAAATAGGTGTAATATCTAAGCGTTCATCGACCCAATCATAAATTTTATTTAGCACTGTTTTGTACCCCCTTACTTAACTAGAGTATTTGCTTTAGTTGGACCAAGCGATAAGTAACCATCTTCTTCTTTAACTTCGTATTCATCCAACGGACCTGTAGGCGGTGTACCTGGTACGTTTTTACCATTTTTCTCGTAACGTCCAGCGTGACAAGGACAGAAGAATTGATTTGGATGTTTTGTATCTTCTTCCCAGCCAACCATACATCCTAAATGCTTACAAACAGGAGATAATGCAACGATTTGATCGCCATCTTTGTAAACCCAAGCAACGTTTGTTACTTCTGATTTGTACCATGCGTCAACTTGTTCAAATTTTAAGTCAACTTTAACTGGTTTGTCAGTAATATCAGCGATTTTATGCTCTGTCTTTATAAAATTCCCACCATCATGTTTTTGTAATAATGGGTCAACTGCAAAGCGAAGCATCGGCATCAGCATACCTGCCGCCATAAAGCCACCTACACCAGTTAGTGTATAGCTTAGGAATTGACGACGTGAAACTCGATTATTACTCATTTTTTTCCCCCCTCTAACTTAAAGGTCAGTCCAACGGACATTCTTTTACAAATAGTAATACTAGGACATATCTATGATATATCAAGTCCATAGCTTGGTCAATATAGCATTCTGTGGAAAGCTGGAGAATGTGAACATTTATTGAAACAAATTGTTAAATCTGTGCCCATTTGGTCGAAAGCATCGGAATCACTTGTCGCAATTGATCTTCGAGAATAGAGCTTTTCACACCTTTATCCATACTTTCTAACGGAATCGCTGGTAGCCAAACTACATTTATTTCTTCTCCAATATTTGTCCAAAAATGGTCACAAGTAATGAAGAACACATGCTTAAAACCAGCATTATGTAATTGTGCCTCTAATTCCTTCGGCATATCTTCGTTTTTTAATGTTGCACTATACGAAAATGGTGGCATCAGTAAAAGACGACCTTTAAACTGTTGTTCGATAAAAGATGTAAGCGATAACAAAAAATCCGCCTCTGTACCACTCTGTTTCATTTTTTCAGGAGATAAATCGACGGTTACGAGTGGAACAATTGCTGTATCGATAAATTCCTTCTGTGCCATAAACGATGTCACATCGCTTGCATTAAAATACATCTTACAAACCTCCTCTTGTTGCATAAATCAATTTCGCTTTGGCGTAATTCAATATCCGTGACATCCGCCAGGGCTTTAGGCCAACAAATGTTTTTTGAAGCGTAGTGCTAACGCAGCATCAGCAAAAGGTTTTGTCTGTGCGAAAGCGTAGCGTCAGCAACAACAACAACATAATGTTGGTCACTCAGTCGTTGCCACAGGACGTGGCATTCTTAGACTGGGTTCTTTATTTCAATGGGGTTTTGTACACCCACTGAATGAAGATAAAAAAAATGCCCTTCTCCACTCTTCAATAGGATAGCCAATAAAAAGTGAAAACAATCATTCACTTGTTATGTTATCATATTGAGGTAGATAAAGGACATTCAATTTTTGCCTTTAACTAACGTAAATTAGCTGTTTCCTTTAGAGCTTGTAACAAATTTGACAATTCATAAAATCGCTCTTCATCTCCCTGATCAAGAGCTTCATCAATTTGCGCGAGTAATTTTTCTTCTTGGAATACGAGTAAGCTGTTGGAAAGCAGCTCTTCTGCCAGTAAACGATCTTTTTCACTGACAATAAGTGCTTCCGGCATATAAGGGTTTTCTTCAAGAACTGCTAAGTATTGTGCACTTGGTGGTACATTAGGAAAATTCAATTGTATATACATATCTTCATGTTCATGTAAGCGTAAATCATGGAAAGATTTCTCAGCATCTGCTGTCATTACATTACCTTTGTAAAAACGAAATGGCACACCAGTTGAGTCAACTGTTGACATTACCATTGCTCTAGGGCAATAGTGAGCTTCTTCAACAAATCGAATTCGTTTTAATAACTCATCGTTGCTTAATAAGTAATTCAAAATCCATACACATTCACGACGTTTCAATTGATAATTCTTTAAAAACCATCTAACAAATGCTTTTTTATCGACAACTGATACAGAAGCAGTCATACCCACTCCCTCCTTTACTCAAATTCTAAGGTTTCTAACTTCTCTTGCCACTCTAGTTCACCCGGCTGAATAGTTATTAAATGACCGAGTACTTCTTTAGCTTCTGAACGCTTTCCTTCTTCTAATAAGAAATAAACATATTTTTCTAAAAATGCTGCGTCTTCCTTAAAATCATTATATGCCAAACGGTAAAATTCGTATGCACGGTCGTACAATTCTAAATTTTCATATGCAACCGCAGCAAATGGGTATAAGGTGCTCCATTCAAAATCATTTTTTTGCAACTCTTCAAATAATTCTATTACATCCTCATGACGCTCTTGCTGTGCCAACACAGAGATTAATGACAATACTGCCTCCATGTATTCAGGATCTAAGGCAATAGCTTCACGTAGATGCTGTTCACCCTCAGCTGGCAAACCCGTTTTCAAAGCCATTTTACCTGCGAATAAATATAAGGATTTATCATATTCATCACGCTTTAAACCTTCAAGAATGGCCGCGTAAGCTTTTGTATTGTCCTCCGTCATGGCATAGCTTTCAGCAAGCAATAAATAGGCAGAAAAATAATCAGGATCTAATTCTTTTAATTCTTCTAATTGTTTAATGGCCATTTCATATTTTCGAGATTGAAAGGCCGAATACGCAGCACCAAATAAAACATCCGGCTTTACTTCATCGTCAAGTGCTTTTAAATAGTAATCTAAAGCCGTTTCATAGGCAGCTCCAGCACGATACACCTCAGCAAGTCGTTCAACAAGACTTATCCCAGCAAATTCAACTTGTTGTTCATACAATTCTTCATATAGTCTCGCAGCCTCTAAAAAACGACCCGTTTCAAATAAAAGCTCCGCTTTAGCAAATTGTAATAATGGCTCCTCTGGTAATATAGATAGTGCCTCATTAATGCGCATTTCTGCTACTTCGAATAATCCTTGCATTTGATAATAATCTGCTAATACTAATAATGCTTGGGGATATTCTGGAGATGTCTCCTCAATTTCTAATAAAAAATCTAGCGCTTCATCTTCAGCGCCAAGTTCCATTAAGACGTTTGCACGATCAATTTTCAACTGTGCCTCTTCCGGGAATAAAAATTGTAAATGCTCCAGTACACGGTCAGCTTCCTTCATATACCCATACTGCATAAACACTTCAGCTAGCGTATAAATTTCCTCTGGTAGCTCCTTCGTTAAAAATGATTCAAGTAGCTGTTCAATTAATGCTAAGTCTCCTTGTTCAAGTGCTTGCATTATTTCAGTCATCGCATTGTTCACAGTCATTCACCTATTCTTTCATTAATATCTTTATGCTACAAAACATTTTCTTTCGAAACAAGAAAAAACTCCCCAAAAGACTTGGAGAGTCAGGATTAATTTCGCCTTGGCGTCATTACGTCCGGATTTTGAGTTGTGCCCAGGTCTGCACGAGTGCCGACAAGATGTCGGTAATGCCACAGGACGTAGCATCCTTACAAAGTTCCTCTATTTCAGTAGGCGTTTGGTACATCCACTAAAAAGGAACCGCAACCGCATTCATCTAACCACAGTCAGAGTGTTAAAGATAGACCTTACTTTACTTCCTCTATATGCTCGAAAAACGATGGGTAAGAAACCGCAATACATTCTGCATCATCTAAAGTTACAGACCCATCTGTTATTAGTGCAGCTACAGCGCCCATCATTCCTATACGATGATCACCGTATGTTTTGAGGCGAGCACCATGTAATGGAGTTGGTCCTTCAATAATCATTCCATCCTCAGTCGCTTCAATAGAAGCACCTAGTTTTTTCAATTCATCCACTACAGCCGTTATCCGGTCTGTTTCCTTCACCTTTAACTCCTCGGCATCCTTAATAATCGTTTTGCCGTTTGCCTGCGTTGCTAATAAAGCAAGAATCGGGATTTCATCGATAAGACGAGGAATAATATCTCCTTCAATTGTAGTTCCTTTTAATACTGAAGTTTCAATTGTAATTGTTGCTGTCGGCTCTGATTGGCTATCTTCATTCGGCATTAATGTTATAGATGCGCCCATATTATGAAGCACTTCGATAATACCATCACGTGTTGGATTAATTCCGACATTTTCTAGCGTTATTTTACTACCTTCACAAATAGCTCCGGCTACTAAGAAAAAGGCTGCTGATGAAATATCACCAGGAACAGAAACATGCGTCCCAGTTAGAGTTTGTCCTCCTTGTAATGTAATAACACCATCCAACTCGTCAACCTGTGCACCAAATTGACGTAGCATTCTCTCCGTATGATCTCGAGAAACTTCAGTTTCTCGCACAATTGTAGTGCCTTCAGCACGTAAACCCGCAAGTAAAATAGCTGACTTCACCTGTGCACTTGCGACAGGCATGTGGTAATCAATAGCTTGTAATGTTGTACCTTGAATGGCTAATGGTGTATATTGTCCATCTGCCCTTCCGGTAATGTGTGCATCCATTTGACGTAACGGATCAATAACACGGCGCATCGGTCGTTTTCCAATGGACGCATCCCCTGTCATTACTGAATGTAAGTTAGATCCAGCTAGAATCCCAAGCATCAAACGTGTCGTCGTACCAGAGTTTCCTGTGTATAGTACCTCTGTAGGCTCTTGCCACCCCTCTATGCCTGGACTGTCGATAGATACATTTGTTCCTTCCACGTCAATTTTTACACCGAGCTTTCGGAAGCAATCAATTGTACTCAAACAATCCTCACCTAATAAAAAGCCCTCAACTGTCGTTTTACCCGTTGCAATAGCTCCAAACATAACAGAACGGTGAGAAACAGATTTATCACCTGGAATCGTTAAAGTCCCTTGTAAGGAAGGTTTATCATATTGTAATACTTTTTCACTCATCGTTTCTTCCCCCTAATATGAAGATAGAAAGCGCCGTAATTTCGACGCTTTCTTTTAAGTAAGCATTTTGCCTACGAAATATATGTTTCATAATTAGCACGCTTTTGTATACACGCTGCTGCACGTTCACGGTCACTTTCGCTTTGTAAGCTAATAACTAGAATACCGAACACGTCTTCACGTGCCTCTAAAATACGTAAATTCGTAATACTAATCGCTTCGTTTGCAAGTAAGCCTGTCACCTCAGAAATAACCCCCGGATAGTCAGGAACATCAACATATAAGTCAAATGATGTGAACATTGCTCCTGCACTTATCGGTAATTCATCCCTTAGCTCTTTGGCAATCGCAAAGTATTTTTCAATGTCCTCCGAGCCACCATTTAAAAGCAGCTCCTTAACACGACTCATTTCCTTTTCCCAGCCTTCTAGCTGTGCAATAAGCTCATCTCGATTTTGTAATGTAATATCTCGCCATAAAATCGGATTAGATGACGCAATACGCGTTACATCACGGAAGCCCCCTGCAGCAAGAGAACGTGTCATCGGATACTCCCCATTTTCTCCGCCCAACTGGTGCACAAGAGAAGCAGCAACGACATGCGGGAAGTGACTAACTACAGCTGTCATATGATCATGCTCACGAGCAGATACACTAACAACCTTTGCATGTGTAAATTTTAATAGACTTTCAAGCTGTGCCATATGGACAATTTCTTCACCGGCAAGCGGTGTTAGCATATAATACGCATTTTCAAAAAGGTGAGCCTTTGCAGCTAAAACACCGCTTTTATGTGAGCCTGCCATTGGATGTCCTCCAATAAAGGTAATGCCTAACTCACGCAATTCCCCAGCCTTTTGCATAATCATCTTTTTTGTACTTCCTGTATCTGTTACGATTACTTTATTTTTTAACGGCCATGTTTTTAATTGTTCCATCCATACAAGTGTTGCGTTAACCGGAGTTCCAAAAATAATAACATCTACGTCGGCCGCCACTTCTTTTGGATCTGTCACAATATCATGAACAATATTTAACGTTTTCGCATGTTCACGTGTTTTCTCATCCATATCATAGCCAATAATTTTTGTTTCTGGTGCCTTTTGTAATGCTAAGGCAATTGAGCCTCCAATTAGGCCTAGCCCAATAACGAGCACTTTACGTGTCGTCATGCAAAAACTCCTAGCTCTTTAAGGACATTTTCAAGGTGACCTAACAACGCTTCATTTTGAGCCTCTGTTCCGATTGTCACACGGATAAACCCAGGCAATCCTAACGCATTTCCACTACGGATTATAAAGCCTCGTTTCATTAGCTCATTGAAAACAACATCACTATCAGCATTCGTATTAAAGAAAATAAAGTTCGTATCAGAAGGGAAGTATTGCAAATTATATTTTTCACAAAATTCAATATATTGCTTTTTACCATTTTCATTTGCTTCACGGCAAGCTTTTATATATTCTTGATCACTTAAAGCGATTGTCGCGACTGCTTGACTTAAAATGGTATTGTTAAATGGCGCTCTTACTGGATCAAGCTTAGCAATTACGTCAGGTTGCCCAATTGCATAACCCACTCGGAAAGAAGCTAGGCCATATGCTTTTGAAAATGTACGCAATAATAGTACATTTGGAAACTCGTTAATTAAAGGAAGAGTATCTTTGTGACCAGGATGCGTTACGTACTCGATATAGGCTTCATCTAATACTACTAACACATCACTTGGTACTTTAGCTAAAAATGCACGCAATTCAACATCAGGTATCACAACACCTGTTGGATTATTTGGACTACAAACCCAAACGATTGATGTGTTATTATCAATTGTCGCTACCATTGCATCTAGATCATGTGCACCTTCTATACAAGGAACTTTGCGTACCTCTGCGCCTTCGATTGCAGCATTGTGCCAGTATTGAGAGAAGGATGGGTCTGCCATCACTGTGTTTACGCCTGGATACAACAATGCACGAGTAATAATGGCAATGATATCGTCGGAGCCGTTACCAAAAAGAAGCTGTGTTTCTTTGACATCTAGATGATGCGCAACAGCCGTACGTAAATTCTGCGCATAGCCGTCTGGATAAATAGCATGATTTACCGAATTATTTTGTAAATAAGCAGTTATCTTAGGTGAGCACCCAAATGGGTTTTCATTAGATGCTAATTTTACGACTTCTTGTAAGCCATATTCACGTTGTACTTCTTCAATTGGTTTACCTGGTTTATATGCTTGCATACCGTCCAATTGTTGTTTCCATTTCATCTCAAACATCTCCTCTATTTATTTAGCTTGGGCTAAATCTGGTCTTAATTTCACTGCATCATTGAGATACAAGTGTTTAACATCCTTTTGTGCCACTTCCACATTCGCATGTATTAATACACGAATACAAAGTGGCAATGCATTCGGCACGTCCATTTCATGCGTACACATGACAGGTACATATTGCCATCCGTCCATTAGCCGTACAGCACGTGCCGGAAAGGCTGACGTAATATCAGGCGTTGTGGATATTAAAATGGAAGCAATATCATCTACTTCCACGTTATTTGCTGCTACTACTTCACTCACTAATCTTGCTGTCTCATCCCATACAAGCTCTGGCTTGTCAGATTCAATTGTAATTGCTCCTCTAAGTCCACGAATCATACAAGCACCTCCGCTAATAGCTGTCGGAATTCGGCGTCTACTTCTCTGCACTCTGCTAAATCAATTGGTTGCACGAAAGGTTTACCAATTTTATCCAACAACACAAATTGTAAAATACCATACTCCGCTTTTTTATCTTTCATTAAATACTCTGTTAACTGATCAAAGGAATATTCTTTCACTGCTTCAAATGGATAGCCATTCTTCACTGCAAATTGCAAAAATGCTGAAGTGAAGTTACGATCTAATTCACCGTATCGTTCACTTAATAATAAACAATATACGAGTCCAATCATTACAGCCTCGCCATGTGCTACTTTACCATAACCTGCGGCCGCTTCAATGGCATGCCCATAAGTATGACCTAAGTTTAAAAATTTTCGCACGGATTGCTCGGTTTCGTCCTCTGCTACTATTTGCGCTTTTACTTCAATTCCTTTTCTAAGCTGCATCGCCAATTCTTCTGTGCTGAAATGAATAACTGTCTCTACAGCCATTAATTCATCTAACCACGCTGCATTAGAAATCATCGCATGCTTGATCACTTCTGCTGTTCCTGAGCGTACTTCACGCTCAGGTAAGCTTTCTATAAATATAGTATCGTAAATGACGCCCTCAGGTTGATAAAACGCACCAATCATATTCTTACCTAATGGATGGTTAATTGCTGTCTTACCACCTACTGCTGAGTCATGTGCTAAAATCGTCGTTGGGATTTGAATAAATGGCACCCCACGCATATAAGTGGCTGCAACAAAGCCTGTTAAATCGCCTACAGCACCCCCACCAAATGCAAAAACAAATGATTTACGTGAGCACTTTTGTTCAAGTAAAAATGTTTGGGCTGCATAGTATTGTTCGAAAGTTTTACATGCCTCACCACTTGGTAAGACAAAGACCTCAAAATGATAAGGGAAATTAGCTTTGAAATAATCTCCTTGTGCTGCCCACACATTAACATCCGTAAAAACAATGAGTTTATCGGCTTTTTGAAGCTTATCATCAAATTCTTTTACTGCTTCTGCCAAAAAATTATGACCAATGACAACCTCATATTGATGTGATTTCGTCGCTACTGGTACTCGCATAAATTAGAACCCCTTTGTATAACGACGGTGTTCGTCGATTTGAGCTTTTAGTTGAGGTAATTGATCACTATGGAATTGTTCCAATATTGCATTCGCTATTTCCCAGGCAATAACATGCTCAGCAACAACTGATGCTGCTGGTACTGCACAGCTATCAGAGCGTTCTACACTAGCTTTAAATGGCTCTTTCGTTTCAATATCAATACTTTGCAACGGTTTATATAAAGTAGGAATTGGTTTCATTACACCACGTACGACAATTGGCATTCCAGTAGACATTCCACCTTCTAAACCACCAAGTCGATTTGTTGCACGTGTATAACCTTCTTCCTCTGACCAAATAATTTCATCATGTACTTCAGAGCCTTTACGTCGTGCCATTTCAAATCCGATTCCAAATTCCACACCTTTAAATGCATTGATAGATAACATGGCAGCTGCTAATTTCGAATCTAGCTTACGGTCATAATGAACATATGAGCCAACACCAGCTGGCATTCCTTCTACAATGACTTCAACAACACCACCAATGGAGTCACCCGCTTTTTTCGCTTCATCAATAGCTGCCACCATTTTTGCAGAAGCCTCTGGGTCAACGCAATAGCAAGGATCTGCTTCAACAATGGCACGAATTTCATCGGCAGATTTTCCTTCCACTAAGGAAGCGTCTGCCTTAATACCAACGATTTCTGTTACATGCGCCACGATGGAAATGCCTAATTCATTTAATAACGCTTTTGCAACAGAACCTACAGCTACACGAACAGTTGTCTCACGCGCTGAAGAACGCTCTAACACATTACGTAAATCACGGTGTCCGTATTTCATGCCTCCTACTAAATCTGCATGTCCTGGACGAGGACGTGAAATTTGGCGTTTAATATCTTCAGGATTCACATCTTCCGCTAATGGTTCTGCTCCCATAATTTTTGTCCAGTGCTTCCAATCATCATTTGTGACTACGAGCGCTACGGGAGAACCAAGTGTTTGTCCATGACGAACACCAGCAACGATGTCCACTGTATCCGTTTCGATTTGCATACGGCGACCTCGCCCATGTCCTCCTTGACGACGTTTTAAATCGTGGTTAATTTTTTCTGCTGTAATTGGTAAGAGCGACGGTAAGCCCTCAATAATTGTTGTTAATTGGGGGCCATGTGACTCTCCCGCTGTTAAGTAACGCATAAACACTTTCTCCCTTCAACTCGCTAAAGTATGTATTTTTCACTATAACATATATTCTCTAAAAAAACAGTCCTTTTGCAAATGTCTTTTAAGACTCGTTTTAATTATTTGTAAACTCCGAATTGCTCCAGCGACTTCAATTAATTTTAAAAGTAACTTTAAGGTTAATGTAGAGCACCTCGTTAAATTCGAATATTCTGAACGATTCACTTAAAAAAAAGATATTATCTTCACTTTCACTAATCATTAGTCTTCACCACTCAAGCTTTTACCGGCAGTTAATCTCCTACTTATTTTGCGTTCGCTAAATTTTGATGTTAGTGTCTTACTGCCCGTTGATGCGAGTTAACTAATAAAAAATACGCTTTTGCTTATACCAAGCGAAAAGCGTACGAGACATCTATGTTTAAGCCTTTAAAATATGTACACGACATTCATATTGTCTATTGTACGAATGCTTTTCTCATATTATTAACTATTTTCGTCTATAGAAGAATGTATCCTCGACTTCAAAATCATATCGAGATGGGTTAAAAATTTGCTCTGTAGATCCAACAAACAAAACCCCATCCTGACGCAACGCTTTACTAAAATTCGTATAAATCTGATCTTTCGCTTCTTCAGTAAAATAAATCATCACATTGCGACACACAATTAAATCATAATTAGCATCATAATGATCATTAAGTAAATTATGTTTCTTAAAAGTCACACAACGTTTAATCTCATCCTTGACCCTATAAAAGGAACCTTCTTGCTCAAAATATTTGGCTTTAATATCACTCGGCACTTCTGCTAATGAGCGCTCTGGATACACACCTAATTTCGCCTTTTGAATGACATTTTCATCTAGATCAGTAGCAATGATTTGAATTTGAGATAATGGCACTAATTGAGATAATACCATGACTAAAGAATACGGTTCTTCACCCGTTGAACAAGCAGCACTCCAAATTCTTAAACGCTTATTAGTTTGCAGTAATTTCGGAAATATTTTTTTCTGCAACACTTCCCAACGCTTCCCATTGCGATAAAATTCGGATACATTAATGGTCATGCGATCTAAAAACTCATTCATTAAGTCCCGATCTTGTTCAAGTGCCTTTAGAAAGTCCACAAAATTACGATGTCCCTTTTTCTCATACAGAGATGTTAATCGTCTTTTCATTTGCGCTTCTTTATATAGCGCTAAATCTATTCCTGTTTTGCGCTTTATACCTGCTATAAACTGTTCATAATCAGACATATGGTCTTCTTCCCCTCTAGCGTCGTATTTCCATTATAGCGGAAAAGTGCCATTTCTGAAATAGTCTTTCACATGTAATCCAGGTTACTTAGTTGAGTTTTGTTTTTCCTCTAATAACAACACTTTAGATTGCTCTAATTCTAGACGTAATTTTTCTGTTTCCATCGTATACGTTTCTAATCTGAGCTTCTCTAGCTCTACTTCCTTTTCGATAGACTTTAATTTAATCTTTTGCTTTCTTGTGTTTGCATCAGTCAATATCCCTACTAATGAGATTAGTACGCCTCCCATAATTGCAACTATCGCAATTGACAATACGTCCACTTCCTTTCATTACTAATGATTATACGGTAAAACGGAAAAATAGTTTCATTTTTCTTTACAATTAGCAAAAATATTCCATTGATATTTTTGGTTCTTAAGCAAAATATTCACTTGACTGCACATTCCACTCTGTGGGACCTCTTCCACGTATGTGTCCTGAGCCCAACTCCGCTCCATATACTTTTTTCAGGAAAGCGCCCATTCAGAACTGAAATCAACCTCTCGTTATGGTAATGATCCAGTTTTTTACATGAAAAATGAAGGCAGTTAGTTACCACCTTCAAGCTTTAATCACTTAAACCTCTACTCGATAATCCTTTAAATCTTCTCGCAATTTTACCTTCATGAATTTCCCTACAGAAGTTTTAGGTATCTCATTTAAAAATACAATATCATCAGGAATCCATGTTTTATGGAATTGCGATCGTAAATCTTCTAGCAGCTCTGATTTCGTAATGGAATCCTTACATTCAAGCTTCGGTACAACACATGCTAGAGGTCGTTCTATCCACTTTTCGTGAGGAATCGCTATAACAGCAGCCTCCAACACTTTAGGATGTGACATCAAAGCATTTTCAAGCTCTACTGAAGAAATCCATTCTCCACCGCTTTTAATTAAGTCTTTCGTACGATCTGTAATTTTAATATAACCATCTACTGTCATTACTGCAATGTCACCAGTGTAGAGCCAGCCATCTTTAAAAGCTTCCTTTGTTCGTTCATCGTTATAATACTCTGCAGCAATCCACGGGCCTCTAATTGTCAATTCGCCCATTGTTTTGCCATCCCAAGGAACTTCACCGTTTTCATTGACTACGCGTGTTTCAATGAGCGGCACTGTTATTCCCTGCGTAATACGAACATCCATTTTTTCACCGATCGCGTAATCTTGCATATGTGTTAAATACGTCGATACGCTAACAAGTGGAGATGTCTCGGTCATACCGTAGCCCGTCATGTAAGGAATGTTAAGCTCCTCCTCAAAACCACGAACTAGACCGAGTGGCGATGCTGAACCACCACAGACAATCAACCGTATAGAAGACAAATCACGAGGATTTTTGCGTTGCTCCTGTAATACCCCAAGCCAAATCGTAGGTACTCCTGCAGTCAACGTTACCTTATATGTTTCAAATAAATCAAGTAGTAACTGCGGTGTAAACATCGGCCCTGGAAGCACCTGTGTAGCACCAAATAATACACCAGCAAACGGAAATCCCCACGCATTGGCATGGAACATTGGTACAACAGGAAGTAAAACATCAGCCTCGCCTATTGCAATACTATCGGAGAGTCCCGCTGCCATAGTATGGAGGACAATACTACGATGAGTATACACTACGCCCTTTGGCATTCCTGTAGTTGCACTTGTATAGCACATGCCAGCCGGTGTATTTTCATCTAAATCATCTGGGAATTTAAAATCATCATTCGCCTCTCCGAGTAATGCCTCATAGGACAGAGCATTCGGTAATGGGAAGTTTTCTAGCACGATCGCATCCCCCATTACGATAAAATGCTTGACTGTTTTAAGCTGCGAGGCAATTGGTGCAATAAGTGGAACTAAGTTATCATCAATTAGTAATATTTCATCTTCTGCATGATTAATAACATAAGCAATATGCTCAGGCGCTAATCGAATATTAATCATATGCAACACAGCTCCTGCACATGGGACTGCAAAATATGCTTCTAAATGGCGATGGTGATTCCAAGCGAAGGTACCTACCTTCATACCTCTCTCCATTCCCAACTTTGTAAGGGCATCTGCTAGTTTACGAGTTCGTTTTACATATTCTTTATAAGTAAACTCGTGAATGGTTGTAGGGCTTGTCCGCGAATATATTTTTTTCGCATGGAAAAATCGTTCTGCTCGATCCAAAAAACTTGTTAATAATAAAGGTGTATCCATCATATGCATAATAACGCTCCCCTTTGTTTATATAATTTTTGAATCGTCCAAGCCTTCTGCTGCTGCCAATATTACAGTCGAAACAAATTAATTCTTCGCCTCGCTATCCGTAGACAAGCACCTTTTCACTTTAGAGTTTCACGAAAGCTAATCACAAGAAGTTGGTTTTAGCCTTCGCTCATTCTTTCTAGCTTATTTAGCAGTTCCCTCTACTTTGGCTGCAAACGAATCGCACCGTCCAAGCGGATAACTTCACCATTTAATAAACCATTTTGGATAATACTTTCGACCAATAGCGCATACTCTGATGGTTTCCCAAGTCGTTTAGGGAACGGCGTCATTTGGGCAAGTGCTGTTCTTGCTGTCTCTGGTAACGACGCAAACATTGGTGTTTCTATTAATCCTGGAGCAATCGTCATGACACGTACACCAATTTCAGCAAGCTCCCGAGCAATCGGCAACGTCATCGCTGCCACACCACCCTTTGACGCACTATATGCTGCTTGTCCTATTTGCCCATCAAACGCTGCCACAGATGCAGTATTAATAATAACGCCACGCTGACCTTCCTCGTTTGGCTCATTATGTTGCATCTTCTCGGCTGCTAGTCGAATCACATTAAAAGTACCAATTAAATTGACAGAAATCACCTTTTCAAATAAACCAAGAGCATGTACACCACGCTTTGAAAGTACTTTACTTGCGTCAGCAATTCCAGCACAATTCACTGTGACATTAATGGACCCAAATGTTGCTACTGCTTGTTCAAGCCCTGCCGCTACATCAGCTTCTTTGGTAACATCAACGCGTGCATATTGGACATTTTCCCCTAGCTCCTCTACTAGTGCGTGTCCTCGCTCGTCATTCAGATCAAAAATGATGGCTTTGCCACCCTCAGCAACAATTCTTCGAACAGTCGCCTCTCCTAAACCTGATGCTCCTCCTGTTACAACTGCTATTACTTCATTCATCAAACACAACCCCTTTTACATTTTTTCAATAATAGTAGCGTTCGCCATCCCCATACCTTCACAAATTGCAAGTAAACCATATCTTAAATTTTCTCTTTCCATTCTGTACAGCATCGTTGTTAACAGTTTTGTACCCGTCGCTCCTAATGGATGCCCTAATGCAATTGCTCCTCCATCCGGATTTAATTTATTGGGATCTGCTCCAATTTCACGCAACCAAACAAGTGGTACTGGCGCAAAAGCTTCATTCACTTCATACGTATCAATTTCCTCTATCGTAAGACCTGAACGTTCTAGCGCTTGTCTAGTTGCCTCAATTGGACCAGTTAGCATTAACGTCGGATCTGAGCCAACAACAACTCTTGTAACAATTTTAGCAAGCGGTCGGATACCAAGCTCCTGCGCCTTTTCTAAAGACATAATAACTACAGCTGAGGCACCATCACTCATTTGACTTGCATTACCTGCTGATATCACACCATCTTCTTGGAAAATGGTTTTTAGTCCATTTAATATATCAACTGTCGTTTCTGCCCGAGGCCCCTCATCAACAGAGAATGTTGTCACTGTGCCGTCTTCTTGCGTAACTTGGACAGGCAATATTTCCTTTTTAAAATGGCCAGCTTCAATTGCACCTAATGCTCGTCTATGACTATCATAAGCAAAGTTATTAAGCTGTTCCTTTGACAAATTCCATTTTTCAGCTATTTTTTCGGCTGATACCCCTTGATGAATAATTGTATAGTTGTCTTGTAATCGTTTACCCGCGTGGGCACCTTTCATATTAGAACCCATTGACACCCTCGTCATGCTTTCAACCCCACCAGCAATAACAATGTCCATATCGCCTGCTAAAATAGCCTGTGCTGCGAAATGAACAGCCTGCTGACTTGAGCCACATTGACGATCAATTGTCACACCCGGGACACTCTCCGGAAAACCTGCCATTAATAGGGCCGTACGGGCTATATTTGATCCCTGTTCAGCAGTTTGCGTCACACAGCCAAAAATAACATCCTCCACCTGATCCTTATTAATACCTGCTCGTTGTACCACTTCTTGCAGTACATCTGCCGCTAAGTCATCTGCTCGAACGTTGCTTAATGCCCCTTTACTCCTGCCAACTGCTGTACGAACGGCTGATACTATTACCACTTCTCTCATAAAAAAACCCCTTTGCACTGTCGATTCTCTCATTTCCTATCATCCAATGTATTTAGATGCTACGAAATATATTCTTGATTATTAAGCTATTCAAAAACCTTAATTATCAGAATATTATATCTTTTATTTTACATGACTAAGAAGTATTTAACAATTCTATATGTATCTAGAAAATTCCATCCACTATTTTTATAAGCTATCTAGGGCTCTAATTATAAAACTAACCACACTCCTTTTCAGAGCAATAAAAAAAGCAATCTCAAAGTAAATTGAGATTGCTTAATCTATTTGCAAATTTAACTATGCCTCGGCATAATTGTTATCTCACTAGGTTGGAGATAAACGCTGAAAGAAATTAAACTAAATCTTCACCGAAGAATAAGCCGATTTCACGCTCAGCAGAAGCAAGTGAGTCAGAACCGTGAATGATGTTGTGAGAAACAGTTGTTGCATAGTCACCACGGATTGTACCTGGGTTAGATTCTTCAGGTTTAGTTGCTCCCATCATTGTACGAGCAAGTTTAATTACGTTTTCGCCTTCCCATACCATTGCGAATACAGGACCAGAAGTGATGAAATCAACTAATTCACCAAAGAATGGACGCTCAGCATGCTCAGCATAGTGCTTTTCTGCTAATTCTGTAGGAATTACCATTAATTTAGCACCTTTCAATACAAAACCGCGACGTTCAAAACGATCTACGATATCTCCTACTACTTGACGTTGTACGCCATCAGGCTTAACCATTAAAAAAGTTTGTTCGATTGCCATGTTTAAAACACTCCTTAAATTCGTATAACAGGTTTTACACCTACCGATAAATATTAACAAAAAATCAGGCTTTGTACAACAAAAAGCTAGAATTTACGCTTACCCATAAATAAAGCGACATCACGTAGTTTTTTCTTGACAGGATGTTTTGGTAATGCATCTATTTCCTGTAATGCCTTTTTCAAATATTTATCACTCATTTTATTAGCTTGCTCAATCGCGTCGGATTTACGCACATATCGCAGCATATTTTGACGTTCTACCTCCGTCAAAGTACCTGCAAATACTTTTACCAAATAAGGTTGCATCCCAGGATCATCTTTTAACAATAGAATTGGTAATGTAATATTGCCCTGCAATAAATCACTACCTGCTGGCTTCCCTAATTCTTTATCTGTTGCCATTATGTCTAAAACATCATCGATAATCTGGAAGCTCATGCCTACAAAATAGCCGAAGCGTTTCAAATGTCTCACTGTTTTGGGATCGACACCTGCTGCTACTGCACCAAGTTCACAACTAGAAGAAATTAGTAACGCCGTTTTGCGTTTAATTCGTCTAAAATAATCCTTTAATCCTTGATCTAGTCTAAATTTATCTTCGATTTGAATGACTTCACCGTTACAAATTTCCACCATTGTACGTGCTAAAATTTGATGAACTAATGGGTCTTCAAGCTTTGTAATATATTCAAGTGCACGTGCAAAAATAAAATCGCCCGTGTACATTGCAACTCTATTATTCCATTGTGATTTGACAGTCGGGCGTCCTCTTCGCATATTGGAATCATCAATTACATCATCATGCACAAGTGATGCCATATGAATAAGCTCTACTGGCACGGCTACATCCTTCATCTTTTCGATATCATAGTCGCCAAATTTCGCGCCAAGCAACACAAAAATTGGTCGTATCCGTTTACCACCAGCTTGCAATAAATGGAGAGAAGCATCATTGATCAAACCTGAAGAAGAGTACACTGCTTTTTCTAATTCTTTTTCAATGATATCGATATCTGATTTCAAATCGGAATAGAGTAGTTTTAACTTCATCTTTTCCACTTGTGAAAACCTTCCCCCATTAACGTACTTTTTTAAAGCCCATATGCATTGCCGCAGCACCGCCACTGTATGCTTTGTACGTTACTTTTTCTAAATCTGCCTGTTCAAACATTGCCGCTAACTTTTTCATACCTGGGAAATCATTTGCTGATTCCTGTAACCAAGAATATTCTTTAAAGCTTTTCGCAAATATTTTACCAAATACCGGCATTATATATTTAAAATAAAAACGGAATAGCTGTCGATAGCCGGGAATTTCAGGTTGAGATGTTTCTAAACAAACAACCATTCCTCCAGGTTTTACAACACGATTCATTTCCTTTAAAACTTGTAAATAATCTGGTACATTGCGAAGCCCAAAACCAATTGTTACATAATCAAATGTATTATCTGGGAAAGGTAATTCCATAGCATTTCCATGTATTAATTCAATTTGTGGGTATGGCTTTACTTTTTGCTCGCCAACCTTCAGCATGTTTTTACTGAAGTCTACCCCTTTTACTTCTCCGCCTTCACCAACTGCCTCAGCTAAGGCAATTGTCCAATCTGCCGTACCACAGCAAACATCCAGTGCTTTCGCTCCAGGTTTTACTGCCATACGCTTCATCGTATCATTGCGCCAGCCAACATGCATTTGGAAGCTAATAACACCATTCATTTTGTCATAGCTTTGCGAAATACTTTCAAATACTTCGTGCACGTGCTCTTCTTTCGTTTTAGCCATTTTGAAAAACCTCTCTTATCCATTAGTAGAAGCAATGGATGCCTCTACACGTGCTTGTAGAACTTGTTTCACATCACCTTGTAAAAACGATGCATCTTCTATCACCTGTAACAGCTCTGTTTTTAATTGCACAATCTTGTCCTGTATGACGTTGACATAGGTCGCTCCGGCAGATCTCGCACTTTCTTCAAGAACCCTACTCATTAACGTTACTTGCCCACGTTGATATGTCGCCCATTCTCTTTCTAAACGCAAGATTAATAAGCTCTTCTCTACAAGTGGAATATAGTTTCCAAACGAATAGAGCTCAAAAAATTTTGAGATCAATCCCGATTCAATGTTAGTTATTGAGGCATACCATTGTTCGACTGATCGTTTTTCTGCCTCATATACTTTAATTTGGTGTTCACAACGTTCCACAATCCCTTGTGACAAACTTCTAATCAATTCGACATTTCCCGACATCGCTAAAATCTCATAATAACGACCACTATAAAAGTCTCCAGCTAAAACGGTTAGCTGCTGTTCTTTTGATGTGGCATCTAATTCTTTTATATGATCGTGAGCCGCTAAGGCTGCGTACACAATTCCAACAGTGATGGCAGCTTCTCTTTCCTCTTGCTGCCACTCCTCACCATTCAAAAAGGGAACTAACAAGTAAAATAATTGATTTTCATCGAGCACAGGCACCCCTGTGTATTTTTGCAAAGTTCTATGACGAACATCCATGAAAATCTCTGTTTTTAATTGTGCAATTGAATTTTGAATGTATGTTGCATTCATAGACCTTACTCCATTTCACTTTCAAATACGTTAGTCACTTCATGGATCTAACGCTTGCTTACTGAGTCATTATAGCACACGCGACGATTCGGAATAAAAAATTTTTGCTTATTCAACATGATAGACAGCAGAGCTTCCCCAATCAATTATGCCTTGGCAAATATGCGTCAGGAATCGGCTTTGTGCTTAGGCCTGCACGAGGGCCGACACGATGTCGGTCATTTCGGTTATGCCACAGAATGTGGCGTTTTTACTGGTGCAGGTCAAGTTAGCCGTTATCGCATGGATGCGATGATTTTACGCTAACATCCTCTAAGAACTTCTTTCTGATTCCGTGGCATCCGCCGGAGGCTTTAACTTCTGTAACTGCCGTAGTAAAAAACAATTGTAGCTGACGCTTTGCTTACGCTACAAAAGACATTTGCTGAAAGCAAGTTAAAAACAGTTTACACATTTAGCCGATTTATATGTGCCATCACTAATTTGCCATGAACATAAAACCATTTCTAAAGCACTTCTGAATGTAATTGCTCTTTATTACTTTTTCGCTTCGCTATTAATAACACCATGAGCTGTATGAATCTGTGCTTTCCCACGAATTTTCATGGCAGATGTATGTTCGGTAAATTGAGCAATCATAACTTCGCCTGCATCTAATTTTTCAGAATGATGGAACTTTGTATCTGTGCCTCGTGTTAAACCGATTACATGCACTCCATCTTCCTCTGCTTGAATAACAATATAATCTTGTGCCATTGTCTGTACACTCCTTAAATCCGACAAATTCTTTGTCCATCATAACATAATTAGACATGCAATTTAAGACATTTGAATAAATGATAAAACTTCTCTACGTTTTACTTCATCTTCTTCGTAAATACCACGTGCAACCGATGTCACAGTTTTAGATCCTGGCTTCTTAAGTCCACGCATAGTCATGCACATATGCTCCGCCTCAATTACTACATAAACACCTTTCGGAGAGAGCATTTCCATAATTGTCTCTGCCACTGAAGAAGTAATACGTTCTTGTAATTGCGGACGACGAGCAATCGTTTCTACTGCACGGCCTAATTTACTTAGTCCAGCAACAATGCCATCGTTTGGTATGTATGCGACATGAGCTTTTCCGTAAAAAGGCACTAGATGATGCTCACACATCGAATAAAACGGAATGTCCTTTACAAGTACTAATTCTTCATGGTCTTCATGAAACACTGTTTTAAAATAATCTTTTGCGTCTTCATGTAAGCCACTAAACATTTCTGCATACATTTTTGCTACACGTTTCGGTGTATCGAGTAAACCTTCACGATTTACATCTTCGCCTACCGCTTCTAATATCATTTTTACTGCTTCTTCTATTTTCAATAAATCAACATTCGACATCCGTAAAAACCCTCCTGCGTATCAATACATTACACATTTCCTTATGCATCGTAGCACATCCAAAAGGTAAGCGCAAAACGACTTACTTGATTCAAAAGAAATTCAACGCTATATGAGTAAAATTGCCATTTAACGCTTTCTAATTAGTAGTATGTTTTGTAAAATTTGGCTCGTCACAATAACGTCATGTTAATTTCCGTTCCGGGCAACAGGTGTTTTTTTATGCGAAGGATTATTACAAATGCGATGCTTTTAGCCTTCGTTCCTCTACTCGCTTGCGCTCTAGGGAAGCTGATTCCCTTAGAAGATGCCCTGTCTCCATTCCAAGCAACTAAATATATCTATAAATTTCAAAAAAATAGATCCCGACTTTCAGTGATAGGCCTAAATTGTGCATAGGATCTCTATATTGCTTACACTTACGTTTATGTCATCTTTCTATGTACCTTAACTTAGTTATCTATGCAACACCCGCAAAAAATAAGTTAAAAAGAGCAGCCTTCATGTTCGTTTACATGAAGACTGCTCTATGTAACTACCAGACGTGTATTATTTTACAGCATCTTTAAGCGCTTTACCTGGTTTGAAAGCAGGTACTTTGCTAGCAGCGATTTCGATTTCTTTACCAGTTTGTGGGTTACGACCTTTACGAGCCGCACGTTCACGTACTTCAAAGTTACCAAAACCAATTAATTGTACTTTGTCACCCTTTGCAAGAGCATCTTGAATTGTATCAAATACAGCTTCAACTGCTTTAGAAGCGTCTTTTTTAGAAAGACCTGCAGCTTCAGCAACAGAGTTTACTAATTCTGTTTTATTCACACCATTCACCTCCTCTCAAAGGGTCATGAACCAATTCTGTAAAAAGATTAACACATAGAAAACCGCTACGCAACTGTATTCATTCATGATTATAACCAAAAAATAAGTTTTTCACCCAAAAAACAAAAATATCAGGACTTTTCGCATAAGAACGAAAAGCCCTGTGATAATTTTTTGCGCTTTTTTTATTCATTTTATCACTACAAAATAAATGTAACTAACCCTCTATCGCCTTCGTTCACCATACGTTCAATTGTTTGTCGCATCCGTTTTTTAGCTGTATTTGGAACAGCATCCATTTTATAGCGTATTCCTTCTTTTAACACTTCATGTAGTGGAGTTCCAAAAAGCTGTGTGTTCCATAATGCATCACGATCATGTAGATAAGCATGATTTAAATCCTTAAGCAATTGTTGACTGTGGAATTCCGAGCCGATTAATGGCGCGAATTCTGAATCCATATCTACACGAATGATATGATATGATGGCGCTTTTGCCTTCATACGCACACCATAAAAATTATTTTGTTTAATGAGCTCTGGTGCTGTTGGTTCAAACTCCTGCATCATCGGCAATGTGACACCATAACCAGTCGAATCTGCTTCATTAATTGCACTTTTAAAGCGTTTTTGCGCCTCTTTTGCTTCTGCTGCCTCTTTAATAAATACTAGCCAATCTCGCTTCGTCTCAATTGGTTCTTCTAGCCATTCATTACATACCGACTTATATAGCTCACTTTGTAATGACACTCGAATAACTGCATTCCCAACACCAGCATCCACATGTACCACTTCACTTTGATCAATAAAATCAATGGCTTTAAAGGCATCTGATGCCTGCTGCACATCTCTAATTTTCATAATAGATGACAACACTTCTTCCATCGAATCAATTAGCGCAACATTCAATGGGTGTGTCGCATCTAAAACATCTAACCAATCTGGTTTCTCCACCTCAATTGTTCGAATTGGAAATTCAAATAATGCTTCTTGCAAAATATACTGAATATCAGATGCACGCATTTGATCAATCGAAGTGGCAATTACTGGGACATTATAGCGCTCAAATAACTCATTTCGAAGCTGTACGGTTTCCTCTCGAGCCGGCATTTGACAATTTAGTACAATAACAAAAGGTTTTCCAATATCCATTAATTGCTCTACAATTTCCTCTTCTGCCTTCTCTGCTGCACGACGACTTATACCATTAACTGTGCCATCTGTTGTTACAACAATCCCAATATTGGCATGGTCACGAATTACTTTATCTGTGCCTATTTTCGCCGCTTCTTGGAAAGGGATAGGCTCTGTATGCCAAGGTGTATGCACAAATTTTGGCCCATTTTCATCCTCATAGCCCTTTGTCCCTTCAATGATATAACCAACGCAATCGGCTAAACGAATTGAGAACGGCATTTCATCATCACCGACTGCAATACGTGTTGCTTGGGCAGGCACAAACTTCGGCTCAGCAGTCATAATGACTGGCCCCGGTGAGCTTTGTGGCAACTCGTCTTGTGCTCGCATTCTTTCTGTTTCATCCACAATATTTGGTAACACGACCGCTTCCATAACCTTTTTTACAAATGTTGATTTACCTACACGTACTGGACCGACAACACCAATATAAACATCGCCATTTGTGCGCTCTGCAATTTCTCTAAATACTGCTTCACTCAAGGTTTCTGCCTCCTTTATCTACGCTTTTTCACTATATGCGGGCGGATAGATAAATATGAAAAGCCCCTCACAAATGTAAGGAGCTTTTCGACTAATCTTTTTTAGTTTTAGATTCAGACTCTTGAATTGCTTTTTCTCTAGCTTTTTCTCTAGCTTTTTTTGCGTCACTATTATAGGCATCCATAGAATAAATTGGCTCACCATTTTCATCTACTGTATACGGTATAGAATAAGCTGGTACTACTGGATATTTATCGACAAGTAGCTGACGAATATCATCTCCAGGCTTTATAGAAGGTTTGTCTTCTTTTAGTAGTTGACCTAAGTCGATTGAATAGTCGACATGCATTTCGCCATCGCCTGTCATAAATATTGGTAATTCGGTACCAGAATAGGGGCTTTTCACAGTTACATCTGTTTTATAGCCCAATTCTTCAAAGTTAATTTGATATACATTATCAGAAGCTGCACCCTTTATCGGTAAATATTGGGTAGAAAGTTTACGAATATTAATTTCTCGAATTCGCTCTGCAGCATTTAAATCTACCAATTTTACTTTAGCTTCATTCTCAGGATCCCAAATAATATACTGGAAAATCCCACCCTTTTCATAGGCGTTCCCAGGAATTTGCGCAAGATATTTAGGCATTAATTTTTCAAAATCAATTAAATATTTTATATATATATCTGTATCTAGCTCGCTATTTTTAATTGGAACTAGTCCACCAGTTGCTTCACGATATTCATTAACCGCACGCTGAACCGCAGCTAATTGGTCAGCATCAGGCACTAATTTTGCCCTTTTTTCGTCTTCTGGATATGCACAACCTACTAGAAGTACAGCGGTTACTATTACCAAAAGAAAAGCACTTAGTTTTTTCATGTCACTTCCACCTCATCATTTTTATGCCGGCCATGTGGCAACAATTAGTACCATTAAAAATGTGCCAAGTCCAAACAGTATGTATGCAATTAAATTTACGATTGTACGTAAAAAAACGTTCGAAACTTTATTTCGAGCTAAATAAATTAAACCGATAGATATAATTAAAAAACCGATACAATAAAACGATACCCACATTACATCAAGCGCAGGCAAATGTGCTAACGGACCCATTTAAGACAACCACCTTTCTACAACGTCACGAAACAATCAAAGTATATTATACTATGCGCTTTCGCTAAAAAGAAATAGTTGTCCAGTAACTATCAATCAATTATACCTCGGCATACTTGCGTGACATCCGCCGGAGGCTTTGGACCAACATGATGTTGGTCACTCAGTCGTTGCCTCAGGACGTGGCGTTCTTAGACTGAGTTCCTCTATTTCAGCAGGTGGTTGGACACCCGCTGAAAAGAGTTTAAATCCGCATCATACCACCACCTATAGAGGTAAGAGACTTCTTCTGAAAGATGTTAAATGGACAACCTTTATAACTTTTTAGCATATTCAATTAAAAGCACAAAATAAGGCGTCTCAGCTATTCCCTGAGACACCTTATTTATGTCCATTTCATGACAAAACTAATCAAATAGATCAGGTATATTAATTAACCTTATTTATCCATTCCATTAATTTAGTACATCATGTCATCGACTTCTCGCTTTTTCATACGCATCATCAATGTATCAACCGCTATTTTAGGTTCGATATTATTAAATAGAACACTATAAAGCTCCGCTGTTATCGGCATAGCAACGTCATATTTCTTTGCTAGCTGATAGGCCGCTTTTGTTGTGCGTACCCCCTCAACAACCATGCCCATTTGGTCGAGTACCTCTGGTAGCTTCATGCCTTGCCCCAGTAAATTACCTGCGCGCCAATTACGAGAGTGTACACTTGTACATGTTACAATTAAGTCCCCCATGCCTGTAAGTCCTGAGAATGTGAATGGATTCCCTCCCATTTCAACACCAAGACGTGAAATTTCAGCTAAACCTCGAGTAATAAGTGCCGCTTTGGCATTATCACCATAATTTAAGCCGTCTGAAATACCTGCGGCTAATGCAATGACGTTTTTTAATGCGCCACCTATTTCTACGCCAATCACATCTTTGTTTGTGTAGACACGGAAATATTGGTTCATAAATAAATCCTGCACTTTTTCTGCAGCTTCAATGTTTGCACAAGCCGCTGTAACAGTTGTCGGGTGGTGTAAGACAACTTCCTCTGCATGACTTGGACCTGAAAGTACAACAACTTCTTCTACAAATTCTGCAGGTAGACTTTCTACTAAAATTTCCGAAATTCGTTTTAATGTATCGGGCTCAATTCCCTTCGATACATGCACAAACAGTATTTTTTTATCGAGTGTTGCTATCATTTTTTCACATACTTCTCGAATAGCCTTAGTAGGCACGGCTACGACAATTGTCTCCGAATGAGCAACTGCCTTAGCAATTTCACTTGTCGCATACAAATTTGTTGGCAGTACTGTTTCAGGTAAATACTTCCTATTCGTATGCAGGTTGTTAATTTCTTCAGCTTGATCTGTTCGATGAGTCCATAGAAGTGTATCATGCCCATTTTCTGCAAGTACCATCGCAAGTGCTGTCCCCCACGAACCTGCCCCTAACACACAAACTTTTTCCATTCAAAATCCTCCCTTGTTAAGAAAAGACAATTCACTCTTATTAGTTTCGAAAAATGCTAGAGAAAACTATACTTTCTTCTCTTGTAAAAAGACGCCACCCAACAAAATTGTCGGGCTGGCGTATTGTATGTGTATATTTTTCCTAAGCACGAGCTCGGGAAATTAATCGAATTGGCGTTCCTTCAAAATCAAATGTTTCTCGGATACGATTTTCTAAAAATCGTTCATAAGAGAAATGCATTAGCTCTGGTTCATTAACAAACACCACAAACGTCGGTGGCTGTATCGCAACTTGTGTAGCATAGTAGATACGAAGACGGCGTCCCTTATCAGCTGGTGCTGGGTTTCGTGCCACAGAATCCTCAATCACCTCATTAAGGATAGATGATTGAATACGCATTGCGTGGTTTTCACTTACACGTTGTATAATCGGTAAAATTTGATGTACACGCTGCTTTGTATTGGCTGATACAAAAATAATCGGTGCGTAGTCTAAGAATAAGAAATGCTCACGAATTTGGTGTGTAAAGACGTTCATTGTTTTTTCGTCTTTTTCAATGGCATCCCATTTATTAACTACAATAACAATAGCTTTTCCTGCTTCATGCGCATAGCCTGCAATTTTTTTATCTTGTTCTTGAATGCCTTCTTCTGCATTTAGAACGACTAAAACAACATCAGAGCGTTCAATTGCTCGTAACGCACGTAATACAGAATATTTCTCTGTCGTTTCGTATACTTTCCCTTTTTTACGCATACCTGCAGTATCTATAATGACATATTCCTGATCATCATACTCATAAGGCGTGTCAATAGCATCACGAGTAGTCCCCGCGATATTACTAACAATTACGCGGTCTTGGCCTAAAAAGGCATTTACTAATGAGGATTTCCCTACATTTGGTCGACCAATTAACGAGAATTTAATAACCTCGTCTCCATATTGCTCTTCATCTTCCTTAGGGAAATGTTGTGCACATTCGTCTAATAAATCCCCTAAGCCTAAGCCGTGAGAACCAGAAATTGGCCAAGGCTCACCAAAGCCAAGCGCATAGAAATCATAAATCATTTCGCGCATGTCTGGGTTATCAATTTTATTCACTGCTAAAACGACTGGTTTTTTTGTTTTGTATAAAATTTTAGCTACTTGCTCATCAGCGGCTGTTACACCTTCACGACCATTTGTCATAAAGATAATAACGTCCGCTTCATCAATGGCGATTTCTGCTTGTTGACGAATTTGCTCTAAAAACGGCTCGTCTCCAATCTCAATACCACCTGTATCAATAATATTAAAATCATGTGCTAACCACTCTGCCGAACTATAAATACGGTCGCGTGTAACGCCTGGAATATCTTCCACAATCGATACACGTTCTCCAACGATACGATTAAAAATCGTCGACTTACCTACGTTCGGACGACCTACGATGGCTACTACTGGTTTCGTCATCTGTACTTCATCCTTCCAACTTCTTGTCTTTCGCTATTATACACGAAAAATGCCATTATATCATATCATATCCATGAAGGTGCGTGCTATGTACCGTTCTTTCCATTTATTTAAGGATTTTTTTATCATTTCGGCTGTTCTATTTGAATGTTCAATGTGATGTGGTTATCTTCGAGTCTGATTTATTCTATCCGTTTTACTATAATTGTTCTTTCCATCGCTTTGGCTCTTCTAACCGTTTCAACCATAAAAAAGCGAGGACACAAACTGTATCCTCGCTTGTCAAGTTTATTTAAAGTTTTTCAGTTTATCGCCAATAACATCACCGAAAGAGAAGCCTGTGTTTTCTTCTGGTAATTCATAGTCGATTACTTCCTCTGCCTCAGGATTTTCAAGTAAATCTTTAATGCTTAATGCTAAGCGGCCATCTTCAGCATTTACGTCAAGCACTTTCACCTGTACCTCTTGTCCTTCTTTTAAAGCCTCATGTGGCGTGTTAATATGCTTATGCGCGATTTGCGAAATATGCACTAAACCTTCTACACCTGGGAAAACTTCCACAAACGCTCCGAAAGAAGTTAGACGTTTTACTTTTCCATCTAACACTGTACCTTTAGCTGCACGCTCTTCAATGTTCGACCAAGGACCAGGCATCGTATCTTTAATAGATAACGAAATACGCTCATTTGCTGGATCTACTGAAAGGACTTTTACCTTCACCTCTTGTCCTTCTGATAAAACCTCACTCACATCACCCACATGCTCATGAGACACTTGTGAAATATGAACAAGACCATCAATACCACCAAGGTCAATAAATGCACCAAATGATGCAATACGCTGTACTTTACCATCTAAAACGTCACCAGTTTTAATTTGGTTAATGACATTTTTCTTTTGAGAAGCTTTTTCAGCTTCCACTACAGCACGATGTGATAAGATCAAGCGATTTTTTTCTTTATCAAGCTCAACAATTTTAAAGTTAAGAGATTTACCTTTATAGTCTTCAAAATCATCAACAAAGTAGTCTTCTACTAGAGATGCTGGAACGAAGCCACGTACTCCTAAATCTACGACAAGACCACCCTTAACAATATCCTTCACTTCCGCTTCGAAAATTTCCTCAGCGTTGAATTGTTGCTCAAGTGTATCCCATGCTTTTAAAGCATCTACTTTACGTTTTGATAATACATAGTTTTCTTCTTCAACTTTTGTAATCATCAACTCCAACTCATCTCCGACAGAGATGACGTCAGACGCTTTTTCAATGTGTAAGCTTGATAATTCACTTATTGGTACAATACCGTCAAATGGTGCACCTGGGATTGAAACAGTTACCGCTTTTTCATCAACCTGCTCAGCAATACCTTTGACGATATCACCTTCGTTTAACGTTTGTTCTACATTGTTCATTTCTTCAGACATATGTAACCCTCCTTCGCATCTTCCCTTACTATTTTATTCGATATTGAAGCCAAAGACAAAAATAAATCCTTTAAATTTTAAAAATGTCTGAAATTTTAGGATTTATAGCATTTTTTCTTGCGCTAATTTTAAAATGGCTTGTGCAGCATCATCAATTGATAAGGCTGTCGTGTCTAAAAATATGGCATCTTCTGCTTGAATTAGTGGTGATGCTTCACGTTCGCTATCCATTTTATCGCGCAGGGCAATTTCTTCTTGAAGCTTTTCAACGGTAGATTCAATTCCTCGCTTTTGATTGTCAATAAAACGACGTCTTGCTCTCTCTTCTACAGTTGCAGACATAAATATTTTTAGTTCTGCATTCTTTAATACATGTGTAGCAATATCTCGCCCATCCATAACAACACCACCATTAGCCGCAAGTTTTTGTTGCTGTGTTACTAATAGTTCACGTATTTCAGCATGAGCCGCTACTTGTGAAACAGATGAGGTTACTTCATTTGATCGAATTTCAGCAGAAACATTCTTCCCATCTAAAAAGACAAGTTGTCCTTGAGAAGAAGGCTTTAATTCAATTGTGCTAGATGCTAGCATTTCTGCTAATTTTGTTTCATCATCTAAATGTATGTTTTGTTGCATTGCTTTATACGTGACAGCACGATACATAGCACCTGTGTCGATATAAGTAAATTCAAGTGCCTCTGCAACGATTTTTGCGATTGTGCTTTTCCCAGCACCAGCCGGTCCATCAATCGCAATTTGAATGTTTTTCTTCATATTTCCCCCTACTTTCTATCACACCATATTGTATCATAAAAAAGCCCTCTTCAAGGAGAGGGCTTTCTAAAATCAAATTACTACGCGAGTTGAAAGATGTGTAAACTCCCTGCAAAAATTCATAGATTTTCTCAATCATCAAAAGGATTTATTTCTTTACGACGATTCACTAACTGACGTTCAAAGCAGAAACGAACAATATGCTGTTGGTCTACATCATCAGTATCTGTTAGTTGTATAGTGGCAATTTTTTTGTCATCTTTTTCGAATATACGAACAACCAACGCATCCGTAATCACGTATTTAACATCCCCGTTGGCATATGGTAAAACGATCGTTAACCGAACCTCATCACCAGCTTGGAAAGAAATTGCCCCTTTCAAGATAACAGCCAAACCACCTGCGCTAACATCCGTTGTTACTAGCTGATATTTGTAATCCTTAAATTGTATCGCTACATCCACAGGCGTTTCCACACGTACATATTCACGACGCTGAATTTTGATAAAGTCATCTTCCTTTGGACAATGCAACATAATCATAGGAATATGACCAGCTTTACGTCCAATCACTTCAGTACTAAAAGCAAATGATTGTTTATCCTCCGTGCGAAAAGTTGCTCTAAATTCAGATCCATCTATTAAAAAAGCTGTTTTCTTTGTGGCAACATTTATTGGATAATCAATGTAAATAATATTTTCATTTTGTTCTACAACTTTACAGCGGAATTTTTCAACACTCTCTGTATAAGTTGGTTCAAGTTCTAATAGTGTACCAATTTTTATTTCCATGAGCATCTCCCCGAACACAAATATACTTTATTATCGCACGAGATACCCATTCTGGCTATATGAAAACTGGTAGTTTTTTCATGGGTTACGTTAAATATTCCACTTTTAAAACATTGTGATTTTCTGCGTCAATAACAATTCTGAACGTTTCTTGCGTGTTTTTATCACGAACCGCAATTACCTCATAACAAAGACGCTGTTCAAATTGACCATTATCTGTATAAATATTTCTTACTTCTTCTACTTTCACGTCGGGATCAAAGAAAGTTTTCCAATCAATTGGTTTTGCAGTTTGTGGTTTAATCGTCTCTTCTTGAATATATTCCATCGCATTTGCACCAAGTAACTCGCCTGTATCCTTAGCAAGCTTTAATTGCACCCCATCTGCATAAACCAATGCATTATCACCAGGGTGAACACGTGCAAAAGTCACATGCCATGCTTGATGGTTTTCACGAGTTTCCACAAATGCTACATCATTCATTCCAAGTCGTTTTACATATTCTTCAGCTTTTTTCATAATTTCATCTTGTGATAGCCTTGCTTCATCTACTGGACGTTCCACTAAATAGGATAGTAAATGCCCACCTTTTTCTGTTAGATCGACATATCCTAAACGAATACCTTGGTGGAATTGGATATGATAAAACGGATATGGTGCAGTATCGCTACTTTTCGTAACAGTAAATGTTGCATCTTTTATAATAGGGAATAATTGTTTTACTTTTTCCAATGCTTCTTTTTCAGTAATGACTGAATCCTGTAATGCTTGAAGATCTATTTTTTTCTGCCAATCTGATTCACTTAATGTTAGTGGGAAGTCTTTTTCGCCGTAATCCTTTAATGTCTTTTGTACATTATCAAATGTTGTATTTGGGTTCTTAGTATCTACTTGTCGTAACCAGACATCCATCTTGCCGTTATTTTTATAAAAATCTACTGTTGCAGCAGACCATTCATCTGAAAGTGATTGTAAATTTGTAGAGATTTTTGGCATTTTTTCTCGCCAAGCTTGGTAATCACCTGTTTTAGATGTTCTCTTTGCCTCATCTCCTAGGCGCCCTAAGTAACTTAACCAGTCGTTCGACATTTCCTGCCCGATAGGAATATTCGACATAGAAGATCGAACGTCAGAGCTCAGTCGCCAAACAGAATCTAACTCATTGTGAATGGCATTGTCATCCCTAAACAATAGAGATTGTGAAACAGATCTTTGTAGATGCGATAATTTCTCAGATGCATCCGTTAAATTATCCGTGTACTGAGCAAGCACAGTACGTTGTAAACTTGCATTTTTTCCGTGCATATTAATGCTATATGCCCCTAAGCCAATAACTGCCGCAGTGAGTATAACGAGCATAGTTCTCATTTTTTTCCTCCTTTCTTATGAACAGAAAATGTGTTCTCCAATTCGTTTAATTTGTGGTCGTGACCAAATCCACTTACTTGTAGCTGTTTTCGGATTAAAATAATAAAGTGCATTTTCTGAAGGATCCCAACCATTCATAGCATCAAGAACTGCTTCTTTTGCACGTTCATTTGGTTCAAGCCAAATTTGTCCATCTGCCACCGCAGTAAATGCTAGCGGTTGGAAAATAATACCTGAAATAGTATTCGGGAATTCAGGACTTTCCAAACGATTTAAAATAACGGCCGCTACTGCTACCTGACCTTCATAAGGCTCTCCTCGAGCTTCACCATAAACCGCATTCGCGATTAATTGTATATCTCTGTCAGTATATTTTGGAGGTACTTGAGTTTTAGTCCCATTATTATTACTACTTCCACTACTTTTACCTCCTCCTCCACCACCGCCAGTATTTGTTTTTACTTGCTGTTCAAGTGGAACACCACCATAATAGGTAAATTGATTTCCTGCATTTAATTGCGCCTTAACCCATCCTGCATCATAATCTGAATAACCTGATAAAGTTTTTTTAGTTTTGGCACCGGCAATTCCATCGACTGGTAAACCATATTTTTGTTGAAAATTTCGTAAAGCCCAATATGTGTTATAGCCAAATTTGCCATCAATTTTACTTTTATAAAATCCTAAGTATTGTAGCCTTGCTTGTAGCTCAATTACATCATCTCCATAAGCACCACGAGAAATCTGTTGCTCGGTAAATGCAATGGCGTCATTTTGCGGAATAGCAAATATACTAATCCCCAACATCAAAGCAAACATTATGCTTACTAAACGCACTATCATCACTCCTTTTTTTTTTAGCTTGAAACAAACGACTCATTTTATACATTCAAAAAATAGAAAAGCGCAGAAATCTTTTTTAGATTTCTGCGCTTTATATTTTTTTATGCATATGCAAATGTTGCACTAGGTGATAGTGAGCGAGCTTGACTTTTCGTAGCCCAAACCACCACAAAAATAGCATAAAAGGTATCATTAAATATACCCAATATCCTTTAAATGATAAAATTGTATTATATAAAATGTGTAATACTACCGGTGCACAAAGCGCCATAGCAATCATTTCTTTCGTCTTTGCAAACTTTGAAAACTTGGCACGTCCATAATAATAGCCCATTACAACACCGAACAAAGCATGACTTGATACAGGTAATAATGCACGCATAAATGCAGTATCCAAACCGAAAGAAAATAAATAAAGCACATTTTCAATCGTGGCAAAACCAAGAGATACGCTTGCACCATACAGTATGCCATCATAAGGATCATCGAATTCTACATGATTGTAGATTGCGATTAAAAGAACAAACCATTTAAAAAACTCTTCAACTACACTTGAAAAAACTACATCTTGTAGATAAAGATATCGAAAGACCCCTTCCTCTGTCAGAACATATTGTAAGAACAAGATTGGGAACGTTAAAAATGCGCCATACAAAAACGTTTGAAGTAAGGTTCTTCTTGGCTCCGTTGCCATCTGATTGCGCAAATAAAAGTAACTAAAAAGCGCTAGACCGGGAGCAATGGCAGCTGATAATAAAATGATCATGATGCCGGCCCCTTTCAAAAATCAATTTCATCTTGACATAATGATGTTAAGATCTTAAAATTCGTGACATCCTTCTGACTCTAGACCAACAATGTTTTTTGTACGAAGGTGAAGCGTCAGCCCCAAAATGTTGGTTAACTTTAGCATTTTCGCAGGATGTAAAATTTCATAGCCTACGTTTATCTTTTCCTGTCGGTTATTGGACAAAAATATCGTCTATGTCTTAGGCGGAAAACTTTCGTGACATTTTTCGACAAAAAACATCTATTGCATGAAGATAAACTGCTATTATTATACCATGTTATGACATAAAACTTTTTAAAAGGAGATATTATTTTATGAAAAAAACAATTTTATTAATTCATACAGGTGGAACAATTTCTATGGCGATGAGTGATGAAGGTGCCGTTATGCCTAACAAGGAAAATCCTCTAATGAAGGAAAGCAGCAAACTTGATGCACTTGCTACAATTATTGAAATGGAGGCATTTAACCTCCCATCACCACATATTACTCAAAAAGAAATGCTTAAATTACGTAACCTTATTATCGAAAAAGTTGCAGAGGAGAAAATTGATGGTGTTGTGATCACCCATGGAACTGATACATTAGAAGAAACAGCATACTTTTTAGAATTAACGACTGATTTATCAATTCCTATTGTATTAACAGGTGCCATGCGCTCCTCAAACGAACTTGGTGCAGACGGGGTTTATAATTTAGTAGAAGCCGTCCGTGTAGCTGTAGATGAAGAAGCTCGTGAGAAAGGTGTTCTTGTTGCCATGAATGACGAAGTCCACCTTGCTGTTAATACTACAAAAACAAGCACCAGTTCAGTAAATACCTTCCAGTCACCTCAATATGGCCCGATTGGACTTATTACAAAATCAAGAATATTATTCCATCATGCTCCTATTCGCCGCCAATATGTAGACATTGATGGATTATCAAAACGAGTAGCCATGCTAAAAGTGTACGCTGGCATGGAGGTTGACTTACTTGATGTAGTACTCGCATGTAAATATGATGGCGTTGTATTAGAAGGCCTTGGACAAGGCAACGTCCCTCCATCAGTTGTTAAAGGTATTGAAAGTCTCATAGAGCGCGGTATTCCAGTTATACTCGTATCCCGTTGTTTTAATGGTATCGCAGAAGGTGTCTACGGCTACGTTGGTGGTGGCAAAATGCTCGAAGACCTAGGAGCTATATTCGCAACCGGCATTAATGGTCAAAAAGCTCGATTAAAATTATTAATTGGGCTCAACAAAGTTGGAACTCCTATTGATTTAAAGGAATTTTTCATGTAAGGCTAGTGTATTCGAAATTCACTTTAGCTTATGCATCTATAATTTGATTATAATAATCCAAAATATTATGTAAATGATTGATTGCTATCTCAAAATCTGGCTGAAAAATAGACAGCTGCATGAAATTTCTTTGACGTAAGTATTGGCTATCCGCATGAACATAAAAAACATTTAGAATTAAATCGCTCTGTAGATTTGCCAAAGCCTTAGGAAGTTGTAAAGTGATTAGCATCGGATACTGTCTAGTTGCAACTTAATATTGCATGAATGGTAGCTGCAGCAATGTTTTAAAGCGTTGTTGTAGCTGTTCATATCTTTCTGGATATGCCTGTAGTGCTGCAACAAGCTAGGTGATAATGCCAGACCTATCCCTATAAAAGTTGCTACTCCTTTTCCTCCATTAAACTTAAGCCAAAACGGAAACATATGCCCAAGCATACCCAAACTAGCACCTAAAACTATTTCCCATTCCTCGAAACGCCATAAATTTCCTACACCAACAATGAGCGCACCTTTTAAAGAATCCCCTAAAAAGGTCCAAATAAAAGCACCTTTCCCAATCACACTACCAGCATTTCGAGCCCCTAGGTTTTTACTTCTTTCTTCCTGTAAGTTAACACCATATGCTTTTCCAACGACATACGTGTGCGTCTGATGAAACGCTTCGCTCTTCTACCCGTCACTTTGCCCTTCTATCCGTCGTTTCGCCCTTCTATCCGTCGCTCTGGCTCTTCTTTATCCGACGTTTTAAAAAAAGCTGTATAAGCAGCTTACTTGCCTATACAGCTCATATTACTATTTATCTTTTTCTACAATTGTCTTCGCAATACAATCGCCATGGAATCGGCCATTTTCAATAAAGATTTCATTGGCATTATTTCCAGCTGCAATAACTCCTGCAATGAATAATCCTTCTACATTTGTTTCCATAGTTTCTGGATTAAACAACGGACGAACCGTTTCATCATCAATAGAGACACCCATTGCTCGAATAAATGAATGATCTGGATGATAGCCTGTCATCGCAAAAACAAAATCATTTTTTAAAGTTTTCTCGCTACCATCTATTTCTACAACGACCTCATGCTCACGGATTTCAAGCACATTTGAATTGAAATGCATTTGGACTTCTCCATCTCGTACTAGTCCTTCAAATTCGGGTAAAACCCATGGCTTGATGCTAGGTGAATACTCACTATTACGATAGACAACAGTGACGCGAGCTCCAGCCTTATTCAACTCAAGTGCTGCATCCACTGCCGAATTTTTCCCACCTATTACAAGAACATCAGTATCAAAAAATTCATGTCCCTCTTTAAAGTAATGGTAGACTTTCGGTAATTTCTCACCTGGAATGTTTAAATAATTTGGATGGTCATAGTAGCCTGTTGCAATCACAACATAAGGTGTTGTATAAACCTCTTTATCTGTCGTAACTGTAAACATCGCTCCATTTTTTACAACGCTATTTACTTTCTCGAAACGATTTACTTGAATATCCTTCAAACGTACAACTTCTCGATAATAAACTAGTGCTTGGTTTCGCTTTGGTTTACGACCTTCAATAATAAAGGGCACATCGCCGATAGCTAGTCGTTCACTCGTACTAAAAAAAGTTTGATGTGTAGGGTAATTGTAAATCGCATTTACGATATTCCCTTTTTCAATGACAATTGGCTTTAATCCAATATTTTGCAAGGCTATTGCTGCTGCTAAACCACATGGGCCTCCGCCAACAATAATTGCATCTACTTGCTGCATTTCTTGACACTCCTATCAACTTTGTATTAGCAATTTGCTAATACTTTACTTTTAACTTCTTTCAGCAATTATTTTCTGTAACGTAAGTGAAACGGCAGTTACAAAAGTCTCTTGTACCGAAAGCGTAGCGGCAGGTACAGAAGTCTCCCACCTCTATAGATGGTGAGATGAATGCGGGTTTAAGTTACTTTTCAGCAGGTGTCCAAACATCCGTTAAAAAGAGGAACTCAGTCTAAGAACGCCACGTCCTGTGGCAACGACTGAGTGACCAACATCTTGCTGTTGTTGCTGACGCTTCGCTTTCGCACAGATAAAACCTTTTGCTGACGCTACGTTAGCACTACGCTTTCGCGCAAAAAACATCTGTTGCTGACGCTACGCTTTCGCACAGAAAAACATTTGTTGGCCCAAAGCCTCCGGCGGATGTCACGGAAACCGGAAAGGAGTTCTTAGGGGATGTTAGCCTAAAATCATCGCATCCGTGCGATAACGGCTAACTGACCTGCATCGGTAAAAACGCCACGTCCTGTGGCATTACCGAAATGACCGACATCGTGTCGGCCCTCATGCAGGCCTATGCACAAAGCCGATTCCGGACGCAATTATGCCGAGGCATAATTGATTAATCAGGCTTTTACCGAATAAATCCTTATCGCTTCCATTATACGCCTTCTAACGAATTTTGGTTGTTTATTTATCCGAAACTTCAATGTCAATAATATGACACTGTGGTCTCGCACCAAGTCGGAAAGGTAATAATGTAGTACCATAGCCGTTGCTTACTAACGTCATCACACCTTCACGCTCACGATATGAGCCTTTAGGATGCACCCCATATGGGCCAATTCTAATTTGACCACCGTGTAAATGCCCACCCATCATTAAATCTGCTCTAAATTTTGCACGGACCTCTGCAAAAACACCAGGGTTATGTGAGATGAAAACAACTAAGTCTTTCTCTTCTACCTTTGCAAATGCTTCATCAAATCTACTTTTCATTATAGATGTGTCTTCAATTGCATTAAGCCAAAAGCGGTTTTTTTTAGGTAGTAATACAGCATCATTGGCAATAATCTGAACACCATGGTCCTGTAAAATACTTCGAAATCGCTCTTCACCTACTTCTCTGTCATTATTACCCCATACAAAATAAGTTGGTCCTAGAGTCGTTAATAATTTAAGGTTGTCATGAATGCGTTGAATAGGTGTACGTCCATCTGCAAAATCTCCACCAATAATAATAGCATCAAATGGACCATCTAACTGCTCAATCATCTGGCGATTAATTTTGCGTAAATGGGTATCCGAAATAAAAAATAGTCGGATTTTTTCCTGTTCACCCTTTAATAGCAATTGATGATGTAAAACATTATTTTCATGTGCCACCTTCAACATATAAAGCATGGACGCGATGACTACTAAAATAAATAGTCCAAAATAAATCATTCGTTCACTTCTCCTTACGAAAGCAAAAAGACGATTCATTTAAAAGAAGAATCGCCTTTTCACCAAATCAGACGTACGCCTCAACCCTATTTGGTGTTAACGTTTGTCCATTATTTTATACTAGAAAAACATCATTGCCAAAGAATGACACCTGTTTTCTTATGGTAACTTAATAACTTGTCCAACCGATAGAGTATTTGTAGACATACCGTTTGCTGCACGGATTTTCGCTAGTGTTGCTTCACTGCCATCACCGTAGTGATTCAATGCAATACGATATAGATTTTCATTCGCTTTTACAGTATGGGTACTTGATTTTGCAGATTGTTTTGCTTCTTCTGCTTTTCGTGCTTCCTCAGCATTTCGTGCTTGTTCAGCTTTTCTAGCCGCATCTGCTTGTCTAGCCGCTTCGGCTTGTGCTCTTCTAGCTTCCTCTGCCTTCTTAGCTGCTTCGGATTGTCTAGCTTCCTCTGCCTGTTTGGCTGCTTCGGCTTTTTTCGCTTCCTCTGCTGCCTTCTGTTCAGCTGCTAATTTCTCAGCGTCTTTCTTAGACGCTTCTTTTGCTTTGTCGGCTTTACCTGCTTTATCGCCTTCTTTGTTTTTGTCTGTTGACACAGGTACAGTTTTATCCCCTGACTTGTCAAATTCTACAATTTGCTCCGTAGAATTTTTTTCAGCCTCTTCAATTGTTGATCCGGGTTCATAGAATTTTAAGAAATAGATTAATATTGATAATGGAATTAAGATAAAAATTACAAAAAGAATCGTCATTAATGGCGTTTTTCGTTTTGTATTTTTTGGCTTTTTATTATTACTTCCATTTTTATTCATTCTTGCAACTCTAGATAAAGCTTGCTGTTCTTTTTGTTCATCTTCAAAAGATTGACGATGTTCTTCGATTTTATCGCGATAATCTTCTTTACTCATTCGCCTTTCCTCCAACCTCACTACGCATTCTATCATTCTATTATGACTAATTTTGCGAAAAAAGTAAATGACCGTCAGTTATAGTCTAAAAAGGGCATATCACCATAACGTGGAGTTGATTTCCGTTCAGACTGGGCACTTTCCCGGAGGAGTACAGTCTTCACTGCAATCAACTTATATATGGCATACGTTTTAACAAATGTCATCCACAACTTTTGGTGATGAGCCTCTAAACACCCTTTAAGAGTTGCTTTAAGCGACTTTTCCATGGGATCATTTCTATTTTCTTCTCTACCGTCAAGCGTATCTTATTGATTTCATCATAATGGATTCCACAATTTTCACAACAGTTTTCTGGTTTTTTCAGCAATTTTTGCCCAAAATACCCGACTAGCTGTGTCCGAATACAGTCTTTTGTCTGGGTAATTATATGCATTTTATCGACAGCACGATATTTTTCCAGTGCCAAATGATTTAAACGCACTTTAACTTGTTCCATCGTTTCTTGTTGCAGCCAGTAATCAAGCACACGAAAAGCGGTCTCACTCAGCTCTCCATTTTTCAACATTTGTGAAGGGTGTACTTGTTGATTTAGTAGTTCTTGATAACGATCCACATGACCAGCTGTTGGCAAATCGCCTGTTACAACAAATTTCGCAAGTTCCTCGTCACCATCACTATATAGTAAAATGGCGAGCGCTGATTGACCATCACGCCCTGCACGGCCAATTTCCTGCATGTAATTTTCTACATTAGAAGGCATCGTTTCGTGGATGACCTGACGAATATCTGACTTATTGATACCCATTCCAAAAGCATTCGTTGCCACAATCCAGTCGAGTTCCCCGTCAATAAACTGTTGCTGAATAAACTGACGGTCCTCAGCACCATAGCCTGCATGATAAGCTGCTGCTCGGATACCTGCCTGTATAAGCGCCTCACTATATTGTTCAGCACGCTTCCGCGAAGACATATATAATATACCCGGTCCTGCGGTCTCCTTAACATGCTGCATAATCCAATGTGCTTTATCTGCCCTATCCTCAAATACAACACGCCCAAGATGAATATTAGGCCGATCCACATTGTACAAAAACTCAAACGGTGTATCTAGCGACAATGTATCTCGTATATCATTGACTACTTTATTCGTCGCAGTCGCTGATAAAGCTAAAACCGGTGGACGATTTACTTGTGAAAACCATTGTCTAATTCGTAAATAATCTGGTCTAAAATCAAAGCCCCACTGTGAAATACAATGTGCCTCGTCCACAACGATAAGACCAAGCTGCATTTGTGAAAGCTTGTCTTGAACCTGTTGCTGTAAAAGCATCTCTGGTGACGTAAAGATAAAGCGAAACTGCTCTAAAAAATGTAACACATAGCGTTTTTCACTTATTGTTAAAAAAGAATTTAAGGCAACTACCCTCTTTTCACCAAAGCGTTTTAGCTCCTCTACCTGATCCTGCATGAGAGATAGCAAAGGAGAAACAATTAAAACCGGCTTCTGTAAGATATATCCTGGTAGCTGGTAACAAAGTGATTTCCCCATTCCAGTTGGTAATAAAGCAATAACATCTTTTTCCTCCATAATTGCTTCGATGACCTCTTTTTGACCTGGACGAAATGTTGTATAGCCAAAATACTTTGCTAACGTTTGTTCAAGTTCCATTTATACTTCCCCTTTCGCGAGGACAAGCCTTAACTGGAAATAACTCATACCTTCAACTACCTCATGCAATGTTTTCAATTTTTTAGTTTGATAGTATTTCGATGCCTGCCAAACTTTTTCCGCTTCTTCATAAGAGACGAATGGACCAATCGAAAAGTTCGGTTCATTCATGGCTAATTCTACCAAATGATCCTCAATTGTACTTTGTTTTAATTTCCTTATTTGCACAATTTGTTCAATTGAATAGCCCTGCTCATATAAATGTGCTGTTTGCTGCGCTGAATCGGTTAATAATGCTTTTACTCTTAACCCCTCTGCCATTTTACCAAGCAGCGGATAATCATTTGTCTGATGAACTTCATTTAATAAAGTATGTAGCAATTCTATAAACGCTAATTGACAATCTAAAACTGTTTCCTGACGTTGACTAGCAAGCTGCTGCCACGTCCATCCTGGTAAACTATGACCGCTCAACCGATAGAGGACGAGCTGCTTGCTGGCATCTGACACTGGTAACACAGAAAGCAACTGTTCACATTCCTCCAATAATTGTTGCTGTAAATGCCCATCTTGATAGTGATGCTCGAATAAAAATGATCGAACCCAGGACTGAATATTCGTATCTCTACTAATAGGAGAAAATGAACGAATCCCATCATTTTGATAAGATAAACTTTGAACAATTAACGAGAACCTTGCAAAAAATACATGCTCATTTCCCCTATAGTGCCATCCGTCAAATAAAAAGTCAGGCGACTGCTCTGCTCGCTGTAAACCTAGCTCTTTCATGGAATAGTGACCAGATTCTTGCATTATTAACCAACTATACTGCAAAAATGAAGTTACGGCTTCATCAAATGTCTTCCGAGGTAACTTAGGTAATAGCCCGAAATAATTATGTAACTGAAATAGGCCAATGTCTTGAATAGTCTGACCTGAGCGCTTTCCTCTTAGTACATGATAAGCAGCTGAAATAGTTCGTTCGTTATTTAGTTTTTGAAAGATTTGCAATAAAATTTGATGAAACATAGACGCAAATTCCTCCAATTTAATAGTATTTATGTTGAAAAGTAAGATAAACATCTTTAAAATGAGTATGAAGCTTTGTAGGAACATTTAAAAGGAGAGAAAAAAAAATGGCTAAATACACAATTGTTGATAAAGATACATGCATCGCTTGTGGCGCTTGCGGAGCCGCTGCACCAGATATTTATGATTATGATGATGAAGGTATTGCCTTCGTTATTTTAGATGATAACATGGGAACAGCTGAAGTTCCAGAAGATCTACTAGAAGACATGCAAGATGCTTTCGAAGGATGCCCTACTGACTCAATCAAAGTAGCAGACGAAACTTTCGATGGCGATTCTTTAAAATTCGAATAATTTTAAGTATCTTTAAAGGCATCCTTAACTGGGTGCCTTTATTTTTTTCCCTCGTTACAAACACCAAAATTAGATTGCATGTTAATTTTCTGGCTCATCACCATAACGTGTGGTTGTTTTCCGTTCCGACTGGGCGCTTTGTTGTTGCTGTCGCTACGCTTTCGCACAGATAAAACATTTGCTGCCGCTTCGCTTTCGCACAGAGCAAAGCTTCCTGGGGGCGTCGGGGCAACAGGATGTTGGTCACGAAGGCATTATCACAGGACGTGATGCTTTTAGCCTTCGTTCCCCTATTGCTAATCCCCAAGGAGTCGCCCAGTCGTAACGAAGATCAACTAATACTTGGCATATGTTTTAACAAATGTCACTCACAACTTTTGGCGATGAGCCAATTTTCTACATACGAATCACTTAGTAACAAATTCTTATACCATGTTTATTAATTTAAAAATCTTGCTGCAAAAAATAACATCTACCAAATTCGTCTCTAACATCCTATAGCAGAGACTTTTTTTGTACTTTTCAACGTAAAGTTGTTCACTCTTTTCATCTTGTTATTGCAACCATTTTTTATGTATGATAAGATTTTAGTAGTTGGTACTAATAACAGATATTATTTCATAAAGGGGTTCTTATTAGATGATGGATAATTTATTACAATTAAAAGATAAGAATATTGTCGTAATGGGCGTGGCAAACGATCGAAGTATTGCTTGGGGTATCGCAAAACGTTTATTTGACGTAGGTGCAAATGTTATTTTCACATATCGTCAAGAACGTTCATTAAAAAAATTACAAATGCAATTAGAGAAAATCGGACAATCCGATTCACTAATCGTACAATGTGATGTTAACAGCGACGAAAGCACAAAAGCTGCTTTCGATGAAATCGGTACAAAAGTAGGCGTTATCCATGGTATCGTGCACTCAGTAGCGTTTGCTAATGCAGAAGATTTACACAATCGCTTCTTAAATACAACTCGTGATGGCTATGCGTTTGCACAAGATACAAGTGCCTATTCGCTTATTTCAGCAACAAAGGCCGCACATCCATATATGACTGAAGGTGGTTCTATCGTAACAATGAGCTACTTAGGAGCAGAGCGTGTTCTTGATGGCTACAATGTTATGGGTGTAGCAAAAGCTGCATTAGAGGCATCTATGCGCTATCTTGCTGCAGATATTGGTAAAGATAATATTCGCGTTAATGCGATCTCAGCTGGAGCGATTCGCACACTTGCTGCAAAAGGTGTTCCTTCTTTCAATACAATTTTACACAAAATCGAAGAAACAGCTCCATTAAAACGTAATGTTCAACAAGATGAAGTGGCAGACATGACAATCGTGATGCTTTCTCACTTATCTCGCGGTGTAACAGGCGAAACGATTTACATCGACGCAGGCTACAATATTATGGGTTAAATGTAAAGAAGCATGGAAGATCAAAATTGATCTCTCATGCTTTTTTGTTTCGGATTTACAAATCTGTTATTTTAGTACCTTTGGAGCCGGATAATCAAAGCCCTTTGTATCTACTTCTACCTTTTTCATTTGCTGATCTTTTAATGGTTTATCTGCACCATCTCGTTCAGCAGCAGCGATAGCATCTACTGTTTCCATCCCCTCGATTACTTTCCCAAAGGCAGCATATTCGCCATCAAGCTGCGATGTATCCTTTACCATAATGAAAAATTGAGATCCCGCAGAATTCGGATCATTTGAACGAGCCATTGAAATAACACCGCGTTCATGCTTCAAATCATTTTTAAAATCATTTGATGAAAACTCACCTTCTATCGAGTAGTCTGGTCCACCCGTACCATTACCCGATGGATCTCCACCTTGAATCATAAAATCAGGAATAACTCGATGGAAAATAAGACCATCATAAAAACCTTTTTTAGCTAAGGAAATAAAATTAGCTACCGTATTCGGTGCTGTAGAAGGCTCTAATTCGATGACGATTTTTTTATCATCGTTCATCGTAATCGTCACAATTGGATTTTCCTTCACTTTTGATGAATAATCCGCATTTTCTTCCGATTTCTTTGTAGTATTTCCCTCCGATTGCTCACTTTCTTTAGCGGCTCCACAAGCTGTCAAAACTAAAACTACCGCCAGCAAAGCAAAGACCAAAGAAAATCCTTTATTACGTGCAAACATATTCTTTCAACTCCTCTTTATAACCAGTCTACTCATTATACTATCAGATAGTTTACGACAAATCATTTTTATATAATAGCTGATGAAGTTGTTATAGTTACATAAAATATAAAACTACCAAAATTGATAAATTTCTAGTGTCCTGTTACAATGCGTTGTTTAGCAATAACTCCCTTTAATAAAAAAGATAGCAAGCATGCTACGACTAAAAATACAGTAATCATACCAATAACGCCTGCCCAGCCGTAATGCATCCAGAATACCCCTCCTACCGTTCCTCCAACACTTGAACCAAAATAATAGAAAAATAAATAGAGAGAAGAAGCCTGCGCTTTATCATGAGTGGCTCGTTTACTAACCCAGCCACTGGCAATCGAGTGTGCCGCAAAAAAGCCAAATGTAAAAATTGTAATTCCTAAAATTTTCAAACTAAGTAACTCAATTAATGTGAAAATTGCCCCTGTAAACATGATGGCAATGGACAATAACAGCATCTTTTGACGGCCATATCGATCAGCTAGACTACCGAACCAAGCAGAGCTAAAAGTACCCACTAAGTAAATCACAAAAATCCAACCAACAATCGTAGCACTTAAATTATAAGGTGGCGCCATCAATTTAAAGCCAATGTAGTTATAAAGAGTTACAAAGCTCCCCATTAATACAAAGCCAATACCAAAAAGACAAAGCATGGATGGGTCCTTTAAATGTTGTAAAAGAGATGTCGCCAATGATTTCACCTGTAATGGACGAGCTATAAAATGCTTGGAGTTAGGAAGCATCCATATAAATAACACACTAATCATAATACTGATGACACCAAGTACAATCATCCCCACCTGCCAATTGTAAAGATCCGTTAATGTGCCTATAATAACTCGACCACTAAGCCCACCTACCGAATTCCCACTTATATATAAGCCCATTGCAATACCTAAACTAGATGGATCCACTTCCTCCCCTAAATAAGCCATCGCAATTGCTGGCAATCCTGCAAAAACAACGCCCTGTATAATACGTAACACTAAGATTGTTTCAAAATTAGGAGAAAAAGCAAGAGCAAGCGTAATAATAGATGCCGCAAAAATAGAAATGGTCATCAAAGATTTCCTGCCCCATGCCTCTGATAATGAGCCAACAATAATCATACTGATCGATAACGCAAAGGTTGTCACAGAAAGTGTTAAACTCGCAACTGCTGGTGATACATGAAATTCCTTCGCAAATGTTGGTAATAATGGCTGTGTTACATATAAGTTGGCGAAGGTAATAAAGCCCGCTAAAAATAAAGCCCAGTTTGCCTTATGGAATGCCTTAGTACCCTTTTGAATGTAATCCATTTCTCTCTCTCCTTAACGTACTTCCAATGCTACTATTATTCTAATACAATAATCTTCAAAACTCACGATTGTTTGTCAAAAAATAGACAAATTTGCCGCAGTTTGAATCATTGCCATAACGTGTTGTTGACTTCCGTTCCGACTAGGCGCTTTCCTGGGGGCATCCGATGAGCCGCTTCACTTGCGCTCCAAGGTCTCGGGCCAACACGATGTTGGTCACGAAGGCGTTATCACAGGATGTGATGCTTTTAGCCTTCGATCCTCTATTGCTAATCCCCAAGGAGTCGCCCAGTCGTAACGAAGATCAACCTATCTATATGGCATACGTTTTAACAAATGTCATCCACAACAATTGGTGATGAAGCTACTGTTTTTATTGTTGAATGCATTATTTATTTGATAATCTTCCCGTGACTGCAATTACATATCTTCAAATAAATATCTATTTTGAATTGGCAAATATTGTGTTACAGTGAAAGTAATCATCTAGCAATCTTTGCAATATGAGCTCCGATGACTAAACCTATTTTCGTTGCATAGACTTGGAGGAATTTTTATGAAGATTATTGAAGCTTTGGCTCTTTCAGCACCCTATATCCACCTTGCATTAAAGGAAGAAGCAATCGTGGCTGTCATTGAGAAGGAAAGTGAAACAGTTGTAAATTATTTAGCTGGCAACCGTGTAGATTCAGGCTATCTAAATGGACAAAAGGTAAATGCTAATGACCAAAATGTTTTCATTGCCTTCAATGGAAAAAATGCTGATGTCGTTATACCAGAGGATGTATACGGAGTGGCCATCAATGCTTTTTCATTTCCAATCCGTGAAAATGGCAAAGTCGTAGGAGCCCTAGCATTTGGACTGCCAATCGACAATGAACTTAAACTCGAGGAATATATAGGCACAATGGATAGCATTGTAAACAGCCTACAGGACAAAGTACATACTATTGCCTCACATTCAGAGGAATTATCAGCAACTAGTGAGGAAATTAACAAACAAGCACAGCACGCACTTGAAGATTCTGAGAAGACAAATGAAGTAACAGATTTAATAAAAAGCATTTCTCGCCAAACAAATTTACTCGGCTTAAATGCATCTATTGAGGCAGCCCGTGCGGGGCAGCATGGCGCTGGCTTTAACATCGTAGCGCAGGAAGTTAGAAAGCTCTCTTTCGAAACATCCAGCGCCACTGAAAACATTGAATCATCCCTTCGAAATATAAATAGAAACCTTGACAACCTGAAGCAAAATATGGGGCAAATCAATGACGCTACAAATGAACAGGCTCAACTCGTTCAAGATTTCAGTGAAATTATTGAGGAGTTAACAGTTCTTAGTCATGAAATGAAGGGCTTTATGCACGATGCCTTAAAATAATAAAGAGGTGAAAAACAATGCAAATTACAATTAATCCTGAACTATCCTTACGTACTATCGAATTAGAAGATGCAAATGCTGTTTTTACCTTAACTGATGTATCACGAGCATCTTTACGTGAATGGTTGCCGTGGCTGGATTTTACAAAGGAAGTAGCCGATACAACGGCATATATAGAAGGCTGTATAAAAGGACAAGAAGCTAAAAGTAGCCTCTCACTTGTCATCATTTTTCGAAATGAAATAGTAGGCATTGCTGGATTTAATACGATTAATCATAGCAATAAAATTGCAGCGATTGGCTATTGGCTCAGTGAAGGAGCTCAAGGACATGGTATTATGACAAAGACCGTACAGGCGTTATTACAATATGCATTTGGGGATTTACAGCTCAATAAGGTGGAAATTCGCGCTGCTGAGGGCAACACAAAAAGCCGTGCCATCCCTGAGCGTCTAGGCTTTACAAAAGAGGGAACGATCCGTGCGGCAGAATGGCTTTATGATCATTATGTCGACCATGTTGCTTACGGTATGCTCGCTAGTGAGTGGAAACAAATTAAAGAAAAATAAAAGCTTCTCAAAAAATAGCCGCCCGATATTACAAATATCAGGCGGCTAAAATTTTATTTTTGTTCAACTGTTTCTTTTATCTCTTCTTGCGTTTCATGAGCTGTAGCTTGCGCTTGCTTTCCTAAGCCTACTGCTATTTGCTCTAGCTCAGGACGCAATGTATGCTTCCCTGCATAGCTTTCAATTAGTTCTTTAACGTCAATCCCTGAAGTTTCCTTCAACGATTCCTGTAATGTTGACATTAAATTAGTTGCGTAGGCAGTTACTTTATTGGCACCGCCGCTTCCTTCCCCACTGCCAGTATCAACAACAGTAATCTTATCAATATTGCCAAGCGGACTCGCAAGCTCTTTCGCATATTCAGGCATCATACGTACAATCATATCAAGAACAGCTGCTTGACCATAGTATTCGAAAGCTTCCGCAATTTTACGTTTTGCTTCAGCTTCTGCTAGACCGCGAAGACGAATAATATCAGCATCCGTTTCCCCTTTTGCACGCTCAGCATCCGCTTTCGCAAGACCGTCCAAGCGAATTTTCTCTGCTTCGGCTTGCGCTAATGATTCGATACGGTATTTCTCCGCATCTGCCTGTGCTAGTTCACGCATTTTAGCCGCAGCTGCATTTTGTTCGATAGCGTAACGATCAGCGTCAGCCTTTTTCTTAACTTCTGAATCATATTGCTTCTCACGACGTAAAATCTCTTTTTCTTCTAATTCAATTTGCTTTTGACGTTCGATAATGCGAATTTGCATTTCCTGTTCTGTTACTTCTTGTTTTGCACGAGCCGTTTCAAGTTCATATGCTTGGTCTGCACGAGCTTTTGCAATATCCTGCTCACGGCGATAATCAGCTACTTTTAATTGATTATCCTTTTCCGCTTCTGCAATTTCTGTCGCACGTTCTAACTCTGCTTTTTGTGCTTCTTTCGATGCTTCAGCACGTTTAATACGTGTTTCCTTTTCAGCATCTGCAGTAGCAATATCCGCATCACGTTTTACTTGTGCAATACGTGGTTTACCAAGCGAGTCTAAGTAGCCATTTTTATCGCGCACGTCTTTAATCGTAAAGGAAACGATTATTAGACCCATCTTCGCCAAGTCCAGGGATGCAACACGTTGCACTTCCTGAGAAAATTTATCACGGTTTTTATAAATTTCCTCAACCGTCATCGAACCTAAAATTGAACGTAAATGACCTTCTAACACTTCGCGCGCCTCATTTTCACGCTCATCCTTTTGCTTCCCTAAAAACTGTTCTGCTGCCGTTGCAATTTCAGAAATAGAGCCACCAATTTTAATGATAGCTGTTCCATCAGCCATTACCGGTACACCTTGTTCCGTATAAACCTCAGGTGTAGTCACATCAAGCTTACTAGATAATAAGCTTAATGGCCGTGCTTGCTGGAAAATTGGGTATACGAATGTACCGCCACCACGGATAATTTTTATCCGATTTCCTGACTCATCTTTATGTACATTTTTTGAGCCAAGATAGCTACCTGTCACAATCAGTGCTTCATCAGGACCCGCTGTACGATACTTTGTCACATACAGTGCAACTAGTGCAATTAAAACAAAGGCTACAATCCCTATAACAATTAAAATCTCCATTGACATATTTATATCGCTCCTTTAGGAAAATTTTTTATCATAAGATCTCACAAAAAGTGTTCCTTCCTTCACTTCAACAACAAGTACCGTCGTATCGTAATCGATAGCCTCATTGTCAAAACCTGTTGCTCGCTTCGAAATCATTCCGCTAGTCGTTTCAATTACTACCTCTCCAAAACCATCTATCGGGATTGGGATAATGACCTTTCCCAACTGGCCACCAAGCGATTCTTCCGTATAAGCTAAAGAAACATCAGCCGATCGTAGCGGAACAAGAACAAATAAATAAAATAATGCACTTAAAATAGCTCCGATGATACAAGCAGCAACAATGTTCCAAACGCTAGGGAAGAAGGATAATTTTTCTAAAATAAACCCTGTTGCTGACATCAACGTAATGAAAGATAGAATGACACTCGGATTAAAAATCGGTAACCCCTCTCCAATGCCCTCGACAGCATCACCAAAAAACATAATTAAAAGAGTTGCAAGACCACCGAAAATTAATACCACTAAAAAGATCTGTTCGAGTGAATAGCCAAATAGCGTCAAGTTGTTCACCCCTTTTCATTGTATTACCTACTATACGGATACAACCCACAGAAAGTTTCGTAATTTTTCATATTTTCTTAATTTTGAATGATAGGTTTATCAAATATACCTCAGATAAATGAGGACCAACATGATATCAATCATTTCAGTAATGCCATAGGACGTGGCGTTTTTACGAATAAAAAAGCATGTCACTGATGGGGCTTTATTTAGAAGCTCCTATCGGCAGGCATGCTTTACTATATTCTAGTATATTTAATGTGGTTAAAGAACCCTGTAATTTGAGAGTCAAACAATGCTCACCAACTCAAATACCCGACCATTCGACACAAAAGTATTTGGTTTAGGTAAAACGTACAAGCAACATAAATCTGTTTGCATATAGTGTCAATATATAATAGAAAGGGTGTGTATCGTGGGGAACGAACATAAAAATTTTCAAAGGATCAAGTTCAAGTTTAAATCAAATCCAAGTTGTCGTTGTCATGATTGCGGTTTTTGTCCTCCTTGTCGTTGTAAGCCACCATTTATACCTGAACCACCAATTCCACCACCGTGTCATTTTTTAGTGTACGTTACAGACGCTGGTCAGTTAGCTACTCCTGATAATATGGTATCAGTAATTGATACGGCGACCAATACAATAGTCGCTACTATTCCAGTAGGAACAGCTCCACTAGAAGTAGCGATTACACCAAATGGAGCGTTTGGTTATGTTCCAGCTCTCTTCTCGGATAATGTAACGGTTTTTGATACTACAACAAATGGGGTAGTCACTACCATTCCATTGGCAGTAGGATCTCAACCTCTTGGTGTAGCGGTTTCACCAAATGGAACACTTGTTTATGTATCAAATCATGGAATTGGAGCTAACTCTGTATCTGTCATAAGTACAGCTACAAATACCGTAACCGCTACTATTGGAGTTGGGCTTCAACCTCAAGGTATAGCTTTTACTCCGAATAGTGCGTTTGCTTACGTTGCAAATGAAAACTCAAATTCAGTATCCGTTATAAATACTGCTACAAATTCCGTAGTTGCTACTATCACTAATATAATGGGAATTGGTATTCGCCCAAGATCAATCGTTATCACACCGAACGGACAATTTGCTTACGTTACAAATGAAAATAGTAACACTGTATCTGTAATTAATACTGCAACAAATACGGTAGTTGATGTAATTAATGTTGGAACAGGACCTGTGGGAACAGCTATTACACCTGATGGAACACTTGTTTACATTGTCAATAAAGGTGGTAATACTGTATCTGTCATAAATACAGCTACAAATACGGTGATTGCTACAATCCCTGTAGGGTTATCACCTGACCAAGTAACCATCTTGCCGGATGAATCACTTGCATATGTCACAAATCAACTTGACAATACTGTGTCCGTCATAGATATAGCAACAGAAACAGTAATCGATACAATCCCAGGGTTTAACGGTCCTACTGGTATAAAAACCGGGACAATTTGCATGATTTCGGGGCTCTAATAATAGGCACCTCCACTAGTTCATCTGCATAAAAACAGACATACTTTCTATTGCCATTTGGTTAATTGAAGTATGTCTGTTCTATTTTGTTATGAAGTTAGTCTACCTTAAAATGTTTGACGTAGAACTTGTGACCATACAATTTGTTTCACCTAGCGATTAATGGTTCCTTGCTGTTCACTGCCTTCTAAATATATGGGTAGTTCCGTGCTATTGAAAATAGGACTAAAAGTGGGGCTAGCTCATAGCTACCCCCACTCAACCCGCATTATATAGCCATTAACAAAGCCTTTAGGATTCTAATACATTTAAAATAGCATCAAGATCATTGACAGCAATATCCAGGCGTTCCTTTGCCTCGATATTTTGCTGTTTTAATTGATTAAACTCTAGTAAATTTTTCTCATGCTTTAACTTGATAGAAGACAAGCGTTCAATTCGTGACTCTACCTTTTCAATAGCTTGCTCACAAACTGCTGTCCATAGCTTTTCTGCTTGCTGCATTTCAGTCGTTGATGGGTTGTGTTGACGCATAATTCGTGCATATACAGCTTCAATTTGTTCTATTAATTCTGAATAAAAATGTCGCTCAACACGAGTAGTCTGGAAAGTTGGATGCTCTACCTCTTTTGCATATGGGGTAATTTGACGTAGTAGCTTTCCAGCATTTTCTCCAAAACCATGTGATAAATTTAATACATTCATTAACTGTAAAAGTAAACGAATTTCTTCTAGATTAATAAGCTGTGAATCGATGCTTTCCTTTAGCTTTAAGGATTCTATATAGCGTCGATCAAAGTGCTCAATTTCACCGTTGCGCTGTTCTACTAAATGATCACTTGCATTGTCTTTTAAGCTTTTAATATAGCGAATGGCGTGGCTTCTTAGCTCTTCCATCGACAGCAAGTTGTCATTGTCTTGTTGTGGCTTTCCTCGTTGAACATACGCAAATGCATCCATTTTTTTTGGCCATTGTGCTGCTGAGGTTTCTTCTGAGACATTATAGCGTATATAAATTCCGTGCATTCCATATCCTCCAAGTCCATTAAACAAGTATCTCTAAAGACAATAAATCGAATACGCCATTTTTTCAAGTAAAAAACTTTTAAAGTTTAAAAATCCTTCTTTCGAACAATTATTCAAAAATTCCGAGTAGTCGTTCCTATTCAGGATTGCTATATTTATTTAACGGGCGATTTTACCACTTTATCCTTTACTAGCTTGTTTTCACATAGTTTCAAACATATTTCACGTCTAAAATAAGCAAAATTGTCTCCTCCCAAAAATAGCTCTTTCCTTGCACCACTTATAGACATTCACTAAGTGATCCTAAAATAGATTCTAGCATTTTTATTTTTCATCCTAATTAGGCATCTTGTCGTATTTGATGAATGCTTTTTCCTTCAGTAAAGGCATGAATTGATTTTAATTTACCTATTGATTTGAAATTTGCCTTGTCATAGACCTTCGCAACCTGTTCATTGATTGGCAAGATCCAGAGATACTCTAACCCTTGCTTTACTGACTCTTGCTGAATATGCTGCAGAATATACCCAATCAAACCTCGTCCTCGGTAACTTTCAATCGTCGCTACACTCTCAACTCTCCCTTGTTTCCCTGAGATGAAAATATTGGCAGTACAGCAAGCTTTGCCATCCACTCTTAATAAATAATACGTAAAATGCGGAGAATGATAGGTTTGTTCAAAGGCTTTTTCAATTAATGCAGGCTCCCCAAATGTAGCAATACTCATTTCTACGGCTAATGCTTCCTCCTTATTGGCATCTGTTACACGTTCAATTTGTATGGTTGGATTATGTGATAATTGCGCGTATTCACCATTCCAACACTGTACATCATCTGTAAAACATTCATATTGAAAGCCATGGATTTCTAATGCTTCTATACAAGACTGATTTTCCTCAACATTGTATAAATACAATCTAGGGATAAGTGATTTCGACTGATAGAAATTCTTGATTTTCTTTAAAAACATATCCGGCTCGGTAATCTTCCTCCATATATGTGCATGATTGGCGTCGTAATAGGTTGGCATTTCCTTATTGTAAAAAAATACGCCTTCATTATATGTTTCCATCTCACTAAAACTTTTAATATAATCAATATCTAGCTGCATGATATGCTCAATTTTATGCATGCTCTGTTCCTCCTTCAACCCATTTTTCATATAAATCTTCTAGCTGCTGTTCAAGCTTATGACGTTGCTCCTTAGCAAGTGTAGACTCCTTTAATTTCATTTCGAGCTTTTCAATTTGTTCTTCAATGGGTATCTCTTTTTTAGTCACGTAGATCTTTTCAAGAGCTTCTTTTATTACTGGTTCTGTTACTATTTCTAAGCGTTTTTGTCTTGCCCACTCATAATCACCTTCAAACACTTGAATCGATTCATGCTCAATCCATGCAACTTTTGTAAAAATCTTTTGTAAAAAATAACGGTCATGCGAAACACCAATAATAGTCCCTTCAAAGGATTCCAGTGTATCCTCCAATACCTCTCTCGCTTCAATGTCTAAATGGTTGGTCGGCTCATCCAGCATCAATAAATTAATATCCTCATGCATTAACTGTGCTAGACGTAAGCGCATTTTCTCACCGCCACTTAAATCCTTCACTTTTTTAAAGACGTCATAGCCATAAAATAAAAACTGAGCAAGAATATGACGTGCTTCAGCCTCTGACACAGAGACGCTCTCACGGAAGGCATCTATTAAACGAATGGCAGGATTTTTATGTTCAAACTGTTGCGATAAGTAGCCAATTTTAACACTGCTGCCGACATTGCAAACACCTTCATTCGGTTCTACTTCACCTAGCATCATTTTTAATAACGTTGATTTCCCACTGCCATTGCCACCCACAATCGCCAGTCGTTCTTCGAAGTAAACCGCTAAATCACTTTCCTTAAATAATGGTTTTTCAAATGCATGGCTAATGCCCTTCATTTGTACAACCTCTTTACCACTACGCTCAGCCATTGTTAAAGCTAAATTCATTTTCTTTTTCGTAGTAGGCTTCTTCACACGCTCTATACGGGCCAGTGCTTTTTCCATACTTTTAGCACGTCGATGCAAGCCAGCATTTGGCGGATTCGCTTCATTTGCCCATTGCTTTAAACGTTTTATTGTTTCCTGCATTTTTTTAATTTTCTTTTGCTGTTCTTCGTATTCAGCAAACTGCTGTTCTACTTTAGCTTCTTTTTGTGCTACAAATGCATCGTAATTGCCAATATACGTAAATGCCTCTCCATCCTCAATCTCAATTATTTTGTGAGCCATCTGATTCATAAATTGGCGATCATGCGATACTACAATAACAATTCCCGCAAAGTTTCGGACATAATTTTCTAGCCATTCTATTGCCTGCATATCTAAATGGTTCGTCGGTTCATCTAATAGCAAAATAGAAGGGTTACTTAACAGGATTTGCCCAAGCATCACCTTTGTTTTCTCCCCGCCACTTAAACTACTAAAAGGCTGCTCAAGTAATGGTGTAATACCTAGGCCGTTTGCAATCATCGCTAATTGCGCATCCATTTCATAGCCACCCTGCAGCATAAACTGTTCCTGTACATGACCATATTGCTGAAGTACCTTTTCTGTTACAGCTAACTGCATTTCCTGCTCAAGCTTTGTCATTTTTGCCTTTATTGCATAGATTTCAGCAAATGCTTCCTCCAGCACTTCCTTCACAGATAACGTGGGATAATGCGGAATTTGATGTAAATAACCAATTGTCGCTTCCTTGCTTTTTATGATTCGCCCCTTATCCGGTGTATCCAAACCAGCTAGTAACTGTAATAAAGTTGTTTTCCCGCTGCCATTCACGCCAACAATGGTAACATGCTCCCCTGTATTTACTTCTAATTGAAGCCCTTCGAATAAAACATTTCCACCAATAATTTTTTCTATTTGTTCAGCTTTAATTTGCATCGTTTTTTCCTCCATTGAAACGTGCGAAAAACATCTATAGACACAAAAAAGACTGCTCGATTAACAAGCAGTCTTTTCCTCATTAGTTTGTGAAAAAGAATGGTTAATCCGCTACGTTTGATATTTGATTTTGCTTAAAAATGGACAGACCTATCCCGTTGTTCGCAAAATCGAAAGTAATCACACGTGCAAAATACATAGCTGTATCTACGTTTACACATGTTTTCGTAGCGTTTTTATTCATTCCTTTTCACCTCCGTTCATAATCGTTAGTTTTATAATACCATAATTCCGATAAATTGGAAAATGGAAAATTTTCAGAGGTGTAAGAAAATTGTTTCGGATGTACTTTTTAATAAAATGTAGATAAAGAATCTATATTTAATCAGGATGAAATTATTATCATTTTTATAACAATGGATACAAAAAACGATAGTAATTTTTTTATATAATAATAGATAAATGATATATAATGAAAAATACTTTGAATTATTAATTTAAATATACATAATTTAATATGAAAAGAGGTGTGAAGTTATAATTTACAATATTTCCGGAGCAGTATTTGCATCTTTTTTCATAGTAATGGCATGTGTCAAAGTTAGAAAAAAGGGTTGGTCATTTCTCCTCATCGGTATCGGTTTAGCAATTAATGCTTTAGTTGCTCCAATTTCATTCGGTTTGAGTTTTATGGCAAAAGAAGTAGAAGGAGGAGGACTCCTTGACCAAATTCTACTCTTTTTACTTTGCCAATCCATTCCATTACTAATACTTTTTATATGTGTTTTAGTGTATCTTATAATAAAAAGGTGTCAATCAAACTAAATGAGTTTGGATTAATAGCGATTTTCACAGCTAATATGCAAGAATTGGCGAGTAGCGCAAGCACACTGAAACATATTGCCAGTAAAAATGCGAAGGCTATTCAGAAATAGTATCCACGCTATTGCTGATCAAACAATTTACTGACCTTAATTGATTAATTAAAGCAGCACGTGCTTGAAAGTATGGTAAGGGCTTTGCGGTTCGAAGGATTGTTCAATAGGGTAATATCTAATGGGCAATCTTTTTTATTCGTCATACCCCTTATGACGGTATATCTTTTAAGGCTATCGGTACTGCTATGCCCCATTACCTACACAAAATGCTTTTAACACGATCATTTCCTCATTTGATTCATTATTAAAATGAGTAGCTATAAAATTGAAAAAGTGCGAGCTCTAGTACAAAGACTTATGTACTAGAGCTCGCACGCTTATGTTCCAATAATCAATTATTATGGCTGTAAGTTAAATGATGTATTGTTCTTGTACCATAAACTTATTGTAATACATATAAAAATTAATGCACCGACAGCTGTAATCCCAAAGAATACATTCCCTCCATCGGTTGTAGAGTTAAGAAATATACCACTACTAACAATACCTACACAACTTATAATTCCTGACAAGATAATTGCCAGCTGACGATTTAGTTGGTAAATGAAAACAATAAGTACTGCAAAAATATAGAGAACACTTACTGTCATAATAGTCGGGAAAAATGGTTGAAATTTAGCCGCATAGACAATGTAATCAAGCTGGTTAATATCCTGGCCACTGATTATCTCATTATTAAATAACTGAGAAAATGGTGTTGAATACTTCCATTCAAACGGATTATCTATGATTCCACTTCCCTCATACCAAGAGATAGCTGTTGACATCAGTAATGTCAAGAAACCAAGAATTAGTTGTATCACATATTTAAACAACGTTCTTCTCCCTTCACCCTTTGAAGTTAAAGACGTTACAATAAGTTTTATAGTTCCAAAAAAATCAAACCATGGAAATTCTAACAAGTATCGAGCTATGAAATCCAGAGAAACTACAGTATTTAATATTCTTATTTTTCACTAAAAGACAGTGAAATACACCTACATTTCTAGGTTTTCACTTTTTTCACAAACACTTTCACAAACGGTACGAGGAAAACGGATACGACCAGCACGCGGAATAGCTGAAATGCTGTGACGATCGTGACATTTGCATGTACGGAAGCGGCAATAATCCCCATTTGATCAAGCCCGCCTGGTACGATACTTAAAAAGCCTGTTTTAAAATCAAGGCTGTATAAACTCTTCATAATAAAGGTTAAGCCATAAGCTGCGCCAATAAAGATACCCGCCGATACAAATGCGTAAAACACATGCTTCTTCGATAAATGTAGATCGTCTTTTTTCAATAAAAGTCCGATGTAAATTCCAAGCATTAGTTGCGCAATATGAAGTAGTGACAATGGCAATTTCGGTACATCAATCCCTGCTATATTGATACCCATCAATAAAAACACGGGACCAAGCATATAGCCTGTCGGAATTTTCACCTTTTGCGCCAGCCACCCCGCTACTCCACACACAGCAAGTAAAGCTACTAAGCTCCATGTATACGCTCCATTGACAACTACACCAGTTCCCCCAGAGCTTGACACCATTAATGGCACAAAGCCGACGATTAAAAGAACCCGTAATATTTGGAAGAACGTAATGACGACCATATCCATATCCCCCTGCTCCTCGGCAAAGGCAACAACCTGTGACATGCCACCAGGTACACAGCATGTCAATGCTGTCGCAAAATCTAAATCCGCACGTCTGGCAACTAAATAACTAACACCAAAAAACAATACAATAAATAATACGTTTAAAACAATCATACTTCCTATAAATTGTTTAATATCCTGTACCGCTTCTGGCGTAAACGCAAAACCAATGGAATAGCCCGCAACAATTAATCCAAAATTACGGAAATATTTATGCCATTTCAATTGTACTTTTGTTGATAACTGAATAATAAGCACCGCCGCTATAGCTCCAAGAAACCACGGCATTGGAATATGTAATACATTAAATAAAATTGCACCTGTTAACCCTATACATAATGTAATGAACATGTGCTTGTCAAAAATAAACATAGAAGCAACCCCTCATGATTGTATGATTCTATTATGCCGTGAACATGCCTATTTTTCTACTTCATCACTTTTTTTCAAAGTCATATATCGTTCGAATTGAACCTGTTATCTACAAAATTTAACCTCTTATCCAATATTTTCTCCAAGCCAAAATTTTCTATGCTACATTATTATTACCTGATTCAGTGTTTCTCCGAACGGAGATATGTAAAGGAGGCCTCCAATGAAAATTCATTTAACAATCAATAGTGAGCTAGAAGAAACTGAGGTTCATATACATGCAAAGGAATATAACGAGCAAATTGAACGACTGATGAAGCAACTACAAACTTCACAAACGACAATGTTAGATGGCTACTTTCAGCAGGAAATTCATATGCTAAAAATTTCAGATATTTACTCCATTTACGCAGAGGGTGCAAAAGTATTTTTGCAGACGGAGGAACAGGAATTCGAAACGAAGCGTAAATTATATGAGCTAGAAGCACAATTAGCGAAAGACTTTGCCAGAGTCAGCAAATCGACACTCGTCAATATTAACAAAATTGCCTCTATTCAAATGGGTAAAATCGGTACAACAGAACTGATTTTAGAAAACGATGTGTCCGTCCATGTTAGCCGGAAATATTTAAAAGAACTAAAACACCACTTAGGGATTGGGAGGGACTCATAATATGAAATTTATTCGCATGATGATTATTGGAATACTCATATCACTTAGCTCTTCCTACATCTTAGTAACATTAAGTGTCGTATCTAATAACGCTGTGATGTCAGGGCCGGAGTTACTTGAACAAATTATCATCGCCGCTATACTTGGAGCTGTAATAGGTCTACTATCCATGATCTTTGACATTGAGCGTTTACCTTTTATTGTTCAGTTTATTTTACATGTAATTGCAGTTACGCTGTGTGTGTTGATTGCAGGCTATTTCGGGCGCTGGTTTGAACATTCAAGCATTACGTCTATTTTTATAAGTGAAGCTATTATTTTCTTTTTTGCTTGGTGCATTATTTATGTTATCCAAAAAAATGATATTGCAAAAATCAATCAACACATTCAAAAAAGAAAGGAATAAAACAATATGGCCTTTGCTATACAAGTTGAAAATCTATGTAAGAAATATGGGGATCATCAGGCAGTAAAAGGTATTTCATTTACGGTTGAGCAAGGTTCCCTCTTCGCCTTTTTAGGTGCAAATGGTGCCGGGAAATCAACGACCATTGAAATACTTTGTACATTATTAAAAAAATCAAACGGTACTGTAAACATTAATGGTTACACACTTGATGCAAGCAATGACAATGCGGAAATTCGAAAATCCATTGGTGTCGTATTTCAGCAAAGTTTACTAGATGAACGATTAACGGTGCAGGAAAATATACTTCATCGTGGTAAAACATATGGTTTATCAAAAAAACAATTAACCGATAATTATCAATTTGTTTCAACATACTTGCATTTAGAAGATATAGAAAAGCGAAAATATGGAACATTATCAGGTGGTCAAAAAAGGCGTGCTGATATTGCTCGAGCCCTTATCCATCGACCAAAAATATTGTTTTTAGATGAACCAACAACTGGACTTGATCCACAAACGCGTCAATTCGTTTGGCAGGCCATTAAACAACTTCAGCTCGAAACAAACATGACTGTTTTTTTAACAACGCATTATATGGAAGAAGCGGCTGTCGCTCATCAAGTCATCGTCTTAAAAGAAGGAGAAATTGTTGCTGAAGGGACACCTGATGAACTTAAAACAAAATACGCCTATGATTCAATGGCACTTGTTTTTCATAATAGTTCAGAAGGGATACAGTGGCTCGAGGAAAATGCTATCTCCTATACAGAAAAGTTAGGTATTTTCTCCATCCGAGTCGACTCGACACTTCATGCTTTAACGCTATTAAAAAAAGCGGAGTCGCTTATTGCTTCATTTGAAGTCATCAAAGGTACGATGGATGATGTCTTTCTTCATATTATGGCCGAGGGAGGCGCAGCTTAATGGAAGCATTATTTAGCTTAGTAAAACGAAATAACAAGGTTTTTAGACGTGATAAAACACAAGTCTTCTACTCGCTTCTTTCTGTCATTATTGTCATTGTGCTTTACGCAGTATTTCTTCAAAAATCACAAGTAAGTGCAATTGAAGCAGTGACAAAGGCTACTCCAGCTTTGGTAACGATGGTCAATGAATGGATTGTCGCTGGTTTACTATCTATGATAGCTGTTACTTCTACACTTGCTGCGTATAGCATTGCTGTTAGGGACCTTGAATCAAAAGCGCAAGCTGATTTTCTAACAGCACCCATCTCGCGAACAACCATCCAATTTAGCTATGTATTAAATGCCTTTATCATTGGCTGTATCTTTTCCTTTATCGCCCTTATTGGCTGTGAAATTTTTATCGCATCAACTGGCGGTCAGCTACTAAGCTTTGGGGATTTCATGAAAGTAGTAGGCTTACTATTTTTATCTGTGTTACTTGCCAGTGTTTTCAATCTCTTCCTAGTGTTACTTGCTAACACCCAACATTCATTTTCAACTCTCAGTACAATCGTCGGTACAGCACTCGGTTTCTTATGTGGTGTTTATGTACCTGTTGGTGCACTTCCAAGCTTTGCTCAAAATGTTATTATGTATTTCCCTATCAGCCATACAACTTTACTATTACGCAATGCCTTTATGGAGAGCTCAATTTCCAAGGTTTTCGAAGGTGCGCCTGCTTCACAGGTGGAAGATTATAAAATAATGTATGGGATTGTCTATGACCTTCATGGAAATATACTGAGTACCTCAACTAGCTCTATCATTATTTTTGTCACAATTATTGTGCTAGCGATCTTATCAATCATTATTTTTAAAAAGAAAAATAAATAAACATTTTCACACATCGTTTATAAAACGATGTGTTTTTTATTGATTTTATTCAAACAATTTGTTATTTTAATAATAAATAAGCAAACAAAATTACAAATGGTTTGTTTTTTAGGAGGATTTTCAATGGATGTAAATGAATTGTTTTGGCAAGCTTCAATCCATGACATAAAAAAGGGCTACAATGCTGAAGCAACACACTTCTCTTGTTTGCTTTGCGGGAAAAAAATTGAAAAGGGTATTATTTATCCACTTGAGGGCGTTCTCTACGAGGCAGAAAAATTTATGCAACATCATATTACTGCAGCGCATCAATCAGTATTTCATTATTTAAATGGCCTTCATAAAAAAATGACAGGACTAACTGATCATCAAAGTCATATTTTACGCTTATTTTATGAGGGAAAAACCGATCAAGAAATTAAAGAAGAGTTGGAAATTGGTAGTGCAACAACGATACGCCACCATCGCTTTACTCTTAAAGAAAAGGAACGTCAAGCGAAAACGTTTCTTGCAATGATGGAACTATTAAAAGAACAAAATGAAAAGGAAGACAGTTTTGTACCTATTCATAAAACGGCTACGATGGTCGACGATCGCTATAATATTACGATTTCTGAAGAACAGCAATTACTTGAAAAGTACTTTCCAAACGGTATAGGCAAAGAGCTTGCCCGCTTCCCAAAACGTGAAAAACATAAAATTGTGATACTCCGTGCAATCACAAAACTTTTCGATGAAACAAAACAGTATTCAGAAAAAGAATTAAACGAAATAATCCAACCGATATATGAGGACTATGTGCAAATACGTCGCTATTTAATCGAATACGGCTTCATGGATCGAAAAGAGGATGGCAGTACTTACTGGATAAAAAAATAAGAAAGAAGGATTTCCGATGGACCATAAAAAAGAATTAAAGGAAATGTACAAAGAAATAAAAATCGAAGCTGGTGTTTTCACAATGACCAATAAACAAAATGATAAAGTGTTTGTTGGCAGTTTCAATAATTTAAAACGCTTAAACGGCTTTCAGTTTATGTTAAAAACAAATACACATACTAATAAAGAGCTACAAGCCGATTACAACGCACTCGGCAAAGACGCTTTTGATATTGAAGTTGTGGAATATTTAAAGAAAAAAGAAGAGGGTTATTTCGATCCCAAAAAAGAGCTAGAAAAATTAGAACAAAAATGGCTCGACAAGCTTCAGCCATTTGGTGAACGTGGGTATAACTAGGCATAGAGCTAAAAAAAGAATCTGTTTTCTTCGCGATTAAGCTGGAGAAACTTGCAGATTCTTTTTTAATTTCTTATATTGTGTCGTTTCGGCGGGGATTCACTACTTTCGGGTATTTCTTTCGTGGTAGGGCATATACGAGTTGGATCTGAGCAGTTTTCCCTTGCACCCGAGCAGTTCCTTGCTGACCCGAGCAGTTTTCTCTTGGACCTAAGTATTTCTTCGCTAATTCTACTCCTGCATCTTTGCGTGGGACTTACATTGACGCACTAGTATTCATCCTACTAGTTCTCTCATCTTATTTCTTCCTGTAAAAGAATTTCCTGCTGAGCTTTTTTTGTTAACTTTCCGAAAACTAGCTCATAAGAATGTTTGATTAATTTTTCAACTAAATCCATAGGTACATCATCTACATCCATATAAATTGAATTCCAATGTGTTTTATTCATATAGTAACCTGGAATTATACCTTCATAGGCTTCTCTCAACTCTTCAGCTCGATTAGGTTCACATTTCAAAGTAAGTACCGGTCTTCCAGTAGCATCGCCGCCCATCATCCCATACATTTTACCCCCAATATGATAGCGATCAGCATGCCATTCTTCTTTGTAATCATATGTTGTTCCACGAAGCTTTAGGCAATATGTGTGAATTGTTTCTTTGTTCATTATTATTTAACCCCTTCCCCTCTAAAAATCAATTATGCCTCGGCATAATTGCGTCCGGAATCGGCTTTGTGCTTAGGCCTGCTGAGGGCCGACACGATGTCGGTCATTTCGGTAATGCCACAGGACGTGGCGTTTTTACCGATGCAGGTCAGTAAGCCGTTATCGCACGGATGCGATGATTTTAGGCTAACATCCCCTAAGAACTCCTTTCCGATTCCGTGACATCAGCCGGAGGCTTTAACTTCTTTCAGCAGGTGTTCAATCACCTGCTGAAAGAAATTAAAAACACACGTTCGATTATATTCATTATAATCAAAAACGTGTGTAGAAGGAATAATTATTTATTTTTGCAAGACACTCAGTTTTTTAACCCTTTATCCAGGACACCCTTTACTTTACACCTCTATCAAACATGCCAATGACCTCGGTAGTTTGCAATATATTGACAAAGGCTTTGGCATCTGTTTCCTTTATCATACCTTTTACTTCAGCAAGCTGATAGCGCGTAATGACGGTAATTAAAACTTTTCGTCCTTCCCCTGAATAAGCACCCTTCGCATCCATAATAGTTACACCTCGATGAAGCCTTTTCAGTAGCTGCTGTTTAACTTCCTCACCCTTGCTCGTAATAATCATCAGTGTCAATTTAATATGACTCGTATGAATCGTGTCAACAACCTTCCCTGTAGCGTAAATCGATACAAGCGTCAGTAATGCGGCATCCCAGCTAAAAACGAACCCGGAGATAGCTACAACGATACCGTTCATCGCAGAGATTAATGTACCTAGTGGAAAATCTCGTTTACGACTTAACAGCATCGCTATAATATCAAAACCTCCAGAAGAACCTGCCGCACGAAAAATCATGCCCATCCCTAGGCCCACAATAACACCACCAAATAACGAGGCAAGAATAGGGTCTTGTGTAGCTTTATGGATTGGAATAATATACAAACTCGCTGACAAGACAACTACTGAAAGAATGGTATATCCAATAAATCGCTTCCCAAGCTTCAAAACCCCTATAATAAGCAAGGGCAAATTCAACAGTAAATTTATAACTCCTGTATTTAAAGGTGTAATAATACCAAGCATGATAGCAATCCCGCTTAATCCCCCACTTAAAATCTCATGTGGAATTAACAAAAAATTGTAGGCAAAGGCGACTAATATCGATGAAAGTGTAATAACGACAATATTACGCATAACAATTCCCCTATCATTAACGAACAGTTTTCTCTTAGAATACCCAACTTATTCGTTCAAAAAACCTGGAGTATTGCAGTTAAACAACAAATTTATTTCTTCTGATATTCTTTTTTCTGCTCCTCTTTTATCGGCACTTCTTTTAACGGCTCCTCTTTATTCTCTTCTACATTCTCGGCAACCTTATAAATACGTTCAAGCATTGGCGGATGTGTATAACGGAACCACTTTACGAGTAACTGTGGATTTACCTCACTTAAACCAGAAATCGTTAGCTTTTGGTATGCAGTAATTGCGGACTCTCGATCACCCGTAATTGATATCGCATATTGATCAGCTCTTGTTTCCTGATACCTTGAAATATAATTCGACAGAGGACTTGAAGCAAATAATAAAACAGATGTAATGAGCAAAAATAATGGATAAGAACTTATATCACCGATTTTTCTAATTTTTAATACCTGTCCGTAACGTCCAATCAACCACCTCAAACATTTCGCTGATAGCCATAATCCGACCAATGTCAACAATAGATACCCTGCAATACCAAAGTAAATATGCTTCTCAACGTAGTGTCCCATTTCATGTGCCATAATAAATAATATTTCATTATCTGTTAAACGATTTAACGTTGTATCCCATAGCACAATTCTCGAATTACTGCCGATACCTGTTACATAGGCATTTAAAGCATTTGTTTTTTCTGCCATATTGACTTCATATACATGTTCTGCTGGTATATTTGCCTGTGTAGCAATAGACAAGATTTTCGCCTCTAGCTCTTTATTTTTGAGAGGATAAAAATCATTATATAAAGGATCAATAACTACGGGTTGAATAAACATCACAAATATTGTAAATGGAATCGTTAGAAACCATGTATAAAGCCACCATCTTTTGGCACTTTTTTTGATGAGCCAATAAAGGACAGACACGATAATAAAAGTCATGCCAAAGTTGACCCAAAAATCAATAATGCCATCCCGCATCCATGACGAAAATCCCTGTGTACTAATTCCGTAGGTTTTGCTTAAATTGTAACGATAATAATTGAGTGGAAATAGTACAACATATAGTAAAAGTGATAATAAGAATAAGTAACTTGCATTTTGTAACAGCTTCCATTTTGTTTGTGATGTCGCAACTTTTTCGAAATAACGTGATATGCCCATCATTAAAATTATGAAATAGACTAACCATTCTAAAGGTGTAGCAACAAAGAATAGGAAGTTCCGTATTTTCGAATATTCACCACTTAAGTAAAGTTCTTTTTCAGACATAAACATCACTGGATCTGCAGCTGTCCCCTGCATCGCTCGCGGTATTGTACCGCCACCGCTGTGGAATATATACCAATACATACACAGCACATAAACACCGAATATAAGTAGCGCGACAATTCCCATTTTTTTCGCTATGTCATTTCCTCCCTTGTTCAACACTAAGTTCGTCCTATAGTAAGTGTAAGCTAAATTGAAAAAGTTAGAACAAATCTTTCATTGTTTTTATTTACCTTCTATTCTACTTCACACCAACAAAAAATATTTCGCTTCACTTCTTCAAACGGGTGATAAGTCATGCAAACGCTATGGACATCGTAGCTTGTTCGCTAATAATAAAATGATGTCGCAAATTTTATGAATATATTTTTTATTACAAATGACGTTTTGCCACGTTGATCATCATCATTCAAATAACTTGTAGATGCTCACTTATATTGGACTTTTGAGTCAATTATACCTCGGTATAATTGCGTCCGGAGGCTTTAACTTCCTCTATTTAACACTTTAATAGAAAGATTCGACTTATTATTCCTAAATCGTGTCTAAGCAGCAAATGTTTCAATTTATGATTTTGCCAAATAAAAATATATCCTCTTATGACATAATTCCATAATCAACAATAATAACATGGAATGGGGATTGTTTATCCCTATGAAGGGAGGGTTGTACTTGCTAACTGAGTTACTGACAAAAGATACTATACAACTCGCAAATTCTGTAAATACTTGGCAAGAAGCTATTCATTTAGCTGCTAGTCCACTATTAAAGCACAATAAAATCGAAGAACGCTATATTGAGGCAATGATTCATTCCATTGAAAAACACGGACCTTATGTAGTCATTACACCAAAAGTAGCGATTCCACATGCACGGCACACAGAAGGAGTTAACGCGCTAGCCATGAGCCTATTAACCTTACAAAAACCTGTTTTGTTTGGACCAAAAAAACCTGTTTTCTTAATTATTGTCTTAGCGGCGACCGATAATGCGTCACATCTGCAGGCATTAGTTGACTTAACAAAGATTTTGCAAGAACCAAATCAAATCGATAGCATCATCGCCTGCCAGCATAAAGACGATATTATCAAGGAAATTCAACAAATTGTGGCAAAGGAGTAATCTTGATGAAAATTTTAGTAGTGTGCGGGAATGGCTTAGGCAGTAGCTTTATCATGGAGCTGAATGTAAAAAAAGCATTATCCGAACTTGGAAAAGTTGCAGAAGTAACTCATACAGATTTAGCATCTGCCAAGGCAGAGAAAGCGGATATTTATATTGGTGCAGAAGATATTGTCAATCAATTACCCGAAGAGAGAGGTCACATCGTTAGTATTGTTAATATGATGAGTATTTCTGAAATTAAATTAAAGCTAAAACCGCTGTTATGAGGGATTGAACTTTTTTAAAAAGACGAATGAAAAATTGGATAGGATGAGGTGTTAATATGTTAGATGTTATTATGAATGACATTTTAGGAACACCAGCTATATTAGTCGGCCTATTCGCTTTTGTCGGTTTATTAATCCAAAAAAAGTCGGCTTCAACCGTTCTTTCTGGTACGTTAAAAACAATTATGGGCTTTGTTATACTTGGCGCAGGTGCAACCGTTTTAATTGGTTCTTTAAATCACTTTAGTAATATGTTTGATCATGCATTTAATGTCCAAGGAGTTATCCCGAACAATGAAGCGATTGTAGCAGCCGCTCAAACTAGTTTCGGAACAGCTACTGCCATGATCATGGTTTTCGGTATGATTATGAACATTTTATTTGCGCGATTTACGCCTTTAAAATATATATTTTTAACAGGTCATCATACATTATTTATGGCGTGTTTAATCGCAGCATCACTGTCAGTCGGCGGAATGAGTGGCACACCTCTTATCATCGTTGGCTCTATTCTACTTGGTATTTGTATGGTCGTATTCCCTGCCATTTTACAACCAACTGTTCGCCAAATAACAGGTAGTGATGATTTTGCTGTCGGTCATTTTGGAAGTGTTGGCTATTATGTATCTGCTAAAATTGGAAAGCTCTTTGGAAACAAGGCCAAATCAACGGAAGATATAAAAGTCCCAAAATCTCTAGGTTTTTTACGAGATACATCTGTAGCTATTTCCTTAACTATGAGTCTATTTTTTATTATCGTTGCCCTATTCGCAGGTAAATCCTATATTGAGGCACAATTATCTGGCGGTTCAAACTTTATCGTCTTTGCCATTATTCAAGCTATTACCTTTGCCGCTGGTGTCTATATCATTTTAGCTGGCGTACGGATGCTGATCGCCGAAATAATTCCTGCCTTTAAAGGGATTGCAGATAAACTTGTGCCAAACACTAAGCCTGCATTAGACTGTCCTACCATTTTCCCGTTCGCACCAAATGCTGTTATTATTGGCTTCCTGTTTAGCTTTGTAGCAGGCCTAGCGTCTATGTTTATTCTTCCCCTCATAGGGCTAAAAGTGATTGTACCTGGTCTTGTTCCACATTTCTTCACAGGTGCGGCTGCAGGAGTATTCGGTAATGCAACTGGTGGTAGAGTCGGTTCTATGGTAGGGTCATTTGCCAACGGTCTAATTATTAGCTTTATCCCCGCGATTCTACTGATCTTTATGGGAGATATCGGCTACGAAGGAACTACATTTGGTGATTCAGACTTCGGCATTGTAGGGATCATCATTATTAATGTATTAAAATTATTTGGTGCAGTTTAATATAAACGATAAGCCTCGCAAACTCTTTGGATGTTTGCAAGGCTTTTTCAATTGACAAATATAAGGGTTAATTTTGCAATATATATAAATATTTCACAATATACTCCTACCTTTTTCACTATACAAATAGAAAAAATTCATTAATAAACGAACTAAATACTCAGTGCTTAGAAAATTTCGAGAATGATTTAAACCCATTTCCCTCTAGTAAATAGTAAAAAATCTGATAGTATTTAATGGTAAAATAAAAAAACCCTCGTCTGACATCTGACTTAGAACGACTTTTTTCCGAAATAAATCATACATACAATGGGAGGTACTCATATTGAAAAAATTAATGATTGGCTTTTGTTTAATAGTTTTGTTAATAGTAGCAGGCTGTTCAACAACTCCGTCAGAAAAAGCGCAAGATGACTATAAAATTGGGATCTTACTCTCAGATGCAGGTCTTGGTGATGAATCGTTTAATGACTCAGCATTTAAAGGGCTTGAGAAAGCACGAGATGAGCTAGGTATTTTGTTTGATTATAAAGAAGCGCCTGATGGCAATTACGAACAGAAGCTAGAGGAACTTGTCGCAGAAAAGTATAACGTCATTATCGGTCTTGGCTTCTCTGTACAGGAAGCTTTGGAAAAGATTGCGAAGAAATATCCTGATCAGCAATTCATCCTTATTGATGGTCAATCAGATGTTGCAAATATCACTTCAATAACCTTTAAAGAGCAGGAAGGTAGCTTTTTACTTGGAATGGTTGCAGCAATGACGAGTAAAACTGGAAAAATAGGATTTATTGGTGGTGTAGATATTCCTGTTATTCATCATTTCGAAAATGGTTTTATCGAAGGAGCACAATATTTTAATCCTAAAATCGAAATTGTCAGTGAGTACTCTGGAAACTTTGATGATACCGAGGCAGGTGCCGCAATCGCAGAACGTTACATAAAGAACGGTGTAGATTTTATTTATCATGCAGCGGGATTCACAGGCTTTGGCTCTATAAAAAAAGCTGAAGAAATGGGCATATATGCGGCGGGAGTGGATACTGATCAATTTTACATAGCCGAAAAAACTGTCGTAACATCCATGTTAAAAAATGTCGACCAAGCTGTTTTTAAAATGGCTAAAACACTAGTTGAGGACGGGAAAATTTCTGAAAAATCGTTTTCATTCGGTTTAGCTGATAACGGAGTCGGACTTGCGGATATACGTAATATTAAACTTACACCTGAACAACAGACTGCTATTGAAAAAGCGAAAGAAGATATTGTCTCGGGTAAAATAAAAGTTACTGCAGAAAAGGGGAACAGTCAGTGACACTTCGAAAAAAACTATTTATGAACATACTTATACCCATTGTCCTCGCAATGGCTATGATTGGCTTTATTATCGTTCAAACATTTGATATACAAACTACTGCAGAAGATGATACAGAGCTATTACTGGCAGTGAAAGAACTTGAGCAAAGTTTAGTTGTAGCGAGCCAATCACTAAATAATTACACATATTTAGCTAGTGAGGCCAATAAAAATGAAGCCCTTTCCATTTTAAAAGAAACGAAAGTAAATTTAGAAAAACTCTCAACGATTGCAAAAGTACCTGATCATAAGGCTATCATCAAAAAAATCGAGGGTAAATACGACGAGTTAGCAAAAGCTTCAGATGCAGGGTTTCTTGCTCACAATCGTCCTGAGATAAAAAAACAAGCAATAAGAATAGCCGGTATTTTGAACGATATGTATCTACTGAAAAAAGAAACAAATGAATGGTATAAAGAAACGAATGATTTGGCAAAGCAAAAAATTTCTTTCATTACTACAACAACAATAATCGGAAGTATCCTTTTAATTATTGCTACTATCATTTTTTCGTATGTCGCAACGAAAAGAATTACAAATCCAATTAACCAAATTGTAGATTATGCACAAGCGGTGGCTGCAGGGAATTTGACAATTGACACCTCTTCCCTATCCTATAAGAAAAGCAGTCGAAATGAAATCGATCAACTGACTGAGAACTTTTCCAAAATGATTGTTAGCTTAAAAAGCACGGTACAATCCATTGATAATGTAGGAAAAAATGTTGGTCTCTTTACAAAGGATGTCACAAGCTATATTGAAACCGTTAACGAGGGCAATAAACAAATTGCTACATCAACGGACGAATTGGCGAAGGGCAGCCTCACTATTTCAGAAGATATCCAATCAACTGCTATCCTTATGAATACGATGGCTGATCAATTTACTACTGTTCAGCAGACAAGTGAACAATCAGCAATAAACGGCAACCAGGCACTTACAGCCGTTCAAAATGGTCGTAGTTCACTAGAAAAGCAATCCTCTATCGCGAAGGATATATCATCCACTTCGATTAACATCAAAGAGGCTGTTACTCAATTCTCTCAATTTACAACAGAAATTGAAGGTGCTGCTAATGCAGTCCATGCTATTGCAGATCAAACAAATCTCTTAGCATTAAATGCTGCCATCGAAGCGGCACGTGCAGGGGAAGCTGGAAAAGGATTCGCAATTGTGGCAAAGGAAGTCAAAAAACTATCTCATGAAACCGAAAAAGCAACGGCTTTCATCTCTTCTATGGTTACACATATACAAGATGGCATTACGCTCATTCTTTCTACGGCAGAGCAGGGACATCAGCTGTCAAAAGAACAATTACAATCGATGACCGTTACAGAAAAGTCATTTGAAGCGATCGCAACTCATGTGTTAGACATAAATGATCAGTTACAGCATCTTACTGAGGACATGGAGCAAACAAGCGAAATGAGCCAGCAAATGAACAGCGCCATTGAAAACATTTCAGCTATTACGGAAGAAACCGCAGCGGGAACAGAAGAAATATCTGCTTCTTCCCAAGAGCAACTACAATCCTTCCAGAAAATTAGTGAAAAGGTATCAGAACTTCAAGTCTTGACAAACACATTGTCTGTAGAGCTTAAAAAATTTAAATTATAAAAATCACGCACCTATTATACAGACTAATAGGTGCGCTGATTAGCAGTTTTTATTCAATTTTATTTATTACAAGACGCTGGTTTCCGATACGGACTACTCGCTTTTCTTCTGGCGAGCATCGAGTCGATTATTAGGACGAAGTGATTGTAGGAAGAACTTTTGCTCATAAAACTTATTTTAACCTTCACAATTTTCGGGTCTAGTGTATCTACTAAAGCCCCCATCTTTATAGCTGGGAGGCTTTTATTATGCTTCGTAAATATATTTTTCTAGTGTGTATTTTTCTAGTTTATCTTGCACTACATTATACCCAATACCAGGTAGGTCAGAAACTTGGATATGTCCTTGGTCATCCATGACAATTTCTGGCTCAATAATGTCCTCATGCCAATAGCGGGCAGACGGTGCTGTATCACCAGGTATGATAAAGTTTGGCAGTGTTGTAATCGCAATATTATGAGCACGACCAATCCCTGATTCCAGCATCCCCCCACACCATACGGGGATTTGATGCTGCTCACATAGATCATGAATCTTTTTAGCCTCAGATAAGCCTCCAACACGCCCTACCTTTATATTAATCACTTTGCAGCTACCAAGTTCAATTGCACGTCTAGCATCATCGTATGAATGAATACTTTCATCTAAGCAAATCGGTGTATTGAGTTCGCTTTGTAATTTTCGATGATCGACAATATCATCATGCTCTAGCGGTTGCTCAATCATCAATAAATTTAATTGATCCATCTCTTTAAATAATGCTAGATCTTCTAATGAGTAGGCCGAATTGGCATCTGCCATTAAAGCAATATCACCGAAGCGCTCACGGATTGTACGCAGTACTTCGATATCTTTTCCGGGCTTAATTTTAATCTTAATTTTTTTAAATCCTTGTTTTAAATAAGCTTCAATGCTTGCTAGCAATACATTCGTATCATCTTCAATGCCTATGCTAATGCCAACTGTAATTTCTTTTTTCTCTCCTCCAAGTGCTTGTGCTAAAGGTATCCCCTGCTCTTTTGCATATAAATCCCAAATAGCCGCTTCCACAGCAGATTTTGCCATATTATTACGTCGCACACGAGCAAATTTCTTATTTACCTCATCTGGGTGGTTAAATTCCTGACCAATAACAAGTGGTATTAAAAATTCATCAATAATAGAGAATGCCGTTGAAGCTGTTTCTTCTCCATAATAAGGATAGGCGGAAACTACACATTCTCCATAACCAACATGCTTCTCACCATACGCTTCAATAATTAAGAAGATGCGTTCTTGCTGCGTCATAAAACTTGTTTCAAATGGTGTTTTCATAGTCATTTTCATTTTACGGACTATTATTTTTTCAATTTTCATTTCTCAACACTCCCTATTTGTAATATAAATGGCAGGCCGTTTTATGGTCAGGTGAATGTTCGAACAGCTCTGGCTCCACCGTCCTGCATTTTTCCATTGCAAAAGGGCATCTCGTCTGGAAAACACAGCCTGTCGGTGGATCCAATGGAGAAGGGATTTCACCTTGCAACTTAATCTTTTCACGTTTAATTCGTGGATTGGGCACAGGAATTGCAGATAATAGTGCTTTCGTGTAAGGATGCATTGGATTGTTAAAAATTTCATCTGTCGTTGTTTCTTCTACTAGCTTACCTAAGTACATTACGCCAATTCGATTGGAAATATGGCGTACAACACTTAAGTCATGAGAAATAAACAATAATGTTAAATTAAATTCTTTTTGTAAATCTTCTAATAAATTTAGCACTTGTGATTGAATGGATACATCTAATGCTGATACAGGCTCATCACAGATAACAATATCTGGATTCATGATGAGCGCTCGTGCTAATCCTATGCGCTGACGCTGCCCACCAGAAAATTCATGTGGAAATCTAAAATAATGTTCATTTTGGAACCCTACTTTATTTAAAATATCCATCACTTTTTGTGTACGCTCTTGCTTCGTGCCAATATGGTGTATTTTCAAGGTTTCTTCTAATATTCTTCCGATACGTTTACGTGGATTTAAAGATGAATAAGGATCTTGAAACACCATTTGTAAACCACGACGAATTTGCATCATTTCTTTTTGTTTTAGCTTATTAATTGTCTGTCCTTGGTAAATTATTTCGCCATCTGTAGGTTCAATGAGCCGCAAAATCGAACGCCCTGTAGTACTTTTTCCGCAACCAGATTCTCCAACTAAGCTATATGTCTCTCCTTTAGTAAGCTCAAAGGACACATTATTTACTGCTTTGACATATCTTTTTTCTCCTCCAACACCACCACTAACAGGAAAGAAGGTTTTTAAGTTTTTTATTTGTAAAATCGTTTCTTTATTATCCATAAATTGTCACCTCCCGCTTCCCTTGAATTTCTTCAAAGTGCCAACATCTAACTTTACGGTCTCCGTAGCTTTCAAGTGTTGGTTGAGATATGCGACATTCTTCTGTCTGGAACTCACAGCGTGGAGCAAAACGACAACCTGCAGGTATTTGATTTAATGTCGGCACCTTTCCTTCAATCACATACAGCTTTTCCTCACGACTTCCTTCTATAGTAGGAATTGATTTTAATAAGCCTTGTGTATATGGATGAAGAGGCTGATCAAAAATCGAAAATACATCACTTTCTTCAATAACTTGTCCCAAATACATGACAACCACTTTTTCACAAACTTCAGCCACAACTCCTAAATCATGCGTAATCATTATCGTCCCCATATTAAATTGCTCTTTTAAATCTTTTATTAAGTCTAAAATTTGTGATTGCGTTGTCACATCTAACGCTGTTGTTGGTTCATCAGCAATTAAAAGTGCAGGCTGACAGCAAAGTGCCATCGCAATCATGACCCGTTGACGCATCCCCCCCGAAAGCTGATGTGGAAACTCATCAATCCGTTTCTCCGGTGCTGGAATACCCGTCAATTTCAGCATGTCGATCGCTTTCACGCGCGCCTGTTCTTTTGAAACATTTTGATGAAGGAGGAGAGCCTCCATAATTTGATCCCCCACAGTGTAAACTGGGTTTAATGAACTCATCGGATCTTGAAAAATCATAGCTATATCATTACCACGGATTTCTCGCATCTCTTTTGCAGATTTCGCTAATAAATTTTGACCTTCGAGACGAATTTCACCCTCATATTTCGTATGCTTCTCATCGAGAAGTCGTAAAATAGATTCCGCTGTAACACTTTTACCACAGCCGGATTCTCCCACTACACCAACGATTTCTCCTTTTTTAACAGTGAAAGAAACATCATCGACAGCTGTTACTGTCTTTTCCTCTGTATCAAAATGAACTTTTAAATGCTCAATTTCAAGTAAAGTATCTGTCATCGTAATAACACCCCCTTACTACTTCTTCGATTTATTATGCGGATCTAGCAAGTCTCGCAATCCATCACCAAATAGATTTAATCCTAAAACCGTTAACATAATTGCAATACCCGGGAATATTGTCATCCACCATGCATTGAAAATAACCGTTTTGCCATCATATAACAAATTGCCCCAACTCGGTTCAGGCGCAGGAATCCCGGCTCCTAAAAAGCTAAGTGCAGCCTCTACAATAATGGCATCTGCAAAAATAAAAGTAGCTTGAACAATTAATGGTGAAATGACATTCGGAAAAATATTCGACCAAATGATACGCGTACTATTTGCACCCTGTGCCCGCAATGCCTCAACATATGTTTGCTCCTTCACGATTAATGCAGAGGAGCGAATAGTTCTTGCAACAAGTGGCGTAAATACAATCGTTAAAGCGATAATCACATTAGCCAAATTTGCACCGAGTGATGCCATAATCGCAATCGCAAGTAGGATGGCTGGAAATGCCATTAGACCGTCAGAAGTTCGCATCAATAAACTATCAAGCTTTTTAAAATAAGCTGCGTATAATCCAACAATTGTCCCGAAAATAGAAGTTAACAATGCGACAGAAAAGCCAATGACTAATGAAACACGTGCCCCATACATAACACGACTAAATAAATCTCGACCGTAGTTATCGGTGCCAAAAAAGTGTTCAGCACTTGGTGGTAATAATCGATTCGCCGTATCCAATGTATAGGGAGAAGTCGAGATGATCAACGGGGTCAAAATCGCGAACATAATTATCACGGTCATAATAATGGTGCCTGTCAAAGCCAATTTGTTGCTAAAAAACTTCTTCCTAAATAGAGTTCGTTGCTTTTGCTTCATCTGCTTCTTAATGATTGACAGATCATTCATAGAATGTTCTTGACTCAATTTACTCCCCCCTATCTCTTCCCAACTCGTAAACGTGGATCAACAATACCATATAGTAAATCAATTACTAAATTGATAGTTACGTAGCTAACTGCGATTAACAAAACAACCCCTTGAATTACTTCAAAGTCACGTCTTTCTACTGAGTTAATAATCAATTGACCAATGCCTGGGATATTAAATACTGTTTCAACGACAGCTGCACCAGCTACTAAAGTTCCAAAGGTTTGACCGATAATCGTTAAGATCGGAATAAATGCATTTCGTAATGAATGTTTCATTGTAATAATAAATTCCTTTACCCCTTTTGCACGTGCTGTCTTAATGAAATTGGCCGATAAAACATCCAGCATCGAAGACCGTGTCATACGGGCAATAAGAGCAGCCTGCATTGAACCTAATGCAATGGCAGGTAAAATTAAATAGCGGATATGTACATCTAAACCTGCTTCTAACGGTTTATAGCCGGCAACAGGTAACCAACGTAACTCCACTCCAAATAATAAAATTAAAAATAATCCGAGTAGAAAGCTTGGAACTGATATTCCAACAAGTGAAATGCCCATAAATGTTTGATCTAATATTGATCCTCTAAACTTAGCCGAAAGCACACCAAGTGGAATAGCTAGCACAATGGCAAACAACTGAGCCATAATAGCCAATGAAAACGTTGGACCTAAATGCTCCAAAAAAGCTGTTAATACGGGTTGTTTCATAAACAGTGATGTTCCTAAATCGCCCTTAAATATATCTCCTACCCAAGTCACATATTGTTCCAAAATAGGACGGTTGAGGCCAAGCTCCTTCTGAAGCTCAGCCACCTCCTGAGGAGAGGCTTCAGGACCTAGCATAACTGAAGCTGGATCACCAGGCGTTATATGAACTAATAAAAAGACGACAACTGATACAACAAATAGTACAGGTATAAGTGACAGTATTCGTTTCAGTATAAAGTTCAACACAAGCTCTTCCCCCCTAATGAATTTACTTCAAATTCCATAAAATGATACCTTGCAAGAAATCATAGCCCTCAACGGACGTATCATATGCTGTTACTGTCGTTTTGTTACCAAATTTAATAATTGGTACATAATCATATACTTCAACCATTAAGTCACTGTAATAACCCTTCGCCTCTTCCTGTGTTGCAGCACCTGCAATTTTTCCTAATAAATCATCAATTTTAGGGCTATTTGTCCAACCTGCCCATTCTCCTTTGGAATCCAAGAACACATATTTATTAGGTACAGGCTCTGTTGGGAAACCAGTAATAAAAATATCATATGCCTTTTCATCTGTACGACGCTGTTGAACAGTTGGCCAATCATAAATATCAAGCTTCACTTTCATGCCAAGACTTTCTAATTGTTGTTGAACTACAACGGCTGCATTGTAATGGTCTTCATAATCACGTGTTGATAAAATAACGATCTCTTCCCCATTATAGCCAGCTTGTTTTAATAGAGCTTTTGCCTTGTTAGTATCTTTTTGATTGTATTGATCTCTACCTGCATCTGAATACCAGTCTGTTTGATCTTTAATCATTAAATTATGTTCTAATTCGTAAAATTCTGGGCTCGAAAACGCCGCTCTCAAAATTGCTTCTTGATCAAGCGCAGCATTTACAGCTTGACGCGCTTCCTTTTTGGCAAATAGTCCCGCTCGCTTGTTAAATACAACAGCATTAAATCCATTATGATTAATAGAAGTTTTAACAGTATCAGACGTTTCTAATTGCGCCACATTGTCGAATGGGATCGCATTAGCTACTTGGTATTCCCCTGTTTGAATGCCAGCAAAACGTGTTGAAGCATCGGTTACAATATTAAAATAAATATTTTCATAATGTGCCTCTTTTTTCCCTGATAATCCATTGGCTGGACTATCCACAGCTACATAGTCATTAAATTTCCCCAAATGAATATATTGGTCATTTTTCCACTCCACGAATTTATATGGACCTGTTCCAACAAATTCTGTTAAGCCATCAGCAGCCGATGAAGCATTTGCTTCTTCCGTTGTAATAATTGCAATTTGACTTGGATCTGCCAATAAATGGAGCGCAATAAAGAGTCGCTTCGGCATGACTAATCGCACTGTTGTATCATCTACTTTTTCAAATGTTGCATCCGCAAAATAGGTTTTGCCTAAACCTGTCGTTGTCATCCAGCGTTGCATAGATGCCACGACATCTTCGGCAGTTAACTCATCACCATTATGGAATTTAACACCTTGTCTTAATTTAAATGTAATTACTTTTCCATCTTCACTTTCTTCCACTGATTCCGCCAACATAGGCACAACCTTCGAATCTTTATCTAGTGTTACTAACGATTCATAAATATTACGAGCTACATCACGTGTAGCTACCGCAGTTGTCATCAATGGATCTAATGTTGGCGGCTGAGCATTATAAGCTATCTGTAATTCTGAATAATCTTTATTACTTTCTGCTCCTTTACCACCAGCACTATCATCTGAAGAACAAGCTACTAACACGAAAAGCACACCCACAATCATTAAAAATAACCAATTCGCTTTTTTCATGTCGATCCCCCCAAGACTTTGTGATATTTGATCTAAAAGCATTCACTTTATTTATAAATAATTTAAAGCGAATACTTCAACATATATTAAGCTAACAAATATTTTTTAAAAATTCAATTATTTTTCTGAAAATATTGAAAATAAAATATATTGTGAATATGATATAATAAAGTAAACGCTTATTTTTTCAGAAAAAAAAAGAGTTTCCTTCAAACTCAACGGAGGTATCAGCTTGTACGCATATGAGACTAAAATACAAGAAAAATTTGATGATTTATCCCCTACATTAAAACGGGTTGCATTATTTTTAAAAGATAATCCAAAGCTTTTTGCTTCAAATTCCGCGACGAAAATCGCTAATATGATTGGAGTCAGCGAAACAAGCGTGATTCGATTTGTTTATGCCATCAATTATGGGAGTTTTACTGATCTACAAAATGAAGTACAGGATTCTATTTTTGATTTGAAAAATTCTTTGATGAGTTTGTCTCAAACATTTACAGAGCAAACGAATCATACAGGCATTGAGGAAGTCATGATTCGTGATCAAATCAATATAAAAAAAACGGCTGAAAATATAGACCCCGATGTTTTTAAAACGGTAGTTAAGCGGATTGCTCTTGCAAAGGAAATTGTTGTATTAGGAAGTGGAGCCTCTTATGGTTTTGCGCATTGGTTTAGCTTCACATTGAATACAATACGAGGAAATAGTAGAATTTTAAATTTATATATGGATGATTTTTCTTACATTAATAATTTAGATGAAAATAGTGTCGTTGTTACCTTTTCTTTTAATCGTTATATGAAACATACACTTGAAATTACACAAGAATTAAAGGAACGTGGCGTTTATGTGGTGGGTATCACAGATTCAGATATAGCTCCCATAACTCAAATTGCTGATTCTACATTTGTTACTAAGATGTCACATATGTCTACAATTGACTCTGGTCCTGTCATTTCCTCGTTATTGAATACAATCTTGAATCAAATGATTCAAGACTATCCAGAGCAATATGAAAAGCAAAAGCAACAATATGAGACTACTTATAAAGACCTATTTTGGAATGAGGGATTACATCATGAAAATTAAGCAAGAACTATTACGACATTTTCGTTACTTACATGAAAATGCAGAGGTAAGCTGGCAGGAGGTGAATACAACACATTACTTGAAAGACGTTCTCCATGAGCTAGGCTATAAGGTGACTACTTTTAATGATTGTACAGGGCTTTATGCAGACCTTGGCCAAGGCCATCCTATAGTAGCGGTCCGCGCAGATATTGATGCACTATGGCAGGAAGTCGATGGCTGTTTTAAAGCGAATCACTCATGTGGTCACGATGCCCATATGAGCATGGTAATAGGTGTGGCAAAATGTATGCAGCATGAAAATTTCAATGGCACGCTACGCCTCATTTTTCAACCAGCAGAAGAAAAAGGCAATGGCGCTTTAAAAATGATTGAGAAAGGCGTTATACAGGATGTGGAATATCTATATGGCATCCACTTGCGACCAATCCAAGAAATCCCATTAGGTGTAGCTTCACCAGTTATTATACATGGCGCAGGTCAAATGATCGATGGACAGGTAAAAGGAGACGATAGTCATGGGGCACGCCCTCATTTAACAGTCAACGCTATAGATGCTATGACGCTGATCAATGAACAGTTAAATCAAATTCGTATTGATCCACAAATACCACATTCCATTAAAATGACCTATATTCGTGCTGGAGGTGACAGCCGTAATATCATTCCTGGGAATGGACAATTCGGACTAGATTTGCGTGCACAAACGAATGAAGCGATGGAGGATTTGGTACAAAAATTTAAACAACTCATAAACGGTGTACGTACAACCACGGGTGCAAACATTCATTATAACATCGTGACAGCCATGCCTGCTGCTGTTCAAAACGAGGAAGCTATTCATTTTGCACATAAAGGCATTGCAGAAGTCATTGGCGAACAAAATATCATGCCTACACTCATCACCTCTGGTGGAGACGATTTTCATTTTTACACTATCAAGAACCCAGAATTAAAAGCAACGATGATTGGCCTAGGCTGTAACCTTGCGCCAGGTCTCCATCATCCGAATATGAGCTTTAATATAGATGCCCTTGAAATCGGAACAAACATCTTAACTAAAACCGTGTTAGCCACATTATGTGCTAAACAATAGATTACTAGTTTGAAGCGTAATTGGATACCGTTGCAAAATCTTTTTGATGAAAGTTAATATAAAACAAGTATTTGATTTTACGTAAAAAAGTATAGATGGTGGAGAAAAAGTATAAAATTTTTCTCCCATGCTTAGAAGGTTTTAGGATAAATTAAAAAGACAAGATAAGAAAAACAAAATCCCGAATAACGTTCCATATTCGGGATTTTTCTTAAATATAAAGTTAAACCACCATCAACTAGAACGATTGATTCTGTCCACCGCTGGCTCTGCCAATACCGCTTCCAGCTCCAGAGGGGGTAACTGGCCCCCCGCATAAAATCGCAGCGACGAATATATAAATGAATGAAGATATACTAGAATGATGACTTATTTCAAGATAAATATTTCATTGTTAAATGGAGAACTGCAACTTCATCTCCTGTGTTTTCATAGCTATGATTTCTATTTGCTTCAAATTGAATAGAATCAAATTCGTTTAATTCATATATTTCTTGTCCAACTTGAATCGAAATTTTCCCTTTCATTACTGTTACAAATTCGATAGCTCCTTCATGATGAGGTTCTGCCTCATATATGCTATTCGGTTGCAAACAAGCACGATGCATTTCCAATCCTGTTTCTTTTTTGTAACGAAATATAGTTTCTAATCGCCACATTTGATTTTCTTCTATAGTAAATCCTTCTCCACAGCGTGCAACATTTACTATATCTTCTATAACCATAAGGCGTGATAACGGAATGGATAATCCTTTTGTAATCTTCCAAATGACGCCTAATGTAGGATTCGTTTCTCCTCTCTCAATTTTCCCTAGAGTTAATTTACTAACACCCGTTTTTTTCGCTAACTCTTCTAAACTTAATTTCTGTTCATTCCTTATTTGTCGTAACAGTTGACCGACTTGCATAATTACTTCTTTTGTTTGCATATCCTCTTGTTCTTTCATATGAAACCCCACTTTCGGTATATTATAGTTTACTTTTTGTATTAATAATTATATTATAATATATATTCAGAAAGGAGCGAACGAAATGCGTGCTATCTTATTAGGTATTTTATCATCTGCGTTTTTTTCAGCTACATTTATTATAAATCGAGTTATGAACGTATCAGGTACAAGCTGGGCTTGGACTGCTTCCTTCCGATTTTTATTCGCTTTACCCATTTTATTCTTTATCGTCCTATTTCGCAAAAACCTTCGTCCACTATGGGTAGAAATGCGTAAACATCCTTTGGCATGGTTTGGTTACGGTACAATAGCCGGGGTTGGATTTTATTCCTTATTAAGTTTTGCTGCTGTATTTAGTCCTGCATGGCTCGTAGCAGGTACATGGCAAATAACCATTTTAGCTGGTTTGTTATTATCTCCGCTATTTTTTATTACATTGGAGACAAAGTCAGAAGTTAAACGAGTGCGCGGTAAAATTCCTATGCGAAGCTTACTCGTTTCCTTATTTATTTTAACAGGTGTCATTTGTATGCAATTAACAGAAGCTGGGGATATTACTGTTTCTCAATTTTTATACGGCTTCCTCCCTGTAGTCATCGCCGCATTCTTATATCCTTTCGGTAATAGAAAAATGATGGAAGTTGTTGCTGGCCGCTTAGATACATTTCAACGCGTATTAGGCATGGCGATTGGTAGCCTTCCTGTCAGTATCATATTAGCGATTTATGGTTGGACTACAACGGGCATACCAACATCTGGGCAAATCATGCAAGGTTTCTTATTAGCATTATGTTCAGGTGTTATCGCCACAATGACATTTTTCTTCGCTACTGACTTAGCGAAAAATAACCTTTCTTTATTAGGGGCAGTAGAGGCAACACAAGCTGGAACATTGGTATTTACTGTTCTTGGCGAAATCCTTTTATTAAACGGTTCCTGGCCTGTTGGTTTATCTTTAATCGGTATGATCATTATCATGATTGGAATGATAGCCAATAGTATTTTAAATCGATCTGTTCCTGTATCCAAACAAAAGAAAACAGCATAGTGGCGATGTGCCTCAGATGTGAACATTCAATAAAGAAAGAGCATGTCTTTTCATAAATAAAAAACATGCTCTCTTTAATGTATTATTATAGTTTTATCAAATATATTTTCTTAATATGACAAACTTCCTGCTATAATTAACCCCACCGTAATGCCCACTGCAAATAAACTGAAGCCTACTGCAGTATTTCCTTCTTCAACTTTTTTCTCCAAGCTTGTTTTTGGTGTTAACACGTATTCAATAATCAAATACACAACTACTTGTGTAGCAATTCCGATTAACCCCCAAATAAAAGCATCCAGTATATGAACACTCGATGACCATACTGTATATAAGGTGATGCCTAATCCAATCACCTTTCCCCATAACTTCAATGCAACTGCCATATTGCCTTCTTTAATTAATTTCCACTCTGAAAATTTTGTTGTAAAAGCAAATGCAACAATACCAATCAAAATGAGAATAAATCCGGTGCCTATATATAATAAAAAATTTAAAAAACTATCTAATGAGAAAAATCCCATTCCTTTACACACTCCTTTTATGATAACTTTAGTTTGATTCAATCTCTTAAATTCTTACAATTTTCTAATAACCTATTGGTAAAAAATAAGATCCGTTATCTGTAATTTGTCCCCCAGCGCGAATGCCGATTGCACTTGCCTTACCATTAATATAAAAGCAACCATACATATAATGCGCTCGTTTGGCGCCTCGTTCTGTTTGAATAATAGTTTGTGGTAGCTCTATAAACTGTTGATAAACAGGAAGTTCATCTTTATATGTTTTATGAATATCTTCCGCAATTTTTTTACCTGTATTTGAAAAAATCTCGACAGTATCTCCTTCGCGGCCAAATGCAGGCTTTTTTACAAAACTTTGTCCTTGTTGTAAAAACATATCTGGATCTAGATAAGTTGGTAAAAAATATTTATGTATCGCGTTATGTTCTTCACGTGTATAAAAAGAATGCTGTTCCTCATGTAGCCCCCAAATAAGCGCCATTATTGCCTTAGATTGTAGTAAAAAAGCAGAAGGAGGATTCACAATAGCTACATCTTGTTGTTCAACTAGCTTCATTAACGATTGACCTACTTTTTCTTTCGTCAAGGGATCTTCATCATCTATTAAATGTTCAATTGGATACGTTTGTCTATATAAAACATCGATTTTTTCTCCGTCTATATCATAAAGACCTTGTGGTAGGACAACTTCTTCATTTTCTAAAATCGGCTCATCTACAAGTTGTAATTGCTTAAAGTCCATATACTGACTTTTTAATCCAGTGAGTTCCTTTAAATACATCGTTGTCAGTTTATCTTCTTCATGCTCCGAGTGTGCAGCGAAAACAATATTGTTAGCTCCATATCTTCCCCTCGAACGAAGCGACGACGTTACAGCTTTCAAAATTGCTTGTTTTAATTGATCTTCGCATCCGTCGTTTGGATTTTTCATCTCAAACTGTTCACACACTTTCCCATTCACAAAAAAAGTTTCTTTTATAAACGTAGGTGTATCTGCGTTTATTTCAAGCAATTTTACTTGTTCCTCAGTCACTACTAAATCTAAACGAGCGATGACACTTTCTATTGGAAGTGTTTGCAAACGGATGAAAGAGTGAGTTTCAGTGGGAAATCCAAGTCGCAAAAGTGTCTCATCATCTACCATACGCAACAAAGCAGCCAACTTATAAAAAATATGGCCAATCTGGTCGGTTGCTTGACGAATCTTATTGATCGTTTCAGCACTTTCTCGCTTAATATCAAATAGAGCATATTCCATACCATATATGTCATGCCAAAAATCCTTTATCTGGCTAAAAAACTGTTGCCGATTTTCACGAAATTGATTCATCTTTATCCTCCAAAACCGCCTTTTGAACCACTACCTATACCTGATTTGTAATTCGATACATAACTTTTATAATCAGCACTTTTTTGTAACGAATTTTTTGAGTTATAATATTTTCCTCCATGATAGTAACCCCCGGCATGTGTTGAATGACTATCATCGCAATAATACGTACCCGTCTCACTATCCCAATCCCAATCATCGCAATCCGTTCCAGTTGGCTCTGCATATCCCCTTTCGTCCCCACAAGCAGATAGCGTTACTAAAGCCGCAGCTGCTAATGCCCCTGTCATCATTTTCTTTGTCTTCTTCATTCTAAAAATCCCCTCCCTATGTTACACGCGTATATCCTGTTGGCTTCACATATAAAACATATACGCCTCGGTCTTCATCAATTTCAGCTGAGTCCCGCTCCCATTCCTTGTCCTCGATATATGTGTATATACTGCCGATAATACTTAAAATATCTAAATGATTCGTCATATATTCAAATTTTATAAGCGGATAATTTTTATAGGCATTTAATTCACGAAATTCAAGTTTTATACCTTCATATAAGGGTTCATTAATTTCAATTGGAGTTTCTTCATATATTTTTACATAAATTACAAATAACTCATCCTCAATAGCAGAAGACAGTTGTTGATAAGTCTTACCTTCTTTAATAAAAAATTCACATTCTCTTCTAGTTAAAATTTGTGATAAATCAATATTAGTATAATAATAGATTGGTTCAAATTTGTCTTTATCTTTTTGCAAACGATATTCTAACATCGCACCTTCAAATTGCATAACACACTTCCCTTAATAAAGTTTTTATATATTCATCGTAGATTTTTCTATTCATAAGCTCCTTAATTTTTATACGACTGAGATTTATAATTAGTTTCATATTATTCTACTAAACTTCACCTTAGGTATCATTAGGGTTTATACCTATCTGCATTATTATTTCACATAAGGTTATGTATTTTTTAGTAGAGAGAAACTCCATCACAATGACCTGTATTTATATTTGAATATAAAAATCCCACTTAAAATAGAAAGATTTAACCTTTCTATTTTAAGTGAGATTAAGTTTATTATAGTAGAAAAAACATTTTTACTACTTGCTTTACTTTAGCGTTTTATTAAATAACTCATCCTTAAAGTTGCCCTTTTGTTCGTTCAATCATCGTTCGCTTTTGAATTTTTGATTGTGTTAGTTGCAAAGATTGTTTTAATGTTTGCGTCCTCTTCGCTTGTTGAAGTGCAATCATCATTGCTGGAATTAAGCTACCTTCAGAAACGGGTTTAACTAAATATCCCATAATATTATCTTGCCTAGACTTCTCTATAAATTCTTTTTGACTATATGCAGTAATCAACAACACTGGTATATCTAACTGACGACCAATAACCTCGCTTGCTTTTAACCCAGTTAGTTTTGGCATTTCTATATCCATTAACACAAGATCCGGTTTCAACTTAAAAGCGAGTTCAATCGCTCGATCCCCATTTCCCGCTTCCCCGACTACCTCATAGCCGTTTTTCCGAAGCATCATTTTTAAGTCCAGTCTAATAATTGGTTCGTCCTCAGCAATCAGAATCCGTTTTTTCATAACATCACAACCTTTCTGGATAGGAAAGACACTACTTATTCAAATTCCTTTGTTGAGCAAAAGTAACGCCTGTACACTTAGCTAGAAGCATTTGTTCGATTAAATCAGATAGATAGGCACCCGCTTCAACTGAAGTCAGTCCTTCTTTATGAATATTTGAAATGACTGTCCGATCGGCTTCAACTGTTTTTTCAGTTGGCCTATAAATCATGTATGCACTCAAGCTTTCATCTGTATTTAGACCTGGCCTTTCACCAATCAATGAAATAACAAGGTCACAATTAACAATAGCAGCCACTTCGTCTTGCACCCATACACGCCCTCGCTTAATAAAAAATGGTTTCGCGACGCTAATATTTTTTAATTTTAGCCCTTGTATTAAAGCAGGTAATAAATCAGCTACATTGGCTTCTACCGCCGAGGAACTCAATCCATCACAAACAATAATTTGAACATTTTTTCCTTTATCCCCGTTTTGTTTAAGATACTTCATAGATTCATCTGATAACTTTCGACCAGCATCTAAATCCATTAAGTATGTTTTCATATCACTAGCTTTCGTCTCAAGCTTATGCAAACCCATATTCTGAAGAAAATCATCACTGACATCTCTTAATACAGCATCCTGTGCAGCTGCATGGTCAATTAGAAATTGCAAATAGCTTGTCGTTAACATACGAGTACCAGTTCGACCAATACCTATACGAGCAGGTGTAATACTTTGTGCTCGCTCAATAGATGCGGCGTTATGCGGCTTGTCTACCCCTTGTAAACGATCTTCAGGAAAATATATGGGTTCTTCTTTATTTTGAGCGGTTTCGCTTTTAGGCGAATTCATATTTTTCTTTACTTCTTCTACTACTCGTTGAACAATATCTTGAATTTGTTGATTATCCATTTTGCTCCCCCCTCCTCAATCAAAAATTGACAGGTCTCCTGCTCGTTTTGTCAGCTTCCCATTTTCCATTAGGCCCATATTCTCCATCCATTTTTCAAATTCTCGAAGTGGTCGTAGGCCCAGAATCTCACGCAAACTAGCATCATCGTGATAGCTTGTATCCTGATAATTCAACATGACATCATCACCACCCGGTACCCCCATATAAAAATTCGCTCCTGCAACTGCCGTTATGATACCGGCAACTTCCTGATCATTTTGATCGGCATCCATATGATTTGTGTAAGTTGGAGCAATACCCATTGGTAAGCCATGCAACTTCCCCATAAATCCATCTTCAAGATCCGCTCTAATTAATTGGCGCCCATCATAAAGTGTTTCCGGTCCAATAAAGCCAGAAACGGTATTTACCATGTAAGGCTTCCAGTGACGTGCATAACCGTAGCTTCTTGATTCAAGAGTTTGCATATCTACCCCAAAATCAGCATTTAAAGATACCTCAGAACCTTGTCCTGTTTCAAAATACATAAAGTTTGGACCAGCTGATGTACCATATCGAGCCATCATCTCATAGCCCTCATCAAGAATTTTTTTAGATATACCGAATGCTTCATTCCCTTTTTGTGTACCCGCTAAACTTTGAAACATAAGAGCGATAGGCGCCCCCTGCTTTAAAGCTTCCATTTGTGTTGTTATATGGGCCAAAACACAATTTTGTGTTGGGATTTGCCATTTCTCGATAAATTCATGTGAAAGTGTCAATAGTTTTTTGACGGATTCAATCGTATCCACATTCGGATTGATACCAATAACTGCATCACCTGCTCCGTAAGATAATCCTTCCTTTATCGAATACAAAATGCCTTCTGGAACATCATTCGGATGATTTGGCTGACAACGAAATGCTAAACGACCAGGCTCTCCAATTGTCGTATTGCAATGTGCTTGATATTTCATTTTCTGTGAAGCAAGCACAAGATCGATGCTTGACATTAGCTTCGCAACTGCTGAAATCATTTCACTCGTTAGTCCCCTTGAAAGTTTTAATAACTGATCTGTACCTGTATCAGATGACAGAATATAATTTCTTAATTCACCGACTGTCCAACTTTGAATATCTTTGTAAATCGTGTCGCTAATATCATCATAAATTAAACGTGTTACTTCATCGATCTCATAAGGAATAACCGGATTCTCATAAATTTCTTTCAGCTGCATCTCGCTAAGTATTACTTTTGCTGCCATACGCTCAAGCGATGATTCTGCTGCTACACGCGCCATCACATCTCCAGATTTCGCTTCACTGGCTTTTGCAAGTACCTCCCTTACTGACGAAAACGTATAATGAGTTCCTTTTACCACGCATGATAATTTCATCATTTAACACCCCTTTTTATATGCTAAAGACTGCAATCAAACGAAAAAAAAGCGCTTTCACTTATCCCTGAAGAAAATTTTCTTCGGGCGTGAAAGGCGCCTTTGCCTAAGTTATTATTTTTATTCATTCTACACTACTAGCAAATATTTTGTAAATAGTTCGAAAACAATATCAGCATCGGTGAACTCAGTGACATTTAGTATGAATGAACTTCGGTAGATACTATCGGAAAAGTTATTGAAACTTTTGTCCCTTTCTTAGAAATAGGGAATGAAAAAACACCTTGTAGCTTCTCTTCAACTAACATTTCTACAAGCTGTAATCCTAAAGATGACAGATCACCTATCGAAAAAGGCTCACCAATTCCACATCCATCATCCGTTACTGTAATCGTAACCATTTGCTTTCGTCGCCTCAAATTTATAGTAATTGCGCCGTAATTTCTTGAAGGAAAAGCATGCTTAATGCTATTTTGAACTAACTCATTCACAATCAGTGCTACGGCTGTTGCTTTATCTGAAGGACAGAATATCGACTCCCCTTCAACAGACACAGCAATATGTTGATCTGGAATAATAGACGAGGAAACTAACAACGTAGAAATTTGTTGTATTAAAAGTTTAATATCTGCTTCCTCAATTCCACGCTGGGCCAAATAATCATGCACTAAAGCCATACTAGATATACGAGATATACTGTCATGAAATACCTCAGCCACTTCTTCCGAGTGAGTACGTTGCATTTGTAACCGCAATAAACTAGAAATAACTTGTAAATTATTTTTAACACGATGATGAATTTCCTGAACGACTATGGCTTGAAAGACACGTTGCTTGTCTTCACTATTAGTCGCTTTCATAAGCTGCTCTATATTTCTTTCGTTCTGCACTACCTGTGAGATATCTCTTTCTTTTATTAATACCGCAATGGTCTCCCCATGCAGGTCCTTTATAGGAACAATATCTTGTTGCATGATTCCACGTTCTTTCGTAATGCCTCTTGATCCAAAAATTGGTTTCCCGGTTTTCAAACTAAATAATACACCCGGCTCCATTTCTTCAAATGCTATCTGCCCTAACATACTTTTTTTATATAAAGATGCTATAGTAGTAGGCTTTGCCTCAGCTACAATTAACGAGGCGTTATCTTCTTCTAAAAGACAATCTATAAAAATATCTGCTTGAGAAAGGTCAGCTATTACTTGAAGGTTTTTGGCTACATCTAAAATAATTTCACACTGTTCATTTGATAAACTAGTCAATCGTTCTACATCTAAAATTCCCATCATGATATCCGATCCCCTCCCTCTAGTTTTCCAAACACTATAGCAAAAATAGAAAATGTGTTCAATATGATATAAAAATAGTAATTCAATCCAATTAAAACTATTAAACCACGATAATCTAAAGAGCGTGTTTTAAACCGAAAACGGATTAAAACACGCTCTACAATCAACTATTAAACAGCCTGCCGCAATTCTTCTTCCTCATGCACAACCTGCGGATTCGCGTTTTCTTCTCTACGCTGACAAATGTTATTCCAAATAAGAGCTGAAATAACTAGTAGAGTCCCTGCTATATCAAAGATTGTTATGTTATATCCTTGTACCATCATAATGACCAATGTAGTAATAGGAACGAAATTAATAAATAAAATTCCGTTAATGGATGATAGGATTTTCACACCATAATTCCAACTAAGCAATGCTACAATACCTGGCAATGTCATCATAAACAATAAATCATATTTAATAGCAAAAATGGTTTCCGTACTTGGGATTGATACAACCCCTTGCATCGTCATGATCACTGTGATGATACCTGTTACAGCTGTGCCAAATACACATGTTAATGTAGAATAGCGCAGAGTAGACCAATCATTAAATGTTTGACCACCCATTGTATAAATAACCCATCCTACAACACCAATGAAAATGAATGCGAGTGAAACTAGATTCTGTTTCAGTGTAAGAAAGAAACTCATATCGCCTTTTGTAATAACAAAAATAGCTCCAACAAAAGCAATGATCATGCTACTAATCATATACTTCTTCGGTTTCACATGCTTATATCCCCATAGAATAGCAATCGAAATCATCGGCATGAGCGCTTCCATAATCGACGCTACCATAACACCGGATTTCCCCATTAACATCTGACCTAAGAAAACAAGCACGTTGTAAACTGTAAACGCCATCGTCCCAAAAAAGACGAGCAGCTTACCTTGCCCTTCTAAACGAAACGCTTTCTTCCCTTCTTTCATCCATAATAAAATGACTAATACAATCGATACCGCTCCATATCGAATAGTTGAAAAATATAACGGATTTATATATTCAAGTGCATGATCTGCTACTGGAAACATGGCTCCCCATGACATACTTGCAATTAAACATGCGATCACGCCTACTATTATTTGATTTCTTCTCACTATTTTTCCTCGTTTCTATGTAACTACTATGAAATGCACAATGAGAATTATAAAAAAGAATATACATCACGTAAAATGATTGAAAGTGATATTAACTATCATTTATAATGATAGTTTTTAAGGGGGAATACTCGATGGAACTACGAGATTTACAGATTTTCAAAAGTGTCGCAAATTATGGGAGCGTTAGCCATGCTGCAAAAGAATTAAATTATGTACAATCCAATGTAACTGCACGTATTAAGCTAATAGAAAAGGAGCTCAAAACGCCACTTTTTTATCGCCATAAAAAAGGCATGACATTAAATCCAGAAGGGCGAAAAATGCTTACATACGTTAATAAGATTTTGCAAGATGTCGAAGAAATGAAACAAGTATTTTTAGATAGTGATACACCAACTGGTACATTAAAAATCGGTACAGTAGAAACAGTAAGTATATTGCCAACCATTCTAGCTTCTTACTATAAAGGGTATCCAAATGTCGATTTAACTCTGAAAGCTGGTTTAACAGAGGAACTCATTAAAGAAGTAGCAGATCACCAATTAGATGGTGCTTTTATAACTGGACCAATTAAGCATCCCGTTTTAGAACAATATGATGTATATAACGAAAACCTCGTTCTCATATCACAAAACAATTCCTTTCGTTTAGAGGAATTTATGTCTACACCAATCCTTGTTTCTAATCAAGGTTGCGGATATCGTTCTAAATTAGAACTTTGGCTCAAAGATGAGGGTTTACTGCCAAAAAGAATCATGGAGTTTAATATATTAGAGACAATTTTAAACAGTGTTGCCATCGGTCTTGGCGTTACACTTGTACCACAATCGGCCGCTGAACATCTATCTACTACAGGCAAGGTTTATTGTCATCCAATTCCTAAAAAATACGGTACTATTTCAACCGTCTTTATACGACGAAAGGATGCATATATGACAAATTCGATGGAATGTTTTTTAAAAACAATTGTTGAGCATCAGCGTATATAGGGTTATTAAGCCCTTAGACAGCGCCAACTCGGAGTAACAATAAATAAAGCTGTTTAACTTTCAGTTAAACAGCTTCTCACAATCTAAGTCAGGCCTTTTAAATTGCCGTGTCTTAAGATTGCATATTTTTACCTATCATGAACTCTATTTTGCATTTTTGTCGGGTTGATGAATTCCGAATATATTGCCCTCTGTATCAATATAGTAGCCTTGCCACGCCATTCCCGGTAGCGCATATTTTGGCATTGCAACCGTGCCGCCATTCTCAAGAATTTTAGCTTCAGTTACATCGTAATTTTCCACGCCCATTGTACAAGCAAATCCATTTAATGCTTGATTTGGTTCCGGAGAAGCACCTTGACGTTGCATTAAAGCACCATCGATTCCAGGTTCGTCCCCTTTGCCAGTCACCGCACCAAAGTAAGGCATACCTGCATAATCACTCCAATCTTGAAATGACCAACCGAATACCTCTCCATAAAATTCCTTTGCTCGTTCCATATCACTTACATGAATTTCGAAATGAACTAATCTTCCCATAATATCCTCCCAATTATAAAAGAATTAAATTACTCACTATGTTTGAGTACAATTACTATATATTATTATGACAAGGAATGGAAATAAAAAACAAGAGAAATAATATGAAAAAATCGAGAATCAGCATCCTAATGCTTGTTCTCGATTTTGGTTCAATTACTTTGCTGAAGAAAGTTAAAAGTTAATTTATAGCATGTAAATAATCTTTTATATACTGAATAAATGGATGCTTTTCTATATCTGATTTACGAGTACATATAAATAAACTTTGCTGAATATCTGCATGTTCTACATATACCCGAGCTATTTTCCCATTTGTTATACTTTCCGTTACGCTATAGGACGGTGCTAAAGTCATACCGTACCCCGCTTCCACTACTTTAACCGATTCATGTAAACCCTGCATTTGAAGTCCTAGTTTAGGTAATGGACAGTTATACGTATAAAAAACCGACTCCAATAAATCAAGTGTCGAGCTACCACGTTCCCGGTAAATAAAGTCCTCATTCGATAATTCATCAATGGAGACAGTTTGATTTGCCAAAGAATGTGATGGGTGTACAACAAACCAAAATGGGATATCTACTATTTTTTCAAACTGTAAATCAGAGTGACCCAATTTATTTTGCACGACAAAACCAAAATCTACTTCATAATTAAGAACTTGCTCTTCCACAGATTTTACATTACCTAGCGACACAAAAAATTCAATGTGAGGATTAGCAAGCTTATACGCTGCTATAATAGGCGGGACTATATAGTTTATTGGTATATAGGAAGAAGCAATATGTATTTTTTCTTCTTTCGTTAAAAATTTATCGAACTTTTCATCAATCTGTGCTTCTAAATAAAATAAACGCATTCCCTGCTCATACAAAAACTTCCCCTCAGACGTTAATTGAATGCCACGTCCTTTCCCTTCAATCAATTTTGCCCCTATTTCGCTCTCTAATTTCCGTATTTGAATGGTGACAGCTGGTTGACTAAGCAGCATTTTATTGGCCGCTGCGGTAATTCCACCAAGCTTTGCTACATTCGTAAAAATCCTTAATGCATGCAAATTCATTTCATTCACTCCTTTCTATCCATAAATTTATTTTATGAATAAGCAATTATTATATATTTGTTTTATGTATTATTTAGCAGTAATTTAGGTGTAGAGGTGATTTGATGGAAATTTTACTACATGAATGGTTATCAGTAAATGGATTTATTTTATTTACAATTGGCTTACTCGCAGCAGTCATTGGTGTTCTTTTCGGCGCTGCAGGCTTTATTTTGTTACCAACAATGCTACTTATCGGCATTCCGATTCATACAACCGTAGCAGTTAATAAATTTGCGACAGGAATTTCAGCTCTATCGAATGTCGTATCGTTTGTCATTAAAGGACATTTATCGTTAAAAAAATTCACATCTTTAATGATGATTGCTAGTTTTGGAGGTGTATTTGGCGCATTTTTAGCCACTCGATTATCGGAACAAATCATGAATATTGTAGCTTGTGCATTCTTAATTTTCTCATTTTTCATTGTACTTTGCAGTAATAAATTTATGGTAAAGGATATAAAAGAAACAGAGGAACAACCAATTAATAAACTCATTCCGTTTGCAATTTCAATATATGACGGTGGTTTTGGACCAGGCTCAGCTCTAATGAATGTAACCTATCATCTTAAAAAGCAATATACCTATATAAAAGCAGTTGAGTTAACAAGAATTATTACGTTTTCAAGTTGTACAGGTGCCTTTCTCTTTTATTATTTTACTGGCATTGTTAATTGGGGAATTGCCATTCCTGTTTCAATTGGCTCTATTGTTGGCTCGTTCTTAGGTTTAAAGATCATTCCTTATATCAAAATAAAGTGGATTCAAATTTTATTACCAATCGTTTTTTTCTTGCTGATTATTCAGGTCGTATCAGATTTGCTAATATAAACCACTCAGCCTGTTCCACACTTGGATTTCTGGTTTAAATTGATCTTTTGCAACCCACGCATAATACCATCAGTAATCTATGTAGGGATAGAGGGCACATATACCGCTATTATGCCCGGACTCTAAGATTGAAACATAAGAACCAATTACTTATTAAAGATTGGCAATTGGTTCATAAATTAGATTGTTGATTTGTTTAATAGAAACTTATAGCCCGACCTGAAAAGGTATTGACTAAGATTGGACTTTCATCCAACGCGCATTTCTCCCTTTTGAAATAAGCTTAACTTCACCTAATAGTTGCAAATCAGTTAAAGCTTTACTTATTGTACTTTCGGCTATATCTGGATATATGCTTCGAATGCACTCTTTTGTAAAAGGTTGTTTTTGATTATGAATGAAATTCTGAATTCGCTCTACTTTAGTAAGTTTACATATAGAATCCAGTACTCTGCTATGTAGATCTTTATAAGCCTCTAAAATAATCATTAAGAACTCTTTTAACCAGAAGCTAATATTATGCCCATTACAGTACCAATTAACCGAAGATTTAAATATGGCTTCATAGTATTCTGATTCTCTTTTCTTTATATATTCATCTAAACAAACATATTTTACAAATGTATGTCCGCTTTTTACTAATAGTAATTGCATGAACATAATTGTTAATCTACCGTTACCTTGACTAAAAGGGATTATGCAATAAAGATTCAATATAAAACGAGCGATTAGTATAAGTGTAGGTAACTCTTTTTTGCGGTTTAATAAATTGTACTGATTGCATAATTGTTCTACAGCCTGTGGAATATTTTCAGGTGGAAGAGGACGATAACAAATCGCGTGCATCCCTTTTTCAGGAATTCCGGGAATAGAAAATGGCTTTTGGCGCCATTTTGCACTGTCAGAGGTATTATAATGAATTAATTGAAAATGCAATTCTTGTATAGTATCTGGACTTATAGAAAAAGTATGCGATTTTTTATGTACAAGAGTTAACGTTTTATAATAACAAAAGATCGCATCTTCCGAAATTGATTGGGGTATCATATCATCTAAAATAAGTTCTTTTAATCGCTTACTTGAAACTTTTATGTCCTCATAAACTGAAATATAGTTTTTTATGTATTGTAGGGGTATAGCTTTTTCAAGGCTAGTAAATATATCAGGTCTTTGCTCTTTATAAGCAGTCAACATACCTTTATATTCACTTATTTCACTGACTAAGTTTATTAGTTGCTGATCAATATTTATGTACTGATCTTCGAAAAAATTTCTCATTTTATTCCTCCTGCTACTATCTCTTAATGCTCTATTACAATAATATTTTTTGTTTTTCAAGAATTCCAAAAGGTATTCTAGTATTACTATTCAAATAACATCGGTTTAATAGAGCTTTTACTTTTTAAAGAAAGAGGACTAATTTATTATTCAAATTTTTGTATAAAGTTACTCTGGACTTTGAAATTACTTTTTTATTCCAAAAAATGGATGTATCGTGAATATAGACATTGGACATTATTAAATATCGGAATATTATCTTTTAAGTGTACTTATATCTTTATTATTTTTGTGACATTCTTGTGTATTTTTCCGATATTTTTATTGCGTTTATTAATTGAATAACCATTAAAGAATATCACCGGTTAACTGCGAATGTATGTGCTTTATCGAATTTACAGAAATGTTATTCCTTGTGTCTATTATATTGACATAACATCCAAAAGGATTCATTAGTTATTATTTATAGACAACTTTAAATATGAAAATGACGTAATCCCATACGTCTCCCTAACATCTAAAGACTTTGCACTGTTTCCAAGCAAAACAAAAAGCACTCTTGTTTTGATACAATAATTGTATCAAAAACAAGAGTGCCGTTTATTTGTTTACTCAAACGAAGTTCGACAATCTCCGTTATTTATGCTTTTCCTTTGCTTTTTGAAGATACATTTGATAGTCTGCTACATTCAATAATTGCTTCGCTGTAGCCCCATCTTGTGGAAAACGCGCACAGCCAATACTTGCTGAAATCACAATTTGCTGTCCTTCAATGATAAACGGCTCCTGTAATAACTCATGTATTTTTGCTGTATACCGTTCAACTTCATTTGCCGTGGTCATATGTTCAACTAATAACACAAATTCATCTCCGCCAAGTCGTGCAAAGACTTCCCGCTTTTGAGTAAATTGCTTGCACCGTTCCGCAAACATTTGTAGTAATAAATCTCCCTGTAAATGTCCATACTGGTCATTTACAGCTTTAAAGCCATTCAAATCTATGAAAAATAGCGAAAATACCTTAACCTCTTCTTCGATTAAACGCTCTAAACGATCTAACACAAATTTACGATTCGGTAAATTCGTTAAACTATCATAATAAACAAAGTGTTCCAGGTTTTTGGAAAAATCAATCGAACTTTTTAAATGCTTATTTAAGTTTTGAATGCGCTTATAGTGATTAGATACATCATAAAGTTCTATCATTAAATACGATGTATGTTCTATTTGTATATGTTGAATTAAAATATTTTGACGAGTTGGCTTCATCTTTCCACACTTGTTTTCCACAAAATATTGATGCATCGCTGCTGAGCAAAAGCTTTTTTGTTTATCCCATAAAGCCTTTTCAAACATATAGGCATAAATCTTTTTATCAAAACGTGGAACAACTGTTGTTATCGGTAAACCTTTAACTTCTTCTTCACTTTTACCTGTGTACTTGACTAACCATTTATTCCATAATCGAATGTTCAATTGCTCATCCAATAAAATAATGCCATTATCTAGCTGATTGACGATCGCTACATATAAATCATTCATCCAAATCCCTACTAATCTCGTCCACTTTTTGAATTAAAAATTCGATTGATTCTAATGAAAACTTAATTAAAATTATGCCAAGCACCTTTGAATTATCCACATCAAAACTTACATAAAGTAATAATACATTGCTATCCCCGGAGCTAGTAAGTGTTTTATAAAACTCTCCTTCATTATGTAAAATTACCTGTGGCACATCATACTCTAGCTTCATCTCCAACAGGCTTCCCATACCGCCCATAATGGAATTTAGAATGATATTGCCTATTTCCTTTACAACATCAAAATCCTCATCATTAAATGAAAGTTCTACATCCTCTTCTGTATATTCTTCCCCTAAGCAAAGCGCGGTCAAATATTTAATTTGCTCTGCCGGAAAAATAAAATCTGCTCTACCAGAAAAGACATTACCAAACTTTAAAGAGGTAGATAGTACTGTACCATTTATTACAGGATTCAGCTCTTCTTGATTGCCAGACTTTAATTCATGTAACCCTAGTAACGTTATCTCTGGTACTGACAAAAAAATTCGTTTTTGAAGAATTTCTGATAATAAGTTAGCTGCCTCGCCGACAAATACATTATACAGCTCTTTCAATATATCCTCTTGTGTTGTTGTCAACAACTAAATCACCCTTCTATCAATAATTCTATCTCCTTCAGTTTCGCAACATTTATCGGTTTATTAATAAATGCTAACGCTCCAGCAGATAAAACCTCGTCACGAACCGCCAATTGCACATCAGCCGAAAGCACGATAATTTTAGCCGTTGGGTATTTCTCTAGTAATTTTCCAATTGCCTCTTGTCCACTCATCTTAGGCATTAATAAATCCATAAATACAAGATCAGGTAGAAAGGTTGCAAATACTTGAATACCTTCAACACCATCATTTGCTGTTTCATAAACAGCATCAGGGTAAATAGATTTTAATGTTTGTATTGTTGTTTTTTGAGAAAACACGGAATCATCTACTACAAGTACTTTCATAAAAATTTATCCTCCGCTATTAAAATCATGTTTCTTAAAATAATATCACAATTATTCTTTATTTGAAAAATATTTGACTAGTTCTCTAAATGTTGGTGAAATTTATATAAAAAGTTTTTTACTAGGATCCCTCTTCCATTAATAAATTTTTGCTGAAAATTCATAGAAAAGGTAAAAAAAGAAGTGATTATACATTTATCTCATTTTTAGGTAACATTGATATATATAATGTTAATTTTCTGTAAAATAAAATATTTAAAGATTAAAAATGAAACCGCTATGAGAAATTGAGCTACTTTCTTTATTATTTCATTTGGTTTTCTGTGAAGATTATCTATTATTAAAAGGAGGACCATTCAAAAGTAAAATTCCGTATCAAAACATAACAAAGGTTTCTCCAACGACAGATAGATTCACTCGTTATCGAATTTCATCGTCTAATATAGGACTTGAATTATTTTTTAATCAGCAACCCTAGGAAGGATCAAGATGTTACCAAATGATACATTCGAGTTCATCGCTGAGATGAACTTAATTAAGCTTGATAGGAAGGAAAAGAAAAGCGTATTTTGAATTAATCAAAACACGCTTTTTCTATACTCAATTGAATCATCCTTTTATTATCATTTGCCTTATAGTAACGCTTTCGCTACGAAAACACTTGTAACTGCCGTTTCACTTACGTTACATAAAACATCTACTGAAAGAAGTTAAATCTACACTGCAAACGATTTACTGTAAAATAATAGTTTTAGCTCGATCTTCATTGACAGTATAAAAGAAGAAGTTTAATGTAATATCTTTCTCCTTTATATTTTTAAATGTTTCTACTTGCTTATGTGTTCTTAACACGCCATCATTAGAACGACTTTCAGCAAAGATTTTTTTGCCATTCTGATAAATAACATTTTGAACAATACCACCAAATTGCTCGTTCTTACTTTCCGATTCAACAATTAAATCACTACCATTAGCATAGTAGGTAATATCAATTGGATATCCATCTAATTCAGTTTTTATAGTTTGTGGTACATCAGAAATATTTGTTAGCTCTACTTTGTCTTGCTTTTCAGCTTTATATTCAACGCTCGCATCATTTAGGGTAAGAGCAATTTCTTTATTCGTAATATCCTTTATCAGCTCCTGCGTTTCAAAGGAAAGATAATCTTCATAAAAGTACCCTGATAATTCTTGGTCACCAATTCGTAATTTAATTTGATGATAATTGATATAAACTAGATTAGAATTGGCATCTATATTTTTTTTATTAAAATAAAGCTTGACCCTGCTCGGTGTAATCACAAGCTCTTTAAATTGAAGTTGCTGAAAGCCTATCTCAATTTTTTCGTCTATATCCATAACAAAAGTAGACTTTTTAGCAAGGTCTTGATTGTATTGGAAATCTAGATTCCACGTTTCTGGTTTATAACTTACTGTATCCGTATAACTTAAAAATACCCCTAATTTATCTACCGCTTCTTTTTGTATCTCTAGTGAATCACTTCTTTTAATAACATTTGCTTGAGGACGTTTATGAGTAACGCCAAAACTTGCAATGGTTTCATCTTGAATTTTATAAGATAAATATGCGTCTTCTATGTTATTAGACTCTTCCAGGTCGATAAGATAATCCAATATATATTGCCCATTTAGATAATCATTTGAAATGAACTCTATTTGTGATATTCCATCTTGATGAATGTTAATCTTTTCAGGATATGTGTTCGATTGAGCCAAATCTTTTAACTCTATACTTTTCAGTTGTATTTCCTTTACACCACCTAGTTGAAGTGTAACATCGCTGTTGTGTGGGATTTCCTCATCTGTTTTTAGAATCCCTACTAATTGATCTGTTTCCTGATTATATACTGCGTTAGCCTCCATCTTTATTTCTTTGCCGTCACTTATTTTGAGTAATGCTTTTTCGAAATCCGCTGCATAAATTGAATCATCGTGATCAATATCTAAGCTAAAGTTAATAGTAGTACCATTCTGATCTGAAATTACATTATGAATATTTAATACACCAGCTTCGTTTTCTACAGCTTTATTGACTTCCTGTCCAAAGCCATTTTCTAAAGAAGTAATAACGCCTGTTCTATTCATATTTCGCATCCAGTCCAAGATTTCTGTTGTATATTTAGCAAGTACAGGTGTGGCTGATAAAACAATTGTAAACATAATGGCGGTTAATATAATTTTGGGTTTATAGCTATGTTTTTTAGTTTTATAATGATGATTTTGTTGTTTACGGATGATTTTACTCCACATTTCATTCTCATTAGGATAATCTACTTGATCGTACTTCACTTTTTCTTTTATTAAATCGTCCATATTACTCATGATGATCCCTCCATTCAAATAAAAAATTGTCATCCACTTCGATAAACTTTTTCGTTAATTTTTTACCTTTAAAAAGTCTCGATTTAACCGTCCCCTCAGGGATTTTTAAAATTTGAGCAATTTCTCTATCTTTACAATCATGCACATATTTCAATACCATTACCTTCCGTATACGAACAGGCAGTTTGTTCATTAAATCAACTAACTCACTTTTATTTTCATTGAGCTGTATTGTTCGCTCAATATTTTGGGTATTGTCAACTCGTATAAATGATAGGAAATCAAAATTTTCTTTTAATAGCAGTCTGTTCTTTTTCTTTAAATAATTTCGAGACATATTCATAGCAATACTAAGTAACCAGGATTTTTGATTTTGTATAGCATGAAAATCTTCAGTCAAAGCTTTTGCAAAAACATCCTGACAAAGATCTTCTGCATCGTATTTATTTTGAAGCATGTAATAGCAAGCTCTGAAGACGTCTTTATAATATGTTTGAAACAAAACTCTCTCATCGCTAATTTGTTCCACAATCCCACCTCCTTTTCCGATTTCTACACAAGTAACAATTTAGCATTATAAATAGTTCATTTTTTTAAAAAAACTTTATAGAATTTCGTTAAATGAAGTTCAATAAATAAATCGGATTTATGTATGGGCATACTTCTAAAGAATATTGAAGCAGAAAGATTTGCTTACAACATGGGATTGAATTCACAGCTCTAATACGTTGTTTTTATTGCCCTTATCATTGGCTTTATGATTAAACGTCGCGATACCACCCTCATTTGTGTACTAGGCATCTTTGCTACAGGCGATTTAACTGCATCCATTCTTTTAGATACATAAAAAAATCAATGCTATTTTCATAACTTTTCTTTCCTTAGTAGACCTCAAAAAGGCTTAGAAATAATTCTTAAGCCTTCTTCCAAATTGTAGCTTTAGAATAAAGATTGATACAAAATCCCCTTCAACCTTTATTTATCTGCAAATATAAAATGCCATTTTGAAAAAAGATTGATCAAAATATAGTTAATCTTTCTAACTAATGTTGAGATTTTTTTAAAAATTTTGATCAATTAAAGGAATCTTGTTCAACTAAACATATTTCTACAAGTAGGGGGTGAACAGTTTAGTTGACGGGATCAATGTCCCACGCCCCCGTTCCATCAGCAACTATTTTGTAATGTAGGTCATTATTCCAAATGCCTTTGTGTAACTCATTTTCAATGATTAATGATTCGTTTCCTAATGAGTAAGGTTCAAGTGCTTTTTTATTTCCCATCCCTTTAGAGTTAAGTAGTGGATTTCCTTATCTATTAAATTTCTCAAAGTGGTCATTAAACGTATCTTTATATCTTGTTGTTTGTTAATATCCAGCTCAATTAACATTTTGTACAGTTTCTCTATTGAATCTTAATTTTCCCTCTTAGATAAAGTCAAACCATGAATGACCAGTTGGAAATTGTATTTTCAAAGTCATTTTTAGCCAGTCCCTTTGTTCAGGCAATAAATATGGAAGCATAATTTGAAGATCTTTAAAATCTTTTTCTCTAACGTTTGAACTACCACCCTTATAAAGGAGTTGAATCTCGGGTCTCAAATAAGGTACCCCCTCATTTGTTCTTAAAAATATATCTTCTAATCTTCTTCGAATAGATTTTTCTCTCCTGTATATCCAAGATTGTTGCTCTGTCTCTACTATCATAATTTGAAAGGCCCATGGGGAACTACTGCTTTTGCTAACCCAGATGTCTTTTGTAGTTTTTAAAAATTCACCTTCTTGCCAAAGAACAAGTTTCCCATTCTCTGCCTTGTATAACATACAATCATCTGACAAATGATTATAGGTAGTTAATTGTTCCTCTCGAAGTATTATTACATCTATATCATCATGTACCCTTGACTGTTCGCCTAAATGTAAATCTAAAGCCCATCCCCCTGCAATACCCCAATTAATTGGAATAGTAGAAAAGAGCTTATAAATCTCTGTTACGGTGATTGATTCCCAATTATCTATATCTGTCCTCATATAAATGTCCTCCTCATAGCTTTGAAATAAAATTTGATTAAAAGTATGCTGCAAACGTTGATTTGCGTTATAAAAATCCCACCGTTTTGAAAAAAAGATTGAGCTAAACGGTGGGATATTATTGATTTAATAGCGTGTTTTTTTAAAGGTTGGACAAAATTTTTATAAAAGGTACCCTATATATTCTCTAAATGATTCGTATCATTTATAAAGTGAATTACCTTTTCCTTATCAGTAAATTCAATTAAACTAATTCCTGTATCTCCGATTTTAAAATAATAATCCATGTTGATTGGCATTTGGTAAAAAGCACGTAATATATTATTAATTACCCCGCCATGAGCAACAATCGCAATTCGTTCATATTTATTTCCTGTCACAATCTTAGAAAATATCGTTTCAATCCTCATACGAAATTCTATGAATGATTCTCCATTTTCAAAACGATCATGAGAAAATTTTGGCTCTGGATATTTTTTCGCCTCTTCAAAGGATAATCCAGCTTGTACACCATTATTAAACTCCATTAATTCTTCTTCCAATTGCACTGGGCACCCAATAGTTTCTCCTAATGTTTCAGCGGTTTCACGTGCTCTTTTTAACGTACTTGCCCATATAAAATCTGGTGGAAAATCATTTTTTACTTTTTGTGATAAACTTTCCACTTGCTTTCTACCTCTTTCCGTTAATTCAAAATCAGCTCTTCCTTCATGTACGTTTAAAATATCTGCTTCCGATTCTCCGTGTCGAATTAATAGTATTTGCATGTCTTTTCCCCCTAATATCTTATAAATTTTCAGTTATATATGTATTGAACTGACCTCGACGTTATTGAAAAGCGACTGCACTATTGAACAATTGCCCCCAATAGTCTAATAAGAAGTTTTATGTGTTACGTATTGTAACTTTCCCTTCTTTATTTTCTTCGTGGTTCCATTCAACTTGAATCTCAAATGTTCCATCTTTAAAAAATAAAGGAAATCTTCTCCGTATCGATGTCTGCATAGGAAGTTTATATGCGTTCTCTATATCTACCCAAACAGCTTTCCCCTCTGGAGCATCTTCCAAGAGTTCACCCTCGAAATCCTTTGTTATGTAATTAAATATCATATACCTATCTTTAGCGACTGGATTAACATATTCATAAAGCCCTTTATAAATAAGGTTGCTAACTTCTAACCCAGTTTCTTCTTTTACTTCTCTGATAGCACTCTCTACAATACTTTCAGGAAACTCAACTTTACCACCCGGTGGAATAAATCCTTTGAAATTGTCGTGCTGTCTATCCAGAAGTAAAACTTTCTCTTCACTTTGAATCATACAAACAGTCCATATTTTATAATTAATAGAATTACTCATAATTCCCTCCGTATTTTCATCACCATATATTTATCCTTCTTATTCGACTAAACTGCGTCTTTAGTTTAAGTAGAAAAAGACTCTACCCCTTATTGAAGTAAAGCACCCTGTTCGTATTATAAGGTCAACCGGAGAAATCTGGTTATAGCTTAATACCATGACAGAAAGATTAGCCTCAATCAATAAAGTACATTCTATGGCTTTATGTGTATGTACACCTTGTTTTTCTAATGCTTGAAGCAATGAAAATTCGATGGTTCGTTTTTCGTGATATTGTATGTCAGATAATCGTATACAGTATTGATTTTGGCCGACGGTAACTATGTATTTTTCATCTGGTGAGTATCCTTTCTCGACTTTTTTATAGATGAATACCCTTTAAGGCTCGATATGTGGTCTATTACACTTTCAATTAACAAAGTCAATCCGCCTTTCTCGCAACAAATAAGAATGAAAATGATACTATACGGCCGAGTGACTGTCAATGTTATGTTATTTTGGTTTTATAATCCTTTTTTTGAATTTCTCCTTGAAAAACGTCAGAGTATATTAAGATCACTAAATTTCTCGTTATGACATACTTCAACCATTATCGTTGGCAACGGCATTTGAAAAAGCTGCCGCCTGTAAAATACAGACAGCAACTTCAACTAGAGTAGCTGTTTTGATCTATGCAAGCTACAGTAAATAATTTAAATTTCTATTAGTTTTTTGGCATACTCATTATTTAGGATGCTTCTTTTTTTAAAATTTCGTAACTAATAAACAGCGATTGGCCCATAAGGACCTTCGATAATTTCTATTTTTGTTTCGAAAATATCTGTCAAAATTTTCGAGTCCATAACCTCTTCTACTGTTCCAAAAGCGGCAATTTGTCCATCTTTCATAGCACAAATTCTATCAGAATATTTGGCTGCAAAATTTATATCATGCATAACAGTCAGAATTGTTCTTCCAAATTCATTAGCCGCAAGTCTCAAATGCTCCATCATTTGAACAGAACGAGCAACATCAAGATTGTTCAGAGGCTCGTCCAAAAGTACATATTTAGTCTCTTGGCATAAAACCATTGCTACATATGCCCTTTGTCTTTGACCACCTGAAAGCTCATCTAAATATCGATCTTCTAAATCAGTCAAGTCTAAAAAATCGATATATTTGGAAATAATATTCTCATCTTCTTTCGTTAATCTTCCCTTTGAATAAGGAAATCGTCCAAATCCAACTAGTTGTCTAATAGTAAGCCTAGTTACAAAATGATTTTCTTGACGCAATATAGTCAAAATTTTTGCTAAGTCTTTTGATTTGGATTCAGCAATATCCATATTTGCCACCTGAATTTGACCTTCCTCCATATCCAAAAGTCTTCCAATCATCAAAAGTGTCGTAGACTTTCCAGCGCCATTTGGGCCAATTAAAGAAGTAAAACCCGCTTTTGGTATTTCAATATTCAAAGGTCCTATTTTTACCTCATCAGTATAGAACTTTTTAACATTATCAATTTTTATCATAAAGCCCTCTTCCTTAAAACTACAGTTAAAAATATTATTCCACCAAATAATTCGATAATAACTGAAACCACACCTTGAGCATGGAATACATGATACATCAAAAAGTATGCACTCGTTATTATCAAAAATCCTATAGCAAGAGCCATTGGAAAAATATATCTATGATCATAAGTTTTCGCCGCCTGATAGCTCAAAGTCGCTACTAAAAAGCCATAGAAAGTAAGCGGTCCAATCAAAGCTGTTGAAATTGACATCAAAATAGCAACTAAGACAAGCGTATAAATTACACTAGATTGATATTTCACTCCAAAAGAAGTAGCAACATCCTTTCCTAGTGACAATATATTTAGATTCTTAGAATGAGCAAGAAGTAATATTGCTACAATTATTACCATAGGAATTACAATAGGAAAATATGCAGAATCTGCATTGTTCACAGAACCAAACAATCTTGCCTGTAAAATATCAAATTCAGAAGGCGCAAGTAGTCTTCTCATGAAAGTTGACACAGAATTTAGCCCAGTGCCCATAATAATTCCAACTAAAAGCATAAGTTGTAAATTCCCGTATTTACCAGAAAGTAGCCATCCATAAAGGATCAAACTCATCAAGACCATCACAACAACTTGAAATAAAAATGATCCAATCCCAGTAAAATTAATCAATGCACTAGCACCAAAGAAAAATATTGTACTAGTATGAATTGTTGAGTAAAGTGCTTCGAAACCTAAAAGCGAAGGAGTGATAATCCTATTATTGGTAATCGTTTGGAAAGCAACCGTCGACAAGCTCTGACAAACTGCAGCAATAATCATTGCAACAAGAGCTACGATCCTTCTCATAACAACTGGGATAAAAGAAGGTGAATCTACTGGAACTGGATTGTTATAAACTAAAAGTCCATATGAAGAAAGGATGCCCAAAGCAATCAATGTTATTAGCAAAATCCAATAACGTCTTTCTTCCTTCTTAGAACGAAAAGCCCTAGCTGATCTATTTTCATTATGAAGGCTAGAATCGATTTCGACATTTTCTTTATTTCTATATTCCAATGTGTTCATCGGCGCCTCCTTGGTTTTCTTTGTCTCAATAAAATAGTAATAAACACGACTGATCCCACTGTTCCAAGTATTAATGAAACAGGTACTTCAAAAGGCATTATAATTGTTCGAGAAATTATGTCACAGGCAGTTATAGTCCCCATTCCTATCACACATACCCAAGGTAAATTACTCCTAAGATCATCGCCTCTAAACATTGAAACAATGTTTGGGACAATTAAACCTAAGAAAGGTAAGTTTCCAATAACAGCTGCAACAATTCCAACTGCAAAAGAAATGAGAACAGTACCAAAAAGAACAATCCTATTGTAATTAACGCCAAGGCTCGTTGCGACATCTTCTCCTAGTCCAGCTAAAGTCAATCTATTAGCATAAATAAAAATAAGCAAAGTAACGATAACAATTAGCCATAAATATTCATATCTTCCCACTTGAACAGCCGCAAAAGAACCTACAAACCAAGTTTCAATACTTTGCGTCATTTGGAAAAAGAGTCCCATAAAAGTGGACACTGCAGAAATGACTGCTCCAAGCATCAATCCAATAATCGGGACAATTAAAGACGATCGAAGTTTAACTCTTCTTAAAAATAAAAAGAAAATCATAGTTCCTATAAAAGAAAAAATGATTGCACCAGTCATTCTTAGAACTAAAGTCGGGGCAGGAAATAATAAATAAACAAAAAGCAGCCCTAAACCTGACCATTCAATAGTCCCTGTTGTAGTAGGTTCAACAAAACGATTCTGTGTGATCAGTTGCATTACGAGTCCTGCCATTGACATTGCAGCTCCAGTAAGCATTAGTGCAGCTGTTCTCGGAACACGAGTTATGAAAAACATCTCCATTCCATCCTCATGTCCTCGTATATCATACACTCCAGTAAACAGTGATATAATGCCTAAAATAATAACAACTATAATCGCTAATATAAAAGGTTTTGTCCATATCTTATTGTAGTTATAAAACTGGGGTTGAGAATTTATCTCAACCCTAGAAGTTACATTTTTCAGCACTATTTTATACTCCTTTACACTACTTAGCTTTAGCTAAAGTATTTGCAAGGTTTTCAAACAACTCTATATAAGTCTGAATTGATTCATTTGTGTAAGTATCTGCTGGTGCATAAACAATATGTTTTTTAGAAACTGCAGTTGTTTTTTGAAGAGCAGGTGCGTTAGCAATAACATCCTGAGCAGGAACTGAATTCTCTTCACCAGAAATTGCAGCATCACGATCTAATACGAAAAGCCAGTCAGGATTACTTTCTGCAATAGCTTCAACAGAAACTTCATCACCTTTATGATCTGAAGTAGAATCGGCAACTTCTAATGCTGGAGCCCAACCAAACATTTCATACATTGGTCCCCAAACACGTCCAGAATGAGGAGCTGCAAAACCAATATCCCCACCACCAACGATAACACTCATCACTTTATCTGTTCCATTATAAGCAGATTTAGCATTTTCGATAACTTTATCAAAATCAGCTACCACTTGTTTAGCTTCTTCATTTTTATCGAAAATTTGTCCTAAAGCAATTGTAGAATTTTTAAGTCCATTTACTAAGTTTTCCCCAGGCGTAGCAGCTTCCTCAGAAACATCTACATTAAGATCAATAACAACTGCATTTGGTACTAATTTTTTGATCTCTTCGTAATAGCCAGCAAATCTTTGACCGACGATTACTAGTTCAGGGTTTGCAGCTGCAATAATTTCAAGATTTGGTTCGCGGTGATTTCCAATATTTTTAACTGAATCGTCCTTTACATATGGTGAATCCGCAGGCATTACATCCTTTGGAACAGCCACTAAATCAATTTTCCAATCAGCTAAAGTTTCAAAAGTTCTATTATCCAAAGCAACTACATTCTTTGGGTTTACAGGAACAGTAACAGTTCCATGGGCATCAGTGATTTCAACTGTCGTAGGCTTAGCAACCTCTTCGCTTCCTTTATCTTCATTAGACTTTGACTCTTCATTAGTTTTATTACTTGAGCAAGCTGCTAACATCAAAGTCAAAACTGCCAAAATTCCAACTAACTTTAAAAACATAGATTTCTTCATACATATACTCCTTATGTAATTTATTTTGAAAACGATGAAGTCTATAGATTGAATTGGATAGTAATTGCTAACCACCCCAATTGCTATTGATAATCATTTTCATTTGGTTGTTCTGTGACTTAGTATAGTTTTTAATTCTGTGAAAATCTTGTGAAAGATATAAATTTATAAAGAAAGTTACTTTCAAGCATAGATTCTTATAGTTTCCGTCTCTTCAATAGCTTCCAGATCAGATTTAATAGAACAAAAAAACGAGCAAAACTAGTTGAAACTGTTTTACTCGTTTTTTTCGATTATGTTTAATGTTGATTACTGTGACAAACTGTACTTTACCTATTATCTTATTTTTACTATTCAATCATTGAATAGCCCCTACCATGGATTGTTTGAATATATCTGTCTTTCTTCGAGCACTTTAGCTTTTTTCTTAAATACCCAATATACAAATCCACTACATTTGGATTGACTGCTACGTCATATCCCCAAACCTGATTTAAAAGCATTTCACGGCTCAATATTGTATTTTTATTCTTGATTAAAAATACAAGTAAATCATATTCGCGCTTAGTAAGCGGGAGATTTTCGCCACCTTTTGTCACAATATTGCTGGATGCATCCACGAAGAGGTCTTTAAACCGAAAGTAATCAGTCTCGATTGGCTGAATACAGTCCCCTCTTCTTAATATAACTTCTATCCTTGCTACTAATTCTTCTTTCACAAATGGTTTTCTTATATAATCATCTGCTCCTGCTTGTAATCCTGCTATACAGTCCTTGCTGGACACATTGTCAGTCACAATGATTATTGGGGTCGTTTTAACGGCCCGTATTTGTCTGCAAATTTCCGGTCCAGATATACTTAACGAATCCCAATCTAATATGATAAGATCCCAATCTTGCTCATATACTATGTTTAAACCTTTATTTTCATTGTGAAGTGTTAAAATGAAATAGCCTTCTTGCTTTAAACCGCTTCCGATTTTCTTTGCTAAAGACTGTTCATTTTTAATTACCAACACTTGCTTCACCTATAGTTCACCTCTACTTCATTACATAAAATAATTTATTACAAAAAAGAATATCGGATTTATAAATCTTAAATTCCTAAAAAAGTATTATAATTCAACTTATAAGGATAAATTTGAGATATTTCGCAATAAATATGTATAAAATGCATTGGATATGGTTTAACGTCGCGACACCACCCTCATTTGTGTATTAGGCATCTTCTTCATGCTGGCATGAATTAATCAAATCCGCTGGAATGCGAAAAAGTGGACATGTGGATTCTAGTCTACTTCCACAATATCGATAATGATTATCATTGTCAATTAAAATCAGAACCACTATTGTTTCATAATTCGTCGCTATGGCGGGCTATCCACGTCTTTGATGATTCTATCCACGAATTGGGCAGGGCTATCCACGTTTTTGATGGTTCTATCCACGAATTGGGCGGGGCTATCCACGTCTTTGGCATCTCTATCCGTCGCTTTGACGATTCTATCCGTCACCTTGGCTCTTCTTTCCGTCACTTCGACTATTCTATCCGTCGCTCTGACCATGCTATCCGTCACTTCGACCGCTTTCCGTCGTTCTGACTATTCTTTCCGCCGCCTCTGACCTTACTTTCCGTCGCTTCTGCCACTCTATCCGTCGCTGTGACCTTACTTTCCGTCGCTTCTGCCACTCTATCCGTCACTTCAACCACTTTCCGTCGTTCTGACTATTCTTTCCGCCGCTTTGACTACTCTATCCGTCGTTCTGGCCATACTTTCCGTCGCTTCTGCCACTCTATCCGTCACTTCGACTGCTTTCCCTTGTTCTGACTAGGTCGAAATTTTTCAAAACCATCACCAACTTTTTTCCCCTTCATATTCTATAGAATCAGATCGAATTTTGAGGGGGAAACGTATGGGGATTGAATTCACAGCTCTCCATTGGATTTACGTTGTTTTTATTGTCCTTATCATTGGATTTATGGTTAAACGTCGCGATACCACCCTCATTTGTGTACTAGGCATCTTCATGCTTGCAATCTTTGCTACAGGCGATTTAACTGCATCCATTAGTGGTGTTTTTAACAGTTTTATTTATGCCATTACAGAGCTGTTGTCGATCATTCTTATTATTTCTATTATCGTTGCCATGAGTCGGGTGATGATGACTTCTGGTATTAATGAGGTCATGATTGCTCCTTTTACAAAAATCATTAAAACACCTGCACTCGCTTATTGGACGATTGGTCTGTTAATGATGTTTATTTCGTGGTTCTTTTGGCCATCACCCGCTGTAGCACTGTTAGGGGCCGTTTTATTACCTGTTGCTCTACGTGCTGGCTTACCAGCACTTGGAGTGGCGATGGCGATGAATTTATTTGGTCACGGAATTGCTCTCTCGAGTGATTTTGTTATACAAGGGGCTCCGAAGCTGACTGCTGACGCTGCTGGTATTCCAGTCGGTGAGGTAATGTCTGCTAGTATCCCTCTTGTGATTACTATGGGCGTTGTTACTACGTTGGTCGCCTATATTTTATTGCGACGTGATATGAAGCGTGGATCACTAAATCTATATGCTACAAACGATACAAATGAAGACGTAGAACAAGTAACTGCTGAAAACCTGCTGACACTCGGGCAAAAACGCTTTTTCGCAGTACTTATTCCAATCGCCTTTGTACTCGATGTCATTGCAATGTCTATATTAAAATTACAAGGTGGAGATGCAACAGCTTTAATTGGAGGGACAGCTGTCTTTATCCTACTGTTGCTTTGCCTTGTATCTCACAAAAAACAAGGGCTTGAAAAGACAACAAGCTATTTAATTCAAGGATTCCAATTCGGTTTTAAAGTGTTCGGACCGGTTATTCCTATTGCAGCTTTTTTCTATCTAGGAGATTCCGGATTTACACAAATTATTGGTGATTACTTACCAGCCGCTTCACATGGTATCGTCAACGATCTCGGCGTAGGTCTAGCTGCGGTAGTTCCATTAACGAAGGGAATTGCAGTCGTCACTTTAGCAGTCGTTGGCGCCATCACAGGCTTAGATGGTTCTGGTTTCTCAGGTATTTCCTTAGCAGGTTCCGTCGGTAGTTTGTTCGGTAATGCTATTGGTGGCGGTACTGCAACTTTAACGGCTTTAGGACAAATAACAGCGATCTGGGTTGGCGGAGGAACAATCATTCCCTGGGCATTAATCCCGGCTGCTGCCATATGTAATGTTAGCCCCTTCGAGCTTGCAAGACGTAATTTACTGCCCGTAGCTATTGGTCTTATTGTTACAACCATTGTGGCGGTGTTTTTAATATAACATTATAAAAGCAGGGAACTCTTTTAGTGGTTTCTTGCTTTTTCTTCTTCCACACAATTCCAATGGTATAATTTAACTATATCAATTTAAAAAGTAGGTGATTTCAATGAAAATTTCCTATTGGTGCGGAGATAAAATACGGTTAAGAGCGCCCAAGCCAGAGGACATTCATATGTTTGAAAATTTAGATGATGATATATTAAAAAACCATGACTCCATCGCTTTTCCTCGGACAAATCAGCAAATTGAAGTATGGATCAATGAAATATCAAAAGGGGCATCTACAGAGAGTGATGATTTTTACTGGATTGCGGAGGATACTTCGAACAATGTCGTGGGGACAATTGAGGTTTCTGGATGTGATGCAAAGAATGGGACCTTTGATTATGCTATAACGATATTTCCTTCATATAGAGGAAAAGGATATGCAAAAGATATGATTTTAACCATTTTAAAGCATTATTTCTTTGAACTTCGCTATCAGAAAGCAACCATTTGTGTTTACTCCTTTAACGCATCTTCTATAGCTCTACATAAAAAACTACGATTTGTGGAGGAAGGCCGCTTAAGGAATATGATTTATACAAATGGTACCTTTTACGATGAAGTTTATTTTGGAATGACTAAGGATGAGTTTACTAAAATACACTCTAATTAATAAGAGATGGCTTCTGTACTTTGCAGAAGTCATCTCTTTCTCTCTTAACGCTTACAATAATATTTAAGCAAATTTTCATGAAACATCTGTTGTAGTTGATGTTCGCTAATACCTAAAACATAAGCTTCACACATTATTTGTTCGACTTTTATAGAAATTTGTTGAAGGTCAACCAACTTTGCTTCAGCGGATTTCTTAACAATTGCTTTTGAGTTAGGTTTTATAGCGATTATTCCCTTCTTTTGAAGCTCCTTATAGCTTTTATGAACGGTATGAAGATTGAGGTTTGTTTCAGCCGCTAAATCACGAATGGAAGGCAGTGGATCACCATTTTGCAAATTCCCACTCGCTATTTCAAACAGTAGTTGCTGGATTAACTTCTCATCAATTTCGCCTTGGCGTAATTGCGTCCGGATTTTGAATTATGCCTGCATAATTCATTCCTTTTAAAATCCGTGACATCCGCCGGAGGCTGTATCTTCATTCAGTAGGTGTTTGGACACCCACTGAATGAAGATACAAAGGAATGTTACTCTTTGGATCTATTTTTACATTCAATTGTTTACGTATCCTTTCAAATTCTTTCCTTCAAAAAACATTTTATAGATTACTGTAATTGTACATAGAGTTACAATTACCAAAATAATTAGGGCTGTCATCGCTGGAGAAATATTAATAGCAAGCAAGCTAAAATGGAGAAGCCCAACAATAATCAATAATGGTAATCCATATAGCAGGCTTATTAATACTGTAGGATTTGATTTTATTGCCTCTGATGGATTAGACCATTCAAGTAATGGATGCTTTCTATCATAAAGCGGAGACAATAAATTATAAGTAATGACTAATAGTAATGTAATCAATAAATGCAGTCCCGTTATAAAATCGACTCTACCAAATAGCATGTAAATGATATAGCTTATTACAACCGATATTGTGCCGATGCTTAATGAAGTCACAACTTTTGCCAGATAAATCTTTTGTGGATCGAATGGTAATGTCATGCTTGATGCATAGTATTTCCCCTCTCTTGAATAGGGAGTTCCACTAATATTGTTCATACAACTCAGCAACAACACCATATAGGCAAATAGAAAAGATTCATTGTTCACAATCCATTCAACCTTTAAAATACTCGACTGTACGAGAAAAATGATTGTACAAATAGGCGTTAAAATGATCCCTAAAATAGCTTGCATTTTAAAGTATGGTTCAGACTGGATAATCCAATATTCACGTTGCAAATAATTGACCAAACTGCTTTGAATATCTCTCCCCCAAACTTTAGTCGTTTTTTCTACTCTGCTGACAAGCAAGCCATGTTCATAATACTTAGACGCGATCATTTTTATAATTGCTTTAAACAATAAATAACATAGTGCGAATAAAAAGATAAAACTAATTGCCGTATTTAATGACAAAAGTGTCTCCACTAATGACTGTTGCATTACAAAACGATAACCTATTTCTAGAAAATCAGAAATTGAAGCACTTAAGGATGATATTGTTGAAACATCTAATTTCACTAAAACAGTGCTGATTGCATGATGATTTTTTATTAAAAAGTACAGTATTGGGCTTATTCCAATACCTACTATAAGCGTCATCCTAACAAGCAGATATACGGATGTATTAGTAAATACACTGCGAAAATGATTCAAAATGGACAACACAAATAGAAGGAACAATACAATTAAAACGTTCATGACAAGTAAAAATGCAAGTGATTTTAGAGCAACACCTAGCTTAAACTCTATCAGGAATATGAAAAATGTAGGTATTGATAAAATACTTACCGCCATTATCGGTAAAGTTACCCCACTTATAATTTTCGACATTACAACCCGCTTCGCTGAAATGGGCAAATGAGCCAATATAGCAAAATCACTTTGACTAAACACTACCGAAATGGCAAAATACGAAATCAATAAATATGTCACACCATTTGAAAGAAGAACATTGTAAAATAAATACTCCTCTGGGGTCGCTATGAAATAGATAATGAAGGTAAGTACAAAATACTGAACGGCTACATAAATAAATGCAATAATTAGGAGTACTTGAATTACTGGCTGCTTTGGCTTTGCATAAAAGGATGTTAAAAAGAATTTGATTAATTGCATATTATCCTTCATTAGCTTGTTTCTCCATAAAAATAGTCTCTAAGCTTCCATCTACTAACAAACTCTCAACACGCTCATGCAAGACAATCTTCCCATCTTTTAAAAATGAAATGGATTGACAAATTTTTTCGGCAACATCTAATAAATGAGTGGAAAAGAGAACGGTCCCACCATTTTCAACGTACTCTTTCATGCAATTTTTAAAAGCAACGACAGCAAGTGGATCCAATCCATTTAATGGCTCATCCATAATTAGGATAGGCGGACTAATTGTAAAAGCAGTAATCAATGCCATCTTATGAAGCATTCCATAAGAATACGTTCCCATCGGTTTATAAATACTTTTTTCCATCTCAAAGACATTAATAAAGTTTTTTAGTTTTTCATCATCAGTCTTTTCATACAGCTTCAAAACAAAATGCATCCAATCATATGCAGCTATATTTGGAAATACATGAATTGTATCCGGTATAAAATAAAACTGCTTTTTATATTCGAGTGACTGTGATTTCGCAACATCATTAATCATTATTTCCCCGCAATTTTGTTCTACTAATCCAGCAATACAATTTAATGTCGTTGTTTTACCTGCACCATTCCCACCAACAAACCCCAGTATATCTCCCTTTTCAATATTTAAATCTACGCCCTTTAAAACCTCATGCTGGCCATACGATTTCTGTAAATTTTGTATCGATAACAAATTTTTTCACCTAATTTCATTTAAAATTTCTTTTTCGCAATGAAACTTTGCATAGTAACGATCATCAATACAACTAACAGCAGCGTTACTACAATATTGATGCCAACCCACGATCCCACATCACCCGACATTAGAATATTTGTTGCATACATACTATTACTAGCAGGATTAATAACGTCTATAAATGGATGTAGACCAGCGATAAAACGACAAATTAATAGGCTAACGATACTTATTAGTGCTATAAATGCAGGACTATTAAAAAATGTACTCATCATCGCAACAAACGTTATGATGAATAATAGCCAAACACAATAAAATGCAAAAGCCCACATAGCTTGCGTCATAGGAACAGTAGTAAATAAATACGCTGAATAGCCATAGGACACTGCATAGCCAAGAGCCATACATATAACAGCCAAAATATAATGGATGATGATTTTACTATTTAAATAAGAAGATATCGATACTGGCCTTGTTAGGATAAATGCCATCATGCCATTTGCTTTTTCTCCTTGAATAATGCTCATAGTGGCTACGACCAGAATAATAATGCCCAACTGATCAAACTGAGAATTTAATGTTGAGGCAAGTACCGCCTGTCCCACCGGCTTTGCCATCGTAGGATCAATTATTATACCTTCAATACCACCCGCTGATTGTAAAATAACAGGTAAATAATACATCATAATCGGCTGAGTTAGCCCTAGTAAAATAAATACGATTGGGAGCCAAAATATTTTAAATTCCCTTGCCATTTGCTGTACTTCTTTTTTGCTTAATGCCATAAAAGCACTCATTCTCTTACACCACCAATTCTAAAAATATTTCTTCTAGATTGTCTTGAATACCAACTTCAAATTTAGTAAACATCACTTTTGAATCCAGTCCGTGTTGTATTAGTCGATTAGCATCTGTTTCCAAATTTTTAACGTGAATTTTGAAGCCATCTCCACAGTTTTCGATTTTCTTCACATAAGATAATTGTTCAAGCATTGTTAACCACTGAAAATCTGCCTTACGAATCATTAGGAAGATAGCTGATTCTTGATGGCGTTTAAGTAACTCTGACTTTGTAGCATCTTCTATTTTGTGACCATTTTTAATCATCACAAAACGCTCACAAATTTCCTCCGCATCGCTCAATATGTGCGTTGATATTAAAACTGTCGTTTCATTTTTGATCTCTTTTAATAGATTTAACACCTCTCTTCTCCCTATTGGATCTAGCGCTGATACCGGTTCATCCATAATCATTAAAGCTGGCTTATGCAATAATGCTTGTGCGATGCCAAGGCGTTGCTTCATACCACCTGAAAATGTTCCGACATGAACATGTGCTTCTTTCCCTAGACCTACCTTTTCTAAAAGTAATGGAATTTCTTTCTGCAATTCACTTTTTGCTATGCCAGAAAGTGTTCCCATAAAGGACAATGTTTCAAATGCTGTCATCCATGAGAAAAAATTAGGATACTGAGGTAAGTAACCAATTTGATTTCTCATAGATGAAATCTTTTGACCATCAAGCAGAATTTCCCCTTTGTCTGCATTCAGAATGTCGGCAATGATTTGAATTAACGTGGATTTCCCCGCTCCATTTGGTCCAATTAATCCAACACACTCATTAGCATCAATGACCATCGAAAAATCATTCACAGCCGTTTTTTGTTTAAACTTTTTCGTAATATTATTAATTTCTAAGCGCACGTTTATTTACATCCTTCCTACCAATAATGAAGTATAAAACAGAACCAATTGAATTAAAGAACAAAATAATAATTGTCCACATAAGTATGTTTTCTCGCGTATCTCGGTGCCGATATAAATCGAATAAAGCAACAATGATTAGAACAAATCCTACGAGTATAAATGGCAAAATGATTGGAAGTATACTTGCCCAATCCAGTTGTTGTAAATCATCGAAACCATAGTGTAATTTCATTCCTATAACCTCCATTCATTATCATTATCGATAATGATAACAAAAGGCTGTAAAAATTGCATTACCTTTTTACTGTACATCTTAAAAAAATTTCTTTAATATATTTTATGATAATGTTCTCACATTGATAACATTTGATTTCTTTCCTTGATACCATCTCATTTTTTCTAATAGGAGGATCGGTTTATGCGTAATAAAGCAGAGGTATTAATGCACCCTGTGAGAATGAAAATTTTACAAGCTCTGATGCACGATAAAGAAGAAGGCTTAAGCACTTTGGAGATGATTTCTGTTATTAAGGATGTACCTCAAGCCACTTTGTATCGCCACATCCAAATTTTAGTAGATGAAAACATCATAAAAATTGTGAAAGAGCGAAAAGTACGTTCTGTTACAGAAAAATTTTATGCAGTAAATGAAGGAGCAGCAAAACTTAGTAAGGAGGATTGGACACAACTAACTATCAAACAAAAATTAAATTACGTTTCCTACTATCAATTAGCTTTGCTATCTCAATATCAAAATTATTTACATTCAATTGATGAAGAAGATCTTACAGATTTAGCAACTTTTTCATTTATTGATTTAACGTTAACGAATGATCAATTCAAGAACTTTGAAAATGAATTAAACGATTTAATAAATAAATACTATAATATGGCCGACTCTAATAAAGAGATTGATACTGAGACAAAAACAATAGCTATAAATATTATTCCAAAACCTTAAGTATTATTTTTACGTAAAGAAATGGAGAAGATTTATGAAAAGAAGAAAGTCAGTTGAAAACACACGAAAATTTATCATGATTATAATTGGTGCCATCATCGCAGCATATGGACTAGAAGCGGTATTAATTCCGAATGATGTCATTGATGGTGGCGTGACGGGGCTTAGTATTATGGGCGCAACCCTCTTTGGTATTCCATTAGGCGCACTGCTCTTTGTATTAAACATTCCGTTTATTTTTATTGGCTACAAACAAGTAGGTAAAACTTTTGCATTGATGAGTACTGCTGGGATTGCAGCTCTATCTATTTCCACAGTGCTTATGCACGATGTTAAAACAATTTTAGGTCCGAATGATCCACTATTAATTGTTTTATCTGGTGGTATGCTACTAGGTGTTGGGATTGGGATTGTCTTACGTAACGGTGGCGCTTTGGATGGCTCTGAAATTTTAGCCGTGTTACTTTCACGTAAGGTTCCGTTTTCAGTCGGGGATATTATATTATTTATTAATGCCTTTATTTTCTTAGGGGCAAGCTTTATTTTTGGCTTAGAGAGCGCACTGTACTCAGCTTTAACATACTTTATTGCGAAAAACGTTATCGATATTATCCAAGATGGTTTAGAAAAATCAAAAGATGTTCGTGTTGTCAGTGCAAAATCAGAGGAAATTGGTGATGCGATCCAAGCTCGTTTAGGACGTGGTGTTACATATACAAAAGGGCGTGGCGGTTTTTCCAATGAACCAACTGATATATTAAACTGTGTTATTAACCGTATGGAAGAAAATAAACTTGTATCGATTATTAAAGATATTGATGAAGGTGCCTTCATAGTTATTTCTGATGTTTCAGAGGTACGTGGTGGGAACTTCAAAAAACGTGATATTCACTAAAGTCTACTACTCACTATCCAAATACAAAAACGCACATTGCTAAATGATTTTAGTAGTGTGCGTTTTTATTTTGGCGAATGCTATTTTTTATTTTTTAGCCTTTCTTTTAAATCATTAAAGTCTTTGATTACATCTTCCATTGATAATTTTTTAACTAACGAAATTCCCTTTTGAATCGATTTAGATGCTTCTTCAAATTTATTTGCTTTGATTTGGGCATCTGCAAGGCAATACCAATAAAACCAGGCATCCATTTCTAAAATTTTTTCTTTATAAAATTTTTCGATGATTGGATAGTATTTGCTATATAGCTCTTCATCATAAACCAGCTTTTCACCATTCCATTTTAGTACATCCACTAAATAACTATCGCCAATATACATTTGCCAAATTGCTAAACCAACTTTTTGTTTTCCATTCACAAAATCCATTTTATGATAAGGAACATCAGCAATCTTTTTGAATGAATTATTGATCCATTGGAACACTTGAAGTTCGCTACCCATTGCTGCACCAATTGTAACACCAAATAAATATTCTTTTGTGCCATCACCAGTAATATCTACCAAGCCTGAAAAATCCAAATCGACTCCTTGCATTGTTGTTTCCCAAATCTTTCGCCAATCCGTATTGTGTTTTTTTAGCACGATTGATCCAAACTGAGAAGGAGATGGTTGATTTTTTGCTTTAACTTCAAAAGTAAATATAATTTCTTTCTGTCCATCGTGGTCAAAGTCATAGAGTTGAATTGGGAGTGTGGAAAAAGGATTTTCAGGGCTTTTAAGTGACGCATTCAATGGCATAAATCTGCTTACAATTTTCATTAAGTCTTCTTTCTGGTTCTCGTTAGCGTGAACAAATAACGGTCTACAGCAAACTGCAAAAAGTAGCAATAATGTAAGCAGCACTATTTTCCTCATCAATATGTCTCCTTTTTACAGTCAGATATAACTTCTAGTATTGACGTAATTAGAAAAGAAATTCTTGAATAAACTTGCATAGTAGTTCTGATAACCTCAATATTGAAAATACCCCTTTGAACGTAAATAAGGTTGAAATAGCATAGAAATCAATACAATTTCTCACATAGCTGTATCGCTGTGCAAACTTAGTCCAAAATCTCGACAACAAACCAAACAGAGATAGTTTCGCCATACTTCATGTCGTAGGGTAGGACAACAGCAGCATATGGAATTTGCACCCTCAACAGAATCATTGGCTACATTGTTGCTGTGCTAGGTGTAACTTTCCCCACGTGCAATCGCTCAAAGATTTGGATACACAGTCATTGCCGCTACACATACTAGCAACAACACATACTCAAAAATACCGACTTGATTTATTTAGGCAATGACGAAGTACAATCAATTGCGTTAAAATATATTCTAGAGACGATTGATGCATGTGATTATCATCATTTTGAAGGGTTATATCCACCATTTTGACGGTTCTATACTTCATTTTGACGGGTCTATCCATCAAATGAAAGATTCTATCCATCACTTTTAACATCATGATATAAAAAAGGAGACATAAATGGACTTATTTATCGCAAGTAATCGTCAATTACCTATCCGTTATTACGTCAATGAAGCGATTTGGATTCGTCGCGGTTGCTTAAGTTTACTTCAATTAACACTGCCCTTTTTTGTAGAAGTAGAAATAAAAGACCCACATCATTTATTGAAAATTACAGAATATGTTCAAGAAGTCCAACAACAATATCGCTATACGGAAATTCAAATTGTTATTAAGGACAAAAATATTTTTATGCACTTACAAAAGAGCCTCCCCCACTCTAATGCCAATCATATTCTCACTATTGAGCAACTAATTCGCCCATAAAAAAAGGTAGCATGCTCTAATGCTACCTTTCTATTTTTTATAAAGCTGTAACAGGAAGTTCGATGATAAATTGCAACATACCATCCTTGTACTTCGCGTCAATTTTGCCACCATGTAGTTCTACAATGCTCTTAGCAATAGCAAGTCCAAGCCCCGAACCTTCCGCTACACTTGTTCTGGATTGATCTTTTTTATAAAATCTTTCGAATAAGCTCGTTAGCTCCTCGGATGTAAATTCATTACTTTCATTTGCAACACAGATTTGAACATTATCTTCTTTTCTTTCAAGAGAAACAAAAATCTCACCGTCACCTGTACTATATTTAATAGCATTCATTAATAAATTATCAAAGACCCTAACAATTTTTTCAGAATCTACTGTAGCAAAGATCCGCTCCTCCGAGAAATTTTTAATAAATGTACGCTGGTTCTCCTCCGCTTGCGGAATCAACTCCTCAGTTAATTGATCGAGAAGTTCATTAATACACACCTTTTGTTTCTCAAGGACAATGCTTTCATTTGTTAGCTTCGTATATTCAAATAAATCATCAATTAGGTTTTTTAACTGTTCGGATTTTGAAAAAGCAATCTTTAAATACTCATCATATTGCTCCTTCGTGTCGTACCTTTCATCTCTTAACAATCGTAAATAGCCCATAATTGAGGTAAGAGGTGTCCGTAGGTCGTGTGATACATTTGTAATTAATTCATTTTTTTGTTTTTCAATCCTTCGTTCCATTTCTATATTTGTCATAATTGCTTCAGCCATATGATTTACATTGTCTGTTAATACAGCAATCTCATCTTGCCCTTTTTTCTTAATGCGATAGGCTAAATTTCCTTTAGCGATTTCCATAACCCCCTCCGCTAACACCTCAATTTGATTCATTTTTCGTTTCGTTATGTAGAAGAATGAAAATGTAAAAACAACAATTGCACTAAATAATGGGATAAGGCCCTCAGTCGAACTTGCGATAACCATCCCCTCAGGAATACCGCTGACAAACAAATATAAGTTTTTATCTTCTATAGTTAAAGGATAAAATGCAATGAATTCTTGCCTCAATTGCTCGATTGCTGGTACCTCATAATTATTGAGTGGGTGGTTAATCGCAAAGTCCATTACATTCCGAATCTTATAATGCAAATTGATTTGTTTCTCTTCCACTTGCTTTGTTTTGTATAAAACCTTTCCGTTCTCATCGGTAACGATTACTTTTAATGCACTTTGTTCCATTTCAAATTTAAGATTTTCTGATTCAATCATTTGCTGTAATGCTTCTAAACTATTTTCATTGCTGGCTAGATCTGCGGCACGCTGCGCTTGATCATTTATTTCCTGCATCCCTGGACTATAATCAATCCTAACTGCCGGGTTGATATTCAAAGCAAACGAAAGTGATGCTTTTGCTCCAAGTAAACCTAAAAATGCACAAAGAATAAAAGTCGTCAATAATTGAATTCTAATGCTTCGCCGAACTTTTGTTATGGCAGTTACAATGAACATTTTTAGTTTGTTTAATAAGAAAAGTAATGGCTTAATGATCTTTCTCAATTTTATAACCTACTCCCCATACGGTTTTAATATATTGAGGATTTCTTGGATTTGTCTCAATTCTTTCTCGTATTTTTCGTATATGTACCATTACCGTGTTTTCAGACTGAATAGCCTCTTCCTTCCAAACCTTTTCATAAATTTGTTCAGCGCTCATGACTATGCCTTGATTTCTTGCAAGTAACTCAAGAATTGAAAACTCCCTTGGCGTTAGCTTTACCTTTTCATTGTTGACGATTACTTCATGTGTGTCGGTACTGATTCGCATTTCACCAATTTCTATCTCATTTTCATTCATCCTATCTAGTCGATTCATTTTGATATATCTACGAAGCTGAGATTTTATGCGCGCAATTAGCTCTAAAGGGTTAAAGGGCTTTGTTACATAATCATCTGCCCCTAATGACAATCCAACGATTTTATCCATATCCTGAGACTTTGCTGACAGCATAATAATTGGCATCTCGGCTATTTCCCTTACCTTCATACACATTTCAATGCCATCCACGTTCGGCATCATAATATCTAGGACAATTAGATGTACTTTATGTTTCTTTAAAAGACTTAAGCCCTCCTCCCCATCACTTGCTTCTAAAACATCGTAGCCTTCATTTTTTAAATAAATAGCAATAAGATTTCTAATCTCTTTTTCATCATCAACGATTAGTATTGTTTCTTTCGTCATCTAATCCCACCAAATTTCAAAGTATTTTTAATTATCAGATTCACATTAATTAGACCCAGCACTATAACATGAGGTTGATTGTCGTTCCAACTTGGCGCTTTGCTTTCGTAACAGAGCAAAGCTGCCCGGGGGCGTTTAGTCTTCGCTCCAATCAACCTATTTCATGCAAAATATTCCTATTCATAATTACAATTCCTAATTTTAACTATTTTTTTATTTTTCGTATATAAAAATAATAAAACATTCTACGATACCGACTTTAATTTTCGTGTATAAATATAATAAAAACACCCTGCAATACAGACGAAAGCGCCAAAGTATATACCGTATTTTGTTGCAAGCATGGAAATACTTTCAATGTGTTTTCCAAAGAACAAACCAAGTGTAAAGTAAATCAATGTCCAAACAAAACCTGCTGTGTAGTAATACAAAGCGTATTTTTTAAACGACATGTTATTCATACCTACTAAGTATGGAAGTATATGTCTCACTATTGGTATGAAATAGCTTATAACTAAAGCAAAATGACCATACCTATCTATTAGTTCTTTTGATTGTAATAAATATTTAGCTTTTTTCTTTTTCACCAATTTATCAAGTATTTTATGGCCAAACACTTTTCCAAGGATAAATCCTAAGGAAAGTCCTGAAACTGCGCCAAAATAAGTTAGTACAAAAGCTTTCAACACACTCATTTTTCCTAACGATGATAAAAATCCACCACTCATCACAATCATCTCATCAGGAAGGGGCATACCAACGATTCCTAGCCATAAGCTGAAAAATAAAGCAAAATAACCGTATTGCTCAATATATGATAAAAGATCTTGTAACCCCATTTAACTAGCCCTCACATTTCCAAGTTTGCAGCTGAGCACATAGGCAGGTGGAAGGTTAATCCATACTTTTTCATGTGAAATATCCTCAAAATAATGTTGGATAAAGGATTTCCTAATAAGTGAATATTGGAATGTGATAAATTCTCCGTCCTCTAAGCATTCCTTTACATTTTGTAAAATACGTGATGAAATGGCAGGATTCAATGATGTAAAAGGTAACCCAGATACGACATAGTCAATTTTTTTGATATTTAATGCTGACATATATATGCATAAATTCTCAGCTGATCCATGTATTACGATTATACTCGGCTCATGTTCAAATTGTTCACGTAGCTTGTCACAAAAAACCTTATTATTTTCAATAAGAATTAACTTTGTTGACTGCTCTTTTCTTTTCACTAATTCTTTCGTAAATGAACCCGTACCCGGTCCTAGCTCAACAATACATCGGGCGTTTTCAAAACAAATTTGATCGACCATTTTTTTTGCTAATTTTTTAGAACTAGGTGAAATCGCACCTATCGTTTTTGGATGTTTTATAAATTCAGTAAGGAACGTTAACATACATTTTCTCCCCGATCAAAGTATTATTTGAATACTTTTAATATAAAGAGCATTTCTTAAAGATTTCCGAGGAGATTTCTTAAATTTTTCTTAAGAGTCCTAAAGTGAAACTTTAATCCGTGGGGGTTCTTTATCCCAACGGATTATTAGTCTTCACCAATCGGGCTTTTATGGACAGATAACCTCCCACCTCGTTGCATTGCTTTAATTCTTTGGTGGGAGTCTTGTACTTGACGCTTCGGTATAGATAAATTACCGACCGTTAAAGCGGGAGAAAAGGTTTTTAGGTCATTTGTTCTAATAATTATTTCCTTCACAAAATAGTCATACAATTGCTTCCAGTGGAATAGAAACCTATATAGGGAACAATTGATACGGAAAAATAAAGTGGGGTGTAAATGGATGCTTAAACTAAATAATGCAAAAGAATTGGTACTCGGAATGGTACAACATGACCCATTGTTTGTCGTAATACAAAAAAATACGCCATTAGAAGAAATACTCTACAATGACGACTATTTAGCGTATATTGAGGAAACAAATTATTATTCTACTTCAGAAGTCGCTAGCTGGTTTGAAATAACGGAAGCGAAGCTTCGCTATTACATTAAACCATTCGAACAGTATATTTTTGATAATGTTACGAATAGCCCAAACACTAATATTCGTTTGAACCTCCCTGCCATTTTAAGACTGCGTATGATTTTACTGCTAAAAGATGAACTACGTGTCAAAGGCTTAAAACTTTTATTAGGAATTGATGATAATGGTCAACTCATCAAACATCAAATAACTGCAACAACTATGGGTACTGATGATTTAGCCAATAAAGTTGATGTTCTCGGAAATGTTCTTCAGCAAATGATACAAACTGGGCTTTTTAATTTTCTTCCCAATGAAGAACATGGAGCCATGCAAGTGACGATCAATCAAGACTTTCTCGCACAAAAAATTCAATTAGTATCCTCGGAATCGAATCTTCAAGTAGAAGAAATTCAAAAAGAAACATCTGAACTTAAACAAGAAAATGAAAATTTAAAAAAACAAATATCCGAACTTCAAGAGGAGCATAGCGTAAAGGATATTGTTCAAAAAATTCGTGAGCGTCATATTGAAAATGAAATTGTGTCGACATTACGGACAGAAGCATTACAGCAATTTTCGATAGACAATAAGGCAGGCTATTTCAAAAAATTTTTCCGTTCCATTCAAATTGAGATGGAAAAGGAGCAATTTGTATTGAGCTATATTTCGAAGCACCTAGAAGAACGTTTAGAAGTAGCACTGAATAATTATTATGGAGAATAAATATCTTCAAGCTGTTATAACATGTAAAATTGTCATCACTTGGCGGAGAACATGAAGGAGTCTTTTTAAAGAAGCCATTCATGTTCTTTTTTTATATCGAATTAGCCTTTGGCCCCCACTGATTAGAGTTGCATTGTATAGTAATTTATTTTTTGAAAATTAGCCTTATAATCATTATAAAGAACAGTCGAAGGGGTGAAATGTATGGCCATGATCGAGGTCAATAATTTAACTAAAAAGTTTGGAGATTTTTATAGTGTACAAAATGTGGACTTACAAATCGAAAAAGGTGAAGTGTTCGGATTTTTAGGTCCCAATGGCGCAGGTAAATCTACAACAATTCGGCATTTAATGGGCTTCTTACAGCCTACACAAGGACAGTGTTTTATTAAAGGTTTAGATTGTCGCCAATCTACGGCTGACATTCAAACATTTGTAGGCTATTTACCTGGTGAAATTGCGTTTATCGATAAAATGACTGGACAACAATTTATCAAATTTATTGCCCAAATGCGAGGGTTACATGATTTAACAAGAGCTCATGAACTCATGCAATACTTTGAATTAAATGCCACTGGGCTTATTAAGAAAATGTCAAAGGGTATGAAGCAAAAAGTAGGTCTCATTTGTGCATTTATGCATAACCCAGAGATAGTCATTCTTGATGAACCGACAAGTGGATTAGATCCTCTTATACAAACTAAGTTTATCGATTTTATTTTAGCTGAAAAAGAAAAAGGAACGACAATATTCATGTCCTCTCATATGATTGAAGAAATTGAAAAAACTTGTGACCGTGTAGCGATCCTTAATGCTGGGAAAATTGTTGCAACAGAAACAATTGCGGACTTAAAAAAGCGAAAATCTAAAAAGTTTTTAATTGAATTTCAAAGCGAGCAAGAGCTATCTCGTTTTTTAAGCGAGCAACATACTATAGAACAGATCGGACCAACACAAGCAATTATAAAAGTTCAGGGTAATGTCCAAACATTACTTCATACATTAGCAGATTATAAAATTATCGACCTCGATATCATTTCACAATCACTTGAAGATATATTCATGCATTACTACGAAAGTGGAGGGAAAGAATCATGAACTTTACTTTGCTCAAACATGAGATGCTCGCTACTATTAAACTTTTTAGTATTATTCTCGCTGTATTAATGCTCTATATCATTAGTATTGTTTATATGTATAACCCTGAAATGAGCAATACTCTTAATAAGCTTACCGAAACAATGCCAGAATTGATGTCAGCATTTGGTATGAGTAACATAGGTAATTCGTTAATTGAATTTCTATCTACCTATTTGTATGGATTTTTATTACTAGTTTTGCCGTTAGTCTTCATTATTATGTTGGCAAATAAACTAGTGATGGGCTATATCGATAATGGTTCTATGGCATACTTAATTGCAACACCGAATACACGTTTTAAAATTGTCTTCACGCAAGCATTTTTTTTGGTTGCTAGCATCTTTATTCTGCTCACGGTAACAACTTTGATAGCCATCATATTTTCAGGGATTCTATTTCCAAATGAATTAGATTTAAGTGCTTTTTTGACATTAAATGGCGGTCTTTTTTTCTTACATTTTGCCATTAGTGGCTACTGCTTTTTAGTATCCTGCAGTAGCAAGGATTTAAGAACCTCTTATGCGTATAGTACAGGAATTCCTATTCTTTTTTATTTAATTCAAGCGCTTAGTAATATGGGTGGTTCTTTAGAAAAGCTTAAGTACTTCACGATTTACTCATTGTTTGCACCTGAAAAATTAATGACTCAAGATAGCTCGTCTCTTTGGATGCTAGGGGCATTGTTTGTAATTGGGATGCTATGCTATATGCTGGCTATTCGTGTTTTTGTTAAACGTGATTTGTATTTATAAATGCTAAAGGTAAAAATCTGCTTGCTTTCTTAGAGCAAGCAGATTCTTAGATTTAGAAATCTTTGTTAAAACTCATTGCTGCAAAGATGCCAAATTACCAAGGAAGCGCAATAATCGAAAATGAATCATGGCTAACTCTTCCACGTTTAAATTCTCATCGCCACTGTCTAACCACTCTTGAATAACACCTAAAATTGCGGAAGTTAAAAAAGCCTCAAAATATCGTTGAAATTCTGGATCAAGTCCTTCTTCCCGCATAACAGAGATTCTGTCCAAAATATGATTACTAAAAACTTTCTTCATCCTCTTGCTAAAGGCAGGACTCCCCTGCTCCCCTAAAATAATTCGGAAGGCTGTCGCATGCTCTTTAATATATTTAAACACCGCAATAAATGGCTGATAAAGTTGACCTAATTTTATCGTTTGAAAAGCATCTAGTGGTTGCACGTTTTTTACATAGCTTTCTAGTTCATTTAATAATTCTTGCTGCAAATCCTCCATCACTTCAAATTTATCTTTATAATGTAGATAAAAAGTTCCTCGATTAATGTTTGCAGTAGTAGCTAAATTTTTTACTGTTACCCTTTCAAAACCTACTTCTTCTATTTGTACAAGTAATGCATTTTTTATAGCTCGTTTTGTTTCAAAATTCATCATATCGTGAATAGACATTTAGAACCCCCATTGAATTATCACTTATTCCGTTTGTATTTAGCAATGTTGTTAGATAGTTACCTCAATGATTACAACAAGGTCAAAAAGTAGTAGTCATTACAGCATTTACCTTATTTATCGGCATTCTTCTTAGTTATTTCCATTAATTGAATTTAGTAAAATGGCTATTTTAAAAATCCTTAAGTGTCTGAGGGAAAAATGTAGCACCGAAATGCACATCCGTACTTATCACAGAAACCCCAAAATAAACCAATACGATTCATTTAAATTAGCATTAGTCCATTTTTTGATTGATTTAGGTAGTCTGATTTTACCTTGCTCGAAAACGTAGAAATCCAAAATCACTTAACACTTTTTAGTTATTTGTTTATTGTAATTACCAATTCACTACCTTAAAATTTCAGGTATCAACACTGTGTTTAGTAAAGGAGAGATGGTTAGATGGGAAACAATGCAATTTCACTCAACTCCATTGAAAAAAAGTTTCATCAAAAACAAGTAATTGCCCCGCTTTCCTTAGAAATTCCAAAGGGACAGCTAATTGGCTTACTTGGCCCTTCAGGCTGTGGGAAAACGACATTAATTAAAATGATTATGGGAATGATCAAGCCCGATAATGGTCATATTCAAGTGTTAAATTATACAGTCCCCCATAAGCAATTACTAACGGATATCGGCTATATGGCACAATCTGATGCACTGTATTTGGATTTAACCGGTGAAGAGAATCTTCATTTTTTTGCTAAGCTTTATCGATTATCAAAAAAAGAGCGTGCGGAACGTGTAAATTATGCTGCAAGCCTTGTTCATTTAACGGATGATTTAAATAGTAAGGTGTTGAATTATTCTGGGGGGATGAAACGAAGATTATCCCTTGCAATTGCCCTTATCCAAAATCCAAAGTTGTTGATTTTAGATGAGCCAACTGTTGGTATCGATCCCGTATTGAAAAAAGAAATTTGGCAGGAGCTAATTCGTTTAAAAAACGATGAGCAAAAAACAATTTTAGTAACGACACATGCAATGGATGAAGCCGAGCGCTGTGACCAGTTGGCTATGCTACGTAATGGTCAGATCATTGCACATGGAACACCACATGATTTGAAAGCTCATTATCAGGCAAAGGATTTTGATGAAGTGTTTTTAAAGGCTGGAGGTGAAGCACTATGAGAATCGGCGCAATTGTCACAAGAATAATGCAGCAAATGATACGCGATAAACGTACACTTGCCTTATTATTTTTTGCCCCTCTTCTTGTGCTTTCGTTAATGTATTTTGTTTTTAATAGTAATGAACCTGACATGACACTAGTCGTATCAAATGGTCCTGTATCACTAATTGAAAAGCTTGAAGAAGCAGATTTTCATGTTATCGAAAAAAATGATTTCAATATCGCCAATTTAAATGATGAAAAATATGATGGCTGGTTAGCTTTTCAGCAAAGTCAATTGAAGCTCACTTTATTAAATGATGATCCGTCAACAGCCAAGGCTTTAAAGATGAAGCTTTCTCAGGTTGTGCAGCCTGAACAATCTGCAATGATGAAGTTGACGACTGATTATGTATATGGCGATGAAAATACCGCTATTTTTGATATTTTCAGCCCGATGCTGACAGGCTTCTTTGTTTTCTTTTTCGTCTTTTTGATTACAGGGATAGCGTTGTTAAAAGAACGAACTTCAGGGACTTTGGAACGCTTACTAGCGACACCGATTAAGCGTTCTGAAATTGTAGCTGGTTATATGATTGGCTATGGATTGTTTGCTTTTATTCAAACGACTATTATTGTAGTATTCGGGGTTTATGTCCTTGATATTGTACACGTCGGCTCCATTTGGCTTGTGCTACTAATCAATATTATCGTTGCACTTGTTTCATTATCATTAGGAGCTCTGTTATCAAGTTTTGCTGCATCAGAGTTTCAAATGATGCAATTTATCCCGCTTGTCATTGTGCCGCAAATTTTCTTTTCAGGTATTTTCCCACTGGATAATATGGTGGAGTGGCTGCAAAATATTGGCCGAATTATGCCACTATACTATGCCGCTGACGCGTTGAATGGGGTTATGTATAAGGGTTATTCCTTTAGTGAAATTCTAGTAGACTTAGTGATTCTTGCTTGCTTCGCTCTTGTATTTATGACATTAAATATTGTAAGTCTAAAAAAATATCGATCATTATAATTGAAACGGTTCTGCTCAAAAAAATTGGGCAGAACCTTTTCATTATAAATTAGGACCCATCAGTATAACGTGGAGTTGATTTTCGTTCCGGCTGGGCGCTTTGTTGTTGACGCTTCGCTTTCGCACAGAGCAAAGCTTCCTGGGGACGTCGGGGCAACAGAATGTTGGTCACGAAGGCGTTATCACAGGATGTGATGATTTTAGCCTTCTTTCCTCTATTGCTGATCCCCAAGGAGTCACCCAGCCTCCACTCCAATCAACTAATATATATACATTTACACAAATATCATCTTCAACATCCGAAACTTTCTCCAAAAATAAATAAATAAGGTAAATTACACCAAAATTCTATTAGCAAAAGTACTAATATTCATCTATACTATTTTACAGATAATGGTCTTGAATTTCGCAAGTACGGACATATAGAAACGAAAATGACTTACAAAAAAAGCCTAAAAAAGGTGTGTAAAGATGAATACGATTATGGAAATACAGAACATCTCTAAACAATATAGAGGTAAGACAATTTTAGAAAGTGCTACATTTTCTATTTGTGCCAATCAAATTATAGCCCTAGTAGGAAAGAATGGGTCCGGTAAGAGTACTCTTCTAAAAATCATTGCGGAATTAGTGGATGCTGACAGTGGTTCTATTGTAAAACATCGACAATCTTTAAAAATTGGCTATGTGCCAGAAGTGACTCCTTCACATATTTTATTTACACCTGAAGAATATCTTTATCATATGGGTAGGATTCGAGGGATGACCAAAAAACAACTACAGCAAAAAATAAATGAGTTACTTGAATTATTTCATTTACAAGAAGCTCGGAACACTCGGATTGTTAATTTTTCTAAAGGTATGAAGCAAAAGGTTATGATTATGCAAGCAATGCTTGAAGACACAGATCTATTAATCTTAGATGAACCGTTATCAGGACTCGATCCTAAGGCCCAAAGTGATTTAGAAGAAACACTTTCAATTTTAAAGTCCAAGGGGTTGAGTATCGTTTTAACATGTCACGAAACAAAATTACTGCAACATCTTGTTGATACCGTTCTTGTTATTCAAAATAGTAGGGTCATTCAAGTGGAATCATTCAATGAAAATGATATACCGAAAAATAAATTAATTTTCGAAATTTCAAGCGCGAAATTATTAGATAATCTATTCCCTTTTCTTGAAATTCAACAACAATGTCTTTTAAACAATGGTTGTCATGAGGTAATTGCCGTTATGAAGAACGAAGATACAGATCAAGTATTATTGGATCTCCTTCACAAAAAAGCTTCTATCAAGCAATTAACCCCTATCAATCAGAAGGAAGAACAATTTTATACCCATTTTTAAGGAGGATTAGACGTTGTTATGACAAGTTTATTGCGCTATCAATTTTTCAATTATGTAAGGACCTATCAATATGTTCCACCTTTTTCAATTTTCATTTTATGCCTTGTTGTAAATTATTCCTTTGTACCAAATCCAATATTAGATAGTTATTCGTTTACAGCTATCATTCTATTTTTTCTAATGGGATGGTTTACAATTACACTATTTCACGCTGAAGATGAAGGCCAAAAAGTAATTACAACACTTCATGCCAAAAGTCGAACGCAATATAATTTAGGAATTTTTATGATTTGTGTACTAATTGGGTTTTTCTTAAGTTGGGTATCAGTAGTCTACCCTACTCTTATTGGCGCCTTTGGAGAAAAACCAAGATTGATACATCAATTACTAGGATTCCTCTCACATTTTAGTCTATCTGTACTAGCGATTGCACTTTCAGCTATATTTACGAGAGAACTCGTTAAAAACAAGCAAAATACTTGGTGGGGTGTACTTGGCATCTTAATTATTTCTGTCGTGATTGCTACTTTAAAAGAAACAATTCTTCAGATCAAGGGACTCATTTGGCTACTTCCCCCTGTCCGTTTTTCATTGGAAATGATGGGCTCAGAAGACTCTATAAAATCAATACCAAACAGTTTTTATTGGCAATTTGCTTGGATTTTCGTCTATTCGACCTTTGTCATCATGTTGTTCTTCCTCCTTTCGAATCGAAAAAGGAGATAAATTTCTAAAGAAGGAGAGTTCTTATGGTTAATAAAACAAGGGTGCTAATTATAGAAGATGAAGGTGATATTGCAAATATCATAAAGGACTATTTAAGCGTTAACCACTTTGATCCCCATATCGCTAGAACTGGTCATGAGGCACTCCATTATATGAAAGAAATCTCTCCTGACTTTATCATTCTTGACCTTTCTCTCCCTGATTGCGATGGAATCGAATTATGTCGCCAAATTCGTGAAAATAGTAATGTTGCTATACTAATTTTAAGTGCTCGGAACAGTGATACTGATAAAGTTCTTGGTTTAGGCTTCGGTGCGGATGATTATATGACAAAGCCTTTTTCTTTAAGTGAGCTTGTGGCAAGAATAAACGCCCATTTACGGAAACAGGATAGATGGCTGCAGGACAATGCGAGCCAGATGGATATTATACGAATCGATCATATGGAAATCAATAAAAATGAGTATACTTTTTCCTGTGATAAAAAGCATGTTCCTCTATCTGCAAAAGAATTTGAGCTACTATTTTTTCTAATGAAATATCGTAATCAGGTTTTCTCCAAAAATCAGTTACTCGATGCTGTTTGGGGCTATGACGCATATGGTGATGAAAATACGATAACCGTTTACATTAGGCGTCTACGCGAAAAAGTTGAAAACGATCCATCTTGTCCTATTTATATTCAAACAGTTTGGGGCGTTGGCTATAAATTTACTACTCAAAACCATTCGTAGGAGAGCACAATGTATTTAAATAATTGGATGAAGAGATGGTTGTGGGCGATTATCTCTCATGAGTGTTGTGGTAGCCTGTCTTGGTTGCTGGGTATCTACGAAAATTATCGCTAAAACCTCACCGCGAATTTTACTTGTTGACTAAAAAATGCCCCCTGATCTACTTATGTAGTGGGGGCGATCATTTTGATATAAAGATGGTCTTTAATCAAGCTAGTCTTTTAATTTATTTATTTTCTTATATATCATCACTTTTGACTCTAAAAAAGCCAAGTTTAAAGAAGCGACAAACAATACTGGTTGGGCAATATTTCGTGCGTTAAATGATGATAACACTATATAATAAAAGAAATTCAAACTAGATTGGATGTGATGACATGGAAACTGTTCATATTCCTATCGATGCTGAACAAATTATTAGCACCTCTAGTAAAGGCGATCAATCGAAATGGCGTATCGGCAACATGTGGTTCAAGCAAAATGCACGAGGTTCCTTTTGATATCGAAAGGAATTCAACTTTTCATTACTTACAATGATTAAATTATTTGATATCTGTAAAAAAATCTTCTTCAGAAAAGACCGCAATATTGTTTCTTCTAAGCAGGGAAGTTGTTACGCCCATGCCAACTAATTTTGTACCATTGAAATCCCCATTGTAAATCATTGCACTGCCACAGGATGGACTATACTCTTTTAAAATAACCTTAGTCGCACCTAGTTCGAGTGCTTTTTTTAATGTTGCATATGCGCCCTTTAGATAGAGCTCCGTTACATCACGGCCGGATTTTTCAACCACTTTCGCTTTTCCATCAAGAACGTCTTCACCATCTCCACCAACAATTTCAGCGGGCTCACGAGGCGTCGAAAAACCTCCCATAAGTTCAGGGCATACAGTCACCGCCTTATTTTCTAACACAAGCTTTTGAATTCTTTCATCTAAACTATCTTTTCCGTTATATCGTACCTTTAATCCCGCTAAGCAAGAACTTATTAAAATCATATGCGCACCTCATTTTTTCGTAATATTGTATAAGTAAAACTTTAGCTCATTAAAAGAGTCTGTCAACAGCTATTACATAACTTGCTTACTTGACCTACTCTATTCTCTTTTTAATGAACAACCGATGCAGGTCAGTTATCCGTTATCGTCATGGATGCTATGATTTCAGGCTAACATCCTATGTGAACTCCTTTCCGATTCCACATCGATTACTATAATAACAAACGGATTAAACAAAAATTGACTGGCTTAAGTCCCGTATAAATACCGAACTCAAACCAGCCAATTCTCTACATCAACCAAACTCAAACTTTAAGGTTTTACTACCTCATGATTATGACCCTCAAAGTCTATTCTGTAATTCCCAAAAGTTTCTTTTCTTTCTTCTGAGCTTAAATCTCCAAATCTATTATAACCAAAAATGTAGATGCCGTTACCATCTATTTTCCAGTTATATGGATTTGCTAAAGTATCAAAACCATAGTAAAATCCTGGCTTACCTAAATAATCAGAAACCCACTGCCCATTTTTAAGCGTTGCATACTTTAAATTACTCGTTTCATGAGCATTTACTACACCACGCTCATATCTTGTTAGGTAATAGACATTATTCTGATAAGTTTTCACAGCCTTAATCGGTGCTTTTTCAATGGCTACTCTTGAAATGTCTTGTCCATCCACATAATATAAAATAAATTCTCCCGTAGTGGCATAAGCGTAGTCCAAATAAAAATTGCCCCTATCTGTTTTAAACCACAAATCTCCTAACTTAACCACATTTTTATCCTCTACAAACTCCTGATAAACAAAGGGTTCGAAATAAGAAAAATCATTGCTATAGAATAATTGACCTTTTTCTTTAATCACTGCCATAAAACGATCACTATAGACGACAGATTTTCCTTGATATAGCAATTCACAGAGGCGTACTAGATTAAGATTTTCAAGCTCTGTAGCATTTACATCCCTTATAATGATCAAACTATACGGTTGTATGACTTCATTCTTTAAATATACTACTTTTTTATCAAAGGCCTCACCAATATATCTTAACGGAATATAGGTTGAATTATGATAAAGGTTTGCAGCAACGTCCATTTGAATATGTTTCCCATTAACAGCAATAGCCTTGTCCCCTATTTTCAAGGTTATTGATTTATCTGAATGTTTAATAGTTATGGTATTATTTTTAGCGTTAAAATCTACTTTTGCACCAAAGCCTTCAGAAATAAAGCGAAGTGGCACTAAGGTTCTCCCATCTTTTACAATTGGTTGTACTGCGGAAACCATATTACCATTTATAAATGCTTTTGTACTTTGAGGCGACATAATGATACTGTTTTTAAGATCTTTTTCTGTAACATCAAAATACTGTTTACTAAGATTTGCTGCTTGAGCAGTTTGACTAAAAGGCAAGATCAATGAAAAAGTTAATAATGTTATAATAATTTTTTTCCTCATTCTATTCTCCTCTCCTCAACGATGATTTGCTTATTTTAGAGATGCATATACGTCAGCATTACCAATATAAGATTTATCTACATTATATACCTTTTTCATCAGGAATTTCCACGAGCAATAGCCATTCCTCAATAGTTACTTTACTGTCCGTTGTAAAAGAAGCCTAGGTATTCGAGCTGTTTATATATTCTTGGAAAAAACAATACAGTAAATATTTTTTTGGGAGATAATCATATGAAAAGAGCCCATACTCATGCGTTACTACTACCCCTTTTACTGTCTAGATAATACAAAAACTCGTAAACGCGACAGTGCGTTTACGAGGCATAAATTATTTTATTGGGTGTGTAAATCTCATTTTGCACATCGACCAGTTAAATAGGCCGCAGCTTGACTAATTGAAACCTGTGAAATTGCCACTATTTTTTCTGTTGTGCTTGCTAATCCTTTGGCAAGCATCTCTATCATTTTTGAACTATAGTAAAAAACGTGCAGGTTCCTCTAAATAGCCTGCTACACTACGCATAAATGCATTTACTGGCTCGCCATCAATAACACGATGATCAAATGTGCAAGACAGTGTCATTGTATGGCCAATTTGTATTGTATCTTCTACTACGATTGGTTCTTTTACAATTTTATGAGTGCCCAGGATTGCTACTTCAGGATAGTTAGTAATCGGCGTCGCAAATGTTGCCCCGTCCTTTCCTGTACTAGAAATCGTAAACGTACTACCTGTTAAATCTTCTACCGTTGCTTTTTTAGAAAGAGCCTTTGCCAATAAGCTTTCTAGCTCCTCTGCAATTTCAAAAATACTTTTTTTATTTGCATGCTTTATCACTGGCACAAGTAGACCGTCTGAAGTAGCAACTGCAACGCCAATATGAATATAAGGTAAAATCACAAGTGCTTTTTGATCTTCATCTACCTTGGCATTAAACTGCTCATGTTCCTGTAAAGCTGTAGCAACCGCCTTTACAAAAAAAGGTAAGTAAGTTATTTTTTTGTCCTTCATTTCCGGCAGCTGTTGAATACTTTTTCTAAAATCCACTAATTTCGTTACATTAATTTTTTCCATTCCTGTACATAATACTGCTTTAGAAACGGCTTTTTGCATATTTTCAAAGATTGCTTTGCGCAAGCCACGAATAGGGATGATTTTATTTTCATTAACTTCATCTTCACTACGTTTTGACTTGTTTTGTACTAGTGCTATCGGGGACGATGATTGTTTAGCATGTCTATCTAAATCACATCGCAACACCCGTCCGTTTGGTCCACTGCCCTGTATTTCTTCAATATTAATGTCCATAGTGCGCGCTGCTTTTCTAACTGAAGGAGCTGCCTTCACTCTTCCTAATACTGAAAATTCAATCTTCTCTTTCGGCATACTCTCCACTTTTTTCTCTCCAAGTGGCTGTGTTTGCTGGGGTGGTGACAAATCTGAGGTTTTACTAAATTGACAAAGCAGACTACCTACCGTAATGGTATTTCCCTGCTCGCCTCCAAGCTTCTCAATCACCCCTGTAATTGGAGCTGTAATTTCTACAACGGCTTTATCAGTTTGAACCTCTACTAAAGGCTCATTAATCGCTACTTTTTGCCCTTGCTTTACAAACCAGCCAACAATTTCTGCTTCATGTAAACCTTCCCCTATATCAGGGAGTAAAAAATCATACATTACTATCCCTCCCTATTCTTTCATGACATTTTGTACTGCACTAACAATGCGCGCTACGGTTGGCATCCATTCTGCCTCAATGCTCGATACTGGGAACGGTGTATCATAACCTGTGACACGTAAAATCGGTGCGTGCATAGCATACATACAGTTTTCGGCAATAACTGCTGCGATTTCCGCCCCTACACCGCCTGTTTTTGCCGCTTCATGAACAACGACTAGTCTGCCAGTTTTATCTACCGACTGAATGATGGTTTCATAGTCAATAGGTGCGATTGTTCGTAAATCAATAATTTCCACAGACACACCCTGCCCTTGTAATTGCGCTACTGCCTGTTTAACCGTTACGACACTCGGACCATATGTAACGATGGTCACATGCTCCCCTTCTTGAACAATCGACGCCTTACCAATTGGCACTTCATAATATTCTTCTTGTACTTCCTCTTTTATCGTTCGGTATAGCTTCAACGGCTCTAAGAACAATACTGGGTCTGGATCTTTAATCGCCGCTGCGAGTAACCCTTTAGCATCGGAAGGCGTACTTGGCATGACTACTTTTAAACCTGGTGAGTGTAGAAACAATGCTTCTAAACTATCTGAGTGTAATTCAGGTGCATGAATCCCTCCTCCGTACGGTGCTCTAACAACCAGTGGCACGGTAACTGTGCCTTCCGTTCGAGAACGAAGGCGTGCGGCCTGTCCTACCATTTGATCCATCGCCTCATAAATAAACCCTAAAAACTGTATCTCTGCTATTGGTTTAAGTCCTCTAGTGGCTAAACCTACTGCAGCTCCGATAATTGCAGACTCAGCAATCGGTGTATCAACTACACGCCTTTCTCCAAAACGTTCCATGAGCCCATCTGTCACACGGAAAACTCCACCATTTTTCCCGATATCCTCACCGAGACAGAGGATTGTTTCATCATTTTCCATTGCTTGGGTTAAGCATGTATTGATTGCCTGTACTATTGTCATCTCCATCATTACACCTCTCCTCTTTGTTGCAATTGTCTTACTAAGTTTTGAGGCATTGTTTCATACGTTGCTCTTAGTACTTTTGGAATCGTTGTCTTTTCGATTGTAAGTGCCTTTTCATAGGCTTTTAAAACGATTTCTTCGCAGTCATTTAACAGCTCCTCCTCTTGCCTCTCATCCCATAGCCCAGTAGTAATAAGAAATTTTTTCATTCTTTCTATAGGGTCATTTGTCAGCCATTGCTCAACTTCAGCTTGGTCTCTATATTTCGTCGGATCGTCTGCAGTTGTATGCGGTCCTTGGCGGAATGTAACAGCTTCAATCAGCACAGGCTCTCCATTTTTAGCTTTTTCTATAGCAAGCTTCGTTGCCTCATAAACTGCTAATACGTCATTGCCGTCTACTCTAATTCCTGTAATCCCATAAGCCAACGCCTTCTGTGCGATTGATTGGCTAGCGGTTTGTTTATGAATTGGATTACTAATTGCCCATTGATTGTTTTGAATAAAGAAAACCACTGGTAATTTATATACACCTGCAAAATTTAATGCTTCATGGAAATCGCCCTCAGAGGTACCTCCATCACCCATATAAGCAACCGAAACACTATCTTCCCCTTTATATTTACTAGCCCATGCCCCACCTACCGCATGTAAAAATTGCGCTCCAATAACGATTTGAATAGGAAAAATAGATAAATCAGTTAAATGCTGCCCAGCCATCTTACCCATTGTGTAACAAAAGAACTTATCGATAGGCATCCCGTGAACAAATGAAGCCGCAATATCTCGGTAACTAGGATAAATCCAATCATTCGAATTCAATGCGTAAGCGCTTCCAACCTGTGCCGCTTCTTGCCCTCTAATTGGCGGATATGTTTTTATTTTTCCTTGGCGTTGAAATTTCAATGCAATCCCATCAAAGATTCTTCCTTGTACCATATGTTTATACATTTCGATACATTGCTCATCAGTGGCAGTTCTTTTAAAGAAAGTTTCCGAAAGCGAACAATCTTCCTCCAAAACTGACGCGGTGTCAATTTTTAAACATGATTGATTTAACCACATTTCAACTCCGCCCTCTAAACATGACTGATTTAACCACATTTCAATTCCTCCCTTTATAACATTATTTTAATTATAAATAAGAAATAGACGCCGCGTCATTAGCTAATTTTGTTATTATTTAGCATTTCTTCGCTTTGAACAGAATTATTTAAACAAACCAAATGTATACATTGTTGCCACATCACGCGCAATTTCCTCAATTGGAATGTCTGTTTTGTCCAAAATAATTTTCCATAAATACCGCTCTGCAATGTAATACAACGAACTCGCAATAACCTCCGCATGATAATTTTCATTGCGGATCAGCCCTAGCTGTCGAACAATTTCTACGTTGGCAGACACCCTCCTAATAAATTGATCCGTGATTGATTCCCATTTCTCCCCAATTAACGGTGACACACCTTTTGCTTCATGTATCAATCTAAATATTTCCTTATTTTCAACTGCCAAGGATAAATAATTATATATATTTTTAAACGTAAAATTAAAAGCCTCTTGCTTATTTTTAGGTGTATAATTTAGCTCTGCAATTTTATAGAATGGGCTCATAACATCCTCAACTAAAGTTGCCAAAACTTCCTCTTTCCCTAAGTTAAAATGAGAATAAATCGTCCCGTAACCTAGCCCTGCTTCCTTGGCAATTAACTTGATCGTCGTTTCCTTATACCCATTTGCTAAAAAAACATTTTTTGCCGCTACTAATATTTGTGCTCTCGTTCGCTCACGCTTATCCACCTAATATCCTCCTCCCATGTTTTCGTTTAACTAAACATAATAAATAATTTCTTTTATAGTCAACTTTTAGCTAGCGTTCACTCCAAAACCATCTATTTTACTTTCCTTTCCTTTCAACATAAAAAAACCGGTGAGGTAATTGCTTACCTGAATTATTTTTTAAGTAAAAACAAAAGCCAGAAATCCCTAATCGAATTTCTGGCTTTTCTTATTTAAGGACTGGATTGAGTTTTGATAGGCAATACATTGTCTAAAGTGGCCTGCCGTTTAACCGTGATCCATCTTCCACATAACATGACAATCAATGCAAAAAATACAATGACTCCTGCAAAGACAAGCGCTGCCTTATAGCTACTATAAACCGCCACAAGCTGGCCCGCGATGATCGGTCCGATAATTTGTCCAAAAGCATAAAACGTTGTTAACAATGATACGACTGGACCGCTTTGCGTTGGGAATAGCTGACGTGCATAAGAGGTCGTTAACGTTACAATGCCTACAAATGTTAAGCCGAATAAAAATGACGATAATAATACGCTCCATACTGTTTGTGAAAATACTGGTAATAAAATGCCTACTACTTGCAATACGTAGGCGATAAACAAAATTTTGATGGCAGAGAATTTTTCTAATAAGACAGTCCAAACAGGTGCTGACGGGATAGCCGCTACCCCAACAATAACCCAGCTATATGAAGAGTATGCTTGTAGTGAAGGAATATTATGAATGATATCAACTAAAAAAGTACCTGTAATAATATAGCCTAACCCCTCAAAGCCATATGCGACGATTAGCCATGGCATAAAGCCCTTTGTCATTTTTGTATCAGAGGATTTTATGGTTTTCACACTATCCTGCACATGCAAATCTCTCCAAAGTATATATGTCGTCACTAAAAAAACTGCAGATAAAATCCCTAAGCCTATCCATGTACCTTGCCAAGCAAAACGTGCTTCAATAGCAGGGACTAATAAACCTGAAATAGCAATTCCTAATCCAATGCCACCAAATAAATAGCCTGACCATTTTGTAAGTGAATGCTTTGCTAAATAATCCATAATAATACTACATGTTAATACAAAAATTAGTCCCCCTGTAATGCCCGCAATCAGACGAAGCACAAGCCAAATACTATATATTCCAATGATTCCCATAAGAACAACAGAAAGGACATTCAAAACAACACTTAACAATAAAAAGTTCTTTTTTTGGCGATTGATAAATCCTGCCCACAATGCACCAATGAAATAGCCAATATAATTACTCGATGCTAAAAATCCTGCAACTTCAAACGAAAACCCGACATCATGACGCATAAATGGCAAAATTGGTGTAAATGCAAAGCGGCTAATCCCCATAGCCACTACAAGTAATAGCACCCCACCAAATAAAATTCCGATGTGTTGTCGATTCATTTTGTCCCCACCCCCAAAAAACTTGTTGTAATTAAAAGGATACAGAGTAAAAATTAATAAATCTAATATATAATTTATATAAAAGGATAAATAATTCTTATATAAGGTGGGATACATAATGAATTTACATGCTCTTAGATTATTCACAAAAGTAGCCGAGCTCAATAGTGTTTCGAAGGCCGCGCAAGCTCTAATGATTAGTCAACCTGCCGTAACCATTCAAATGAGAAATCTGGAAAAAGAACTAGGCTTAACTCTTTTAGAATCAAAAGGTAGAGGAATTACCTTAACACAAAATGGAGAATTTTTATTTAAACAAGCCCAGCGATTATTTGATTTAGAATTGGACATTGAAAACAAATTAGAGCAATTAAAAAACACAGGTAATGAAGAATTACAAATTGCTTCTACCCATGTTCCATCCCATTTTTTATTACCAAAATGGCTCGCAAAATATAAACAAGCCTATCCGACAACTAACATCCACATAAAAACGGCTAATTCCCAGCAGGTTATTGAAGAATTGCTTCACTATAAGGCTGATATGGCTTTTATCGTAAAAGAGGATGGCCATCATCCAGATATTAATTATCAATTTCTCATGAATCTCGATTATTGGTTTATCGTCCCATTTGGCCATCCGCTGGCAAATCAGAAAGTGACATTAGCGGAATTAATGCAGCAGCCATTTGTTTCACGAGAAGATGGTAGCTCAACAAAAGAATATTTAAATGCTTTATGTAAAGTTCATAAAATCCCACCACCGAGAGTAGGGCTACAACTGGACGGTATCAATGAATCCATTCACGCCATTGCGGCTGGATATGGTACGATGTTAGCTCCTTCCATAGCGGCTTCTAGCTTTATTCAACGACAGCAAGTAGCGCGAGTTTTTATAAAAGACGTCGACATTCAGCGTCCTATTTATCTTTGCACAAGAAAAAATGAACAAAATACCTCTTCGACCTTTAATACTTTTATTAACATCATCAATGACTCCATTTCATAACAGTCATTTTTTAAAAGCTTGAACTACACAAAATTTGTACAACAACGAATTGAAGTGTAGTCTTTTTAAAATTTGTAACTAACTATATCTCAATGTCTCATCACCAAAAGTTAGGGATTACATTTGTTAAAACGTATGCTTTGTATATAAGTTGATTGGAGTGGAGACTGGGCGACTCCTCGGGGATCAGCGATAGGGGAACGAAGGCTAAAACCATCACATCCTGTGATAACGCCTTCGTGACCAACATCGTGTTGGCCCGAGACCCTGCAGCGAAGCGAAGCGGCTCATCGGACGCCCCCAGGAAAGCGCCCAGTCGGAACGGAAATCAACCACACGCTGTGACAACGAACCATCTTAATGCTTGTAAAAGCTGTAAAAAAATAGTGAATACCGTTTAAAAATCCTGCAACAAAACTATTAATATTCGTTTTTTTGTAGACGAATCAGTTTCAATGACCTATAATAATCCATACATTCATCAATACACGAACATTAAGGTGGTTTTTATGACTGAATATACGTTAATTTTCAAAGGGACAGCTTTTTCAAGTAAGTCTCCTACTGAAGTACAAATTTTAAAGGATTATTTATTCTTCATTAATGCTGATGGGATGATTGCGAAAATAGTAGCTCCTGAGCATGCGGATTATCAAAATCTACTAACTACATATCAACACAAAGAAAATTTTCATCAATTAGCCAATGGACAATACTTCTTACCAGGCTTTGTCGATTTGCATGTACATGCACCGCAATGGGCACAAGCTGGAACTGCATTAGATATTCCACTTTATGATTGGCTGAACACATACACCTTCCCTATCGAATCCAAATTCTCCGATTTAGAGTTTGCACAAGAGGTCTATGAAGATTTAGTAAGTACTCTGCTTGCCAATGGAACTACTACATCGCTTTATTTTGCAACTGTCCATAAAGAAGCAAGCCTGCTATTAGCGGAAATTTGTGCTAAAAAAGGTCAACGTGGTCTAGTTGGAAAAGTGGTGATGGATGATCCTGAACAAAATCCAGACTATTATCGAGATGCAAATACTCAAACTGCACTTAAAGATACAGAAGAATTTATTTTAGCAGTGAAGGAATTAGCCAATTCAACGAAACAAGGTGTTTATCCAGTTATAACGCCACGCTTTATCCCAAGCTGCACAGACGATGCTTTAAAAGGTTTAGGAGAATTAGCTGCAAAATATGATACACATATTCAATCTCACTGTAGTGAAAGTGATTGGGAGCATGGTTACGTAAAGGAACGTTTTAAGAAAAATGATGCCTTTGCCTTACATGACTTTGGTCTCTTAGGCGATAAATCTGTGATGGCACATTGTAATTTCTTAAATGATGATGATGCACAGTTATTTGCTGAAACAGGCACTGCGATTGGCCATTGTCCAATTTCTAATGCTTATTTTGCAAATAGCGTCATCCCAATTGCCCGTTTCCATGCAAAAGGCGTTGATATCGGATTAGGGTCAGATATTTCTGGCGGTTTCTCACCTAGCCTATTCGATAATGCTAGACAAGCAGTCATGTCATCTAGAATGCTAGAAGACGGTGTCGATACCTCTCTTCCTGCTGAAAAACGTGGTGTCCCAAATTCACGTATTACGATTAATGAAGCATTTTATTTAGCAACAGCAGGTGGCGGAGAAAGCTTGAGTCTACCAATTGGTCGATTACAAGAAAGCTACACGTGGGATGTACAAATCATCGATACTAACATACCTTCTGCAAAACTTCCTATTTTTGATAGCAAGGAAGATTTACAGGATATCTTCCAAAAAATTATGTATCTTGTGCGCCCTGAAAATATCCGTGAAGTATGGGTACAAGGAAATAAGGTTCACGCTAGAGCATAAATAAAAATTCTAAATTTACAATTTTGAGGTGTACATCTTAGTGGAAACGCAACATAACAAATTAGCTAACGATAAAAAGAAAACTCAGCAGTTAACAGTTTTACCAGATGAAAAGGTATCACTCGGTCAATCCGCCCTACTTGGTTTACAGCACGTCATGGCGATGGATGTCTACGTAGTTCCTTTCTTAATTGCTATGTTAATCGGTTTACAATCAGGTCAATCAAGCGCATTGATACAATCGACCTTCATTGCGGCAGGGGTTGCAACGATTATTCAAACTCACTTTTGCATGAAGTTACCGATAGCACAAGGTCCTTCATATGTTCCAATCGGTGCAATTGTAGGTATTTATGCAGCGAGTGGTAGTGGAGATCTTGGTTGGAGTACTGTGCTAGGAGCAAGTTTAGTCGGCGCCATCTTAGTTATTATTTTAGGTATTACAGGTATATTCAATAAAATCGTGAAAACTTTCATTCCGCCAATTGTCGGTGGGACAATTATCTTTGTAGTAGGTCTTTCATTAATGCCTGTAGGTTTAAGTAATAACATTTTTAATGCTGCAGGAGCATCCATTAACCAAAACATCTATTTAGCTCTAATTTCAGCTAGCGTTCTAATCCTTTGTGTTATGCTAGGTTCTGTTTTTAATAAAAAAGGCCGCGTATTTCGTATCACATCAGTAATTATCGCTTTAGTCGCAGGTTGTATTGCGGCAAATATTATGGGTGTTTTAGATTTATCAGCAGTGTCACAAGCAAAATGGTTTAGTATGCCTCAAATTCCAATCGCAGATTTTAGCTTCACGTTTAATTTTTCAGCTATCATTACAATGGTCATTATTTATATCGTCCTAATGGCAGAAACAACAGGTACATGGTTTGCCGTGAGTAACGTCATCGATAAACCATTAACTGAAAAACAAATTAATCGCGGGGTTATCGGCGAAGGAATTGGTTGTTTTATCGCATCATTATTAGGCTCAACTCCTGTCACTGGCTATTCAACAAATGCAGGTGTGATATCGATTACAGGTATCGCAAGTCGCCGTGTTTTTATTGCTGCAGGTTTTTGGTTTATTCTATTCGGCTTCTCTGGTAAACTAGCTGCTCTTATTTCTGCCATTCCATCAGCAGTTATCGGTGGTGTATTCGTTATCGTTTGTGGCATTATTGCAATCAGTGGTTTACAAGTAATGAAAAATGAAAACATTGGTGAAAAGGAAATGTATGTAATCGCAGTACCAGTGATTTTAACATTAGCTCTAACATTACTTCCTAAAGATTTCTTATACTCATTACCAACAACAGTTCAATACTTATTCGGTTCTCCAATAGCAACAGCTGCTATAGTAGCCATCGTATTAAATAAAATATTACCTAATGTGAAATAGCTTTTTAACTAAAATGCACAATACTCCTACTCTGTTAGGAGATTGGGCATTTTCTTATTTAAATTATTTTCTGAAATTTCTGTCCCAACCCCTTTTATTTTGTTATACTTTAGCAAAAAGGTAGGGATTAATATGGTTTACGACGTAATTATAATTGGTGCAGGATCGATGGGTATGGCGGCGGGCTATCATTTAGCGAAAGCAGGAAAAAATGTCTTGATGCTTGATGCCTTTAATCCTCCTCACGAAGAAGGTAGTCATCATGGTGAAACAAGAATTATTCGCTTTGCGTATGGTGAAGGCGCTAGCTATGTCCCTTTTGTCAAAAGAGCGGGTGAATTATGGAAGGAGCTTGAAACGTTAACGGATGAAGCTTTATTTTTACAAACAGGCGTAATGAATGTCGGTGAAGAGACCCATCCTTTTATTCAAAATGTAAAAACTAGTGCTAAGCTCTACGATTTATCATTAGAGCAGTATTCAGCATCTGAGGCAATGAAAAAATGGCCTGGATTATCCTTACCAGAAAACTTTGTTGCTTGTTTTGAGCCTACTGCTGGTGTCCTTCGTGTAGAAGACTGCATTAGCGCTTATAAAAAATTAGCTATCGAGGCAGGGGCAACCTTACATACAAATGAAAAAGTGCAGAGCATCAAAGCTGGTGACATTGTACGTGTTCAAACAGCTAATTCTATTTATGAGGCAAAACATTTAGTCGTAACGGCCGGTGCTTGGGCGACTGAGTTACTACAAACAATGGGCATCACGATCCCTGTAACACCGACGCGAAAAACATTTGCATGGTTTGAGGCAGAGGAGCAACTGTATCGTGAAGATGTTTTCCCGGCCTATTGTTTTGAATTTGCAGATTCCATGTACTACGGTTTTCCAAGTATTGATGGAACCGGCCTGAAGCTTGGCAGACATGATGGCGGTGAGGCTATCAATCCAAACGATCCGCTTCGCCCATTCGACGAACAGGATGCAATAGATTTAGAAAACTTTATCAACCATTTTATGCCTCAGCACGGTGCACTGAAATTCGGAAAAACATGTAAATATTCGATGACACCAGATGAGGATTTCATTATTGATTTTTTACCTGAGCATCGAAATATTATCATTGCAGCAGGCTTCTCAGGACATGGTTTTAAATTCAGTAGTGCCGTCGGTGAAGTACTAGCGGATTTAACGCTAAACGGAAAAAGCAAGCAGGATTTATCACTCTTTAAGCTTAGTCGATTTAAGACAGACTGACACCTTGCTTCTTTGAACTCCTCCACTTAATGCTCTTACTACAGTGTGCGAATTACTGCGATAAGACTGCCATAAAGGCAGTCTTATGCTATTCAAGAAAACTTATCGTTTCATTATCTTTTTGAAGAAATAGATGAACGCATCCAACAAAACACCATATATTACCCCAAACACAATCCACACGATATAGCTAAAGAACGTAAAATCATTTGCAACCATATACTCTCGTACAGTTGTCGTGATGGAGCAGCCACATAAATACAAAATCAACCGTGAAAAACGTCATCAAAAATCCCTTATCATCTTGACCTATCCAATGTAAGATGCAAATACCAATCATCATGATAACAACCCAAGTAGTGAAATTATTAAATGGCGCTGGAGCAAAGCGTTTTCCAGCTAAAATCAGCGTAATGGGAAGCATAAAAAGAGCAAGTATACCAATTGTTGACAGCGAATAAATCCATATTTGGTTGAGGGCGAAATTGCCACAAGACCTGGATCTCTCAGACGGAGTTCCTCTATTACAGTGGGTGTTTGGAACCCACTGAAAGAAGTTAAATCTATTTATGGATTGTATCCCTTTCCAAAGTAAAATTAGGTATAATGCATTATAATCAATACATTCAAAACAATAGTCTATTGTTATCAAAGGAGGTAAGGGATTGGTAAGTATTTTAGTAGTAGATAACCATAAAGCTGTTGGTGAAGGTATAAAATTATTGTTAGAACAAGAAGGAAATTTCCATGTCACGGTTGTAAGGACTTATGAGGAATCTTTGAATGCTCTCTCACAACAAACATTTGATATATTTTTATTTGATATAAGCATGCCTTTTTTAAAGGATCCAGGATTATTAAAAATATTAAATTATGATGTAATTAAAATTATCTACACGGGTCACGACATTGAACCTTTCTTCGATATATTAGTAGAATCAGGTGTTTCTAGCTTCGTTAGCAAAACAGCATCCACAGAAAATCTTATTGCGGCAATACGCTCCGCTCTAGATGGGAATGCTATGATGCCAGTGCAATTATTACAACAATTAAAAGTAGTCGATAGCCAAAAGAACAAAATGGAACTAATGAATCAGTTAATCCAATATGACCTTCAAAAAAATGAACTAGCCTTGCTTCAATTAGTGGCCGCTGGCAAAACAAATAAAAAAATAGCAGAAAAACTATTTGTCAGTTTACGCACAGTCGAATATCGTTTAACAAAGATTTTCAAAAAACTACAAGTACATTCAAGAATAGAAGCTGTTGAAAAAATTAGGGACATTGGATTGTTATAAAAAACCGAATATGAGGTGGATTTTTCTATTTAAAAACCGCCAAAAATAAAGGAGAACCGAGGAAAATATTGCGGTCAAATTGTGGTTTATTTGTGGTCATACAGTTTCATTAGATTTTTTTATCTATGTAGTAATATTTTTCATAGTTTATGCATTACTCGACATTAAAAATTTGCATACCCTTATTTTGCAGAGAGAGTAGTGTAAACTACTCTCTTAAAAGTTTCAATTAACACTTGATTGCAAGAACGTTATGTCTGTCACCAGAAGGCCAAAGAACGTTTCTTCATCGACTCACGGTATTGCTCTGTTGAGATTGGCAATGCTCTATTTGTTTGGTAATCCATAATAACACCATATTTTCGAACAACATCCATTTGATTAATTTCACCTTTGTTATACATCTGTTCAACTTCAATTGGATCTGTTTCCAGCCATCTATGGCGATTTTTGCGAATATAATCGCGTTCTTTTACCGTTGCCGCCATATCAATTTCGAAAGCATCCATGTCACGGTCTATTTCATGGATGACTACGCCATAATCAAGCTTTGCACGCTCAATTGAAACATATTCATCAATAACATCCTCTAAAACAGCGTTTACATCTCGTGCTAATGGGTCACCCAAACCACCACCCCCTGCTGATGGACGTGTAAAGGAATCTCCTTTCTTCAACTCAACATTGGAGAAAATCGTGCCTAAAAATTTTTCATCCTTTTTGTGTGGATTTAAAATAGCCCCCTGCGCGATAGAAGGTAAGCCGCCCATAATCCCCCATGTAATGGAACGAGAACGATCACAGCAATAGGACATCACTGTTTGGTTTACATTCGTTAAAACGCCTCCCTTTTCTACACCACAGCCACCACGGTATTTACCTGGACCAGCAGAGTCTATAATGATTTCATGCTTCGTCGTAACAACTGGTGACAACCGCTCTTGCCCTTCGCACGGTTGAACACTCAAACCTACTCCGAACACTGGTGAGGTAGTATTCGCACCATCACGGTCAATACGTCCACCATGTCCCCCCGCCATCCAGTCATACCACATAAAATATTCACTACTATCTCTCCGCTGATCATACCCACCTATTAATAAATACTCTAAATTAAATGAACATGCGATAGCGCGTTCAGGCATAATATTTGACCATAATTCAAAGCAAGCATTCATAATTTTTTCAAACGCTCCTGAGCAATAGCCAGAAACAGCTACTGGGCTAGGTGCGTTGACAACGGAGTTTTCAGGAAGGAATATTTTTACGACGCGATAAAATCCTGAGTTCAGCGGAATCTCTGGGAAAAATGTTTTCGTTCCTGCATACGTACCAGAAAGTGCTGAGCCAAACCCTGCATTTAAAAAACAGCTAATATAAGGATGTGAGTCACTTAAATCATAAGCTATTTCATCTTCCGTAATGGTCATTTTCACACGAATTGGGATGAGGCCATCTCCTAATTGTGGATCCATATCGATATAGTCCACCGTTTCCCATTGTCCTTTTGGTAAAGCTTTAATTTTCGCTCTCATTAATCGTTCTACATAATTTTGTACTTCCTCAAAAGCTACTAGCACCGTATTTATACCGTACTTATCAATCATTTCCCTGAGTTGTTTCTCCCCAACTTTCGCCGCTTCCACTTGAGACCGCAAATCTCCAATACGTTCTTCAGGAATACGCATATTCATAACAATAATCTTCACAACATCGGTTAAATATTGACCTTTACTATAAATGCGGACAGGTGGGATTCGTAGTCCCTCCCCGTAATGTTCCTTAGCTGTAATATCAAAAGAACCTGGGTTAGAGCCACCGACATCTGCCCAATGTCCATTTGTTTGCATGAGTGCAATTAGTTTGTCATCATGGAACACCGGTAAAATTACACGTACATCACTGAAATGTGTACCTCCACGATAAGGATCATTTACTAAAAATACATCACCTGGATGGATATCATCAGCGAAATCCTCTAAGACAGCTTTTGCCGTTAAATGCAATGTCCCTACGTGAACGGAAATATCTTGCGTTCCTTGCATAACGGTATTCCCCTGTGCATCGCATAATGCACAGCTAAAGTCTCGATTATAAATTACAAACGAGTAGCATGTACGCAGCATTTGTTCAGCCATTTGATCCACTAAATTAACAAAACCGTTTTTTAACACTTCAAATGTTACAGGGTCTAGATTTTTAACTTTGGGGTTCGTTTCCAATTTCGTTGTACTCATCGCCCATTCCTCCTTATCGTGAATTAGTTCACCGTAATAATAATATTTTTATAGGCATCTACTTCCGCAGTAAATCCTGGTGGAATTACAGTCGTCGTATCCAGCTGATCGATAATGGCTGGACCAGCAAATTGTGTGTTAACAGGTATTTTATCGCGGTTATAAACGTTTGTTTCTATATATTTACCCTCAAAATAAACAGGACGTGTTTCTTTAAAAGCATCCTCCAGTGAGCCTTCAGCAACATATTGCGGGAAATTAGGCTTTGGTACGGTTCCTATAGCCGTTACCCGTAAGCCAAATATTTCTACGGTTTGATCCTTATCAGAAAATGCAAATTCTCTTTCATGCTCTTTATGGAATGCTTCCAAAATAGCATCTAAGGAAGTTATTTGATCGGATACGAGAACAGCTAGAGATCTCCATTGTCCCTTATAACGAAGATCTATATAATTCGTTAATGACGATGTGTTTTCTGCTATTCCTTCCTCTTCTAATAACGCTTTTGCCTCTTCTCTCAATTCACTAAATTGATTTGTCAGTTCCTCTACACTTACTTCATCTAGTTTTTTCACATACGTTTTAGAAATATCATGGCGTACATCTACTAGTAAACATCCCATTGCTGCTGCAACACCTGGATGCGTAGGAATAATGACTTTTGGGATGTTTAAATCTTTTGCCAAATAGGCACCGTGTAATGGGCCTGCACCACCAAAAGCTACTAGTGCGAAATCACGTGGATCATAGCCTCTCCGTACTGATATTAAGCGAACTGCATCACTCATATTGGCGTTTGCAACTTCTATAATGGCACTTGCCGCTTCTTCAACTGATTGGTCGAATGCATTTGCGATTTTTGTCACAGCATCTCTTGCTGCTTCTTTATTCAACTGCATCGTCCCATCCAACAAATCCACACCTAGACGTCCTAACACTAAATTTGCATCTGAGTTAGTGGGCTCCGTGCCTCCTCGGCTATAGCAAGCTGGGCCTGGTACTGCCCCTGCACTTTGTGGTCCATTTCGTAAAGAACCTCCTTCATCTTGCCAAGCGAGGCTACCTCCACCGGCTCCAATTGTTAATATTTCAATGCTCGGGAAACCAATAGGATAGCCATATTCTATCGACCAATCCTTTGTGATTCGTATATCCCCCTTATACATCAGTGAAATATCTGTACTTGTACCACCCATATCTAAGCCAATGGCATTGTCAAATCCACACAACTTTGCGATATGCTTACTTGCAATTGCGCCTGCAGCTATCCCGGAACTTGCCAATCTAGCAGCATAGCGGGGAACTGTACTTGAAGTCATGACACCGCCACCAGAGTGTAATACTAATATTTCATCGTCATAACCTTTTTTCTGCATTTCATTGCTTAATTTACTAATGTAATTACTCATAATTGGCCCAAGAACGGCATTAATAATCGTTGTACTCATACGCTCATGCTCAAAAATTTCCGGAAGCACCTCACTTGAAATACAAACATAGATATCCGGTAATTCTTCTTTTAAAATCTTTTTGACTTTCGCCTCATTTTCCCCGTTCACATAGGCATTGATGAAACATACTGCAATGGATTCAGTTCCCCGACGTTTTAATTTTTTTGCTAATAAACGGATTTCCTCTTCATCAATAGCTTGAAGAATATTTCCTTCATAATCTATTCGTTCTGTCACTTCAAAGCGATCCCGTCGTTGAATATAAGGTCTTGCAGTATCTTTATATGTGTCCCAAATATCTTCTTTCGTCCCTCGACGGATTTCGATGACATCTCTAAAGCCCTCTGTCGTAATAAGAGCTGTTTTTGGCAGCTTACGCTCAATTAACGCATTCGTTCCAACTGTTGTGCCATGAGAAAAAATTTTAATGTCCTTGCCATTTAATTCTGCTTTTGCTACTCCATTTAAAATTCCTTGCTCCGGATTTGCAGGTGTCGACGACGTTTTTGTAACAAATACTTCTCCCGTCTCTTCATTAAAAACAAATACATCTGTAAACGTTCCACCGACATCAATTGCTAAACGACTTTGTGTCATAGCTCTACCTTCTTTCGTTTAATAAATTTAAAACCCAAAAATTATCTTTATAAAGTTAATGCCTCGAGCGAATGCCCAGATTTTTTTAAAAGGTATTGCGTACAATTTGAGAAAAATCTGGGTCATTACACCGAGGCATATGTGACGTATATTTATTTGTCTTCTATTTTAAATTTCTTTCACGACTCGCTTTTTGTGCCAATCGTAATGGTTTTAAACGTTGTAAAGAACTCTTTCGCCGCTTGCCCCTGCTCACGGGCACCCGTACTTGAGTTTTTCACTCCTCCAAACGGTGCTTGAGGTTCTGCTCCACCTGTTTCATCATTAACCTGTACAAGTCCAACTTCACTACGGTTAATAAAATCAAATGCTTTCGGAATGTTATTTGTATAAATAGAAGCACTCAATCCAAAATTAGAATCATTCGATAATCGAATCGCTTCTTCATAATCCTTTACTTTGATGACGGCTAAAACTGGTCCAAAAATCTCTTCATGGGCAATCGACATCTCGTGTGTTACATTTGTAAAAATTGTTGGATCAATATAGTATCCTTCTATCATACCTTTTGTAGGACCTCCGCCAAATACAAGCTCCGCACCCTCAACTTTTGCTTTTTCAATGGAGGATAAAATAGAATCATATTGCCCTTTGGATGACACAGGCCCCATCGTGACACCAACTTCAATTTTTTTAGCTTCTTCGATTAACTGCTCCAACACCTTTTCATAAACTGCTTCCTCGATGTAAACTCGACTAGTTGCTGTACAACGCTGTCCCGTTTGCTTCATCGCACCTTCAATCGTTAATTTTGCAGCTTGATTTAAATTGGCATCAGCTAAAATGATCGCTGCATTTTTGCCTCCAAGTTCGAGTTGAATTTTTTTATTAGTAGATCCAGCAGTATCTAAAATACTTTGACCCACACCATTTGAACCTGTAAATGTAATCGCCTTTACTTCAGGTGCCTCCAATAATACCTGCCCCACTTTTGAACCACGGCCTTGCACAACATTTAACACTTTTTTCGGTAAGCCTGCCTGCTCAAATAATTCTCCTATTAATTTGCCGGTTAAAGCGCTTTCAATAGAAGGCTTCCAAACTACTGTATTGCCATACACTAATGCAGGTGCAATTTTCCATAGAGGAATAGCGACAGGGAAATTCCAAGGAGTTATAGCAGCAACGACACCAAGTGGTACCCGCATTGTGTACAATAGTTTCGCTTCATTGGCAGAAGGTAACACCTCACCTTTTGCCCGCATCCCTTCTTGTGCATAATAACGTAAAATGGAAGCGCCACGTTTCACTTCACCAAGCATTTCATTTTTCGTTTTACCCATTTCACTCGAAGCTATTTCGGCTACTTTATCAATATTTTTCTCAAGCAAGTCTGCTGTCACACGTAAAATTTCTCCACGTGCAACAGAAGACGTATTTTTCCAACCTTCAAATGCTTCCTGAGCTGCAACGATAACTTCTTTCGTTTCATCTATTGTCAAAAGCTCAACTTGACCTATACATTGAGATGGTTTCGCCGGATTAAATTGTTCGCGTATTTCTCTAACGATAGTTGTCATAAAACTCCTCCTTCAAATAATGATCGTTTACACTGACGTCAATTTTTTTCAACAATTGTTTTACGTATATGGTCAAATGTCTCGTCTAAAATACGTAACATTTCATTAAGCTCTACTTTTGATAGAATGAGAGGTGGAGAAAAAACAACTGTATCTTGATCATACGTGACCGTTCGTAGGATCAATCCTCGTTTCATCGTCTCCTGTACAAAGATCGGACTAAGAGCAGTCTCAAACAATTCACCCGTCTCACGGCTCTTCACTAATTCAATGGCTCCAAGTAATCCAAGCGTACGCACACGGCCGATAAAGCTATATTTTTCTTGCAGTGCTCGGAATCCTTCTAACAAGGCTTTCCCCATGTTTGCAGCATTTTCAACGAGATTTTCTTGCTCAATGATTTCTATGTTTTTCAGTCCAACTTGGCAAGCAAGTGCATGACCACTGTAAGTATATCCGTGCATGAATGTCCCTTTTGAAAGCTCACATAAATCTTGATGAATTGTTTCGGATATCGCCACACCACCAAGTTGAACATAACCACTTGATACGCCTTTAGCGAAAGACATCATATCTGGCACTACCCCGTAATGTTCCATACCAAAGAATTTCCCTGTACGACCGAATCCCGTAATAACTTCATCTGCAATGAATAAAATACCGTACTCATCACAAATTTTTCGCACTTCTTTAAAGTAATCTTTTTGCGGAATATTAACTCCCCCTGCCCCTTGTACGGGCTCAGAAATAAATGCCGCCACAGTCTCAGGACCTAATGCTTCAATCGTCTCACGTAAATTACGTGCAGATTCGCTGTAAACATAGTGGAAATCAGGGGCGTGTGAATTGGTAAAGTCACGAAATGCTTGTAAGCCTGTCGCACTTGTAGCCCCCATAGCTACACCATGGTATGAATGTGTACGAGAAATAATTTTTTGACGCTCTGGCTGCCCTTTTAGTAACCAGTAATGACGTGCTATTTTAATCGCTGTATCATTCGACTCTGAGCCGCCTGAAGTGAAAAATACAGTATTTAAGTCTCCCGGCGTTAAAGAAGCGATTTTTGTCGCTAAACGGATAGCTGGTTCATTGCTAAATGATGCGAAGCAGGAACTAAATGCTAATTTAGAGATTTGCTCCTTCGCCACTTCAGCAATTTCTTTACGGCCATGCCCGATATTTACATTCCATAAAGAAGACATGCCATCAATGTATATATTTCCTTCTATATCTTTTAAGTAAATGCCATTCCCCTCTGTAAAAATGGCTGCAGGACCTTGTGTTTGTTGTTGCTCGATCGACGTTGTTGGGTGTAGAAAATGTTTTTGATCTAACGTTTTTAACTCTTCTTTTAGTTGAATTGTCATAAATGCCAACCTCTTTTCGTTTATAATTTCATACATTTTTTTAATAGCAATTCTCATGCCAACTGATGAAAAAATTCTTTTAACAAAAAAATATTGTTACATTCATAGCGTGGGGTTGATTTCCGTTCCGATTGGGCGCTTTGTTGCTGCCGCTACGTTAGCACTTCGCTTTCGCACAGAGCAAAGCTTCCTGGGGGCGTCCGATGAGCCGCTTGGGGCAACAGGATGTTGGTCACGAAGGCGTTATCACAGGACGTGATGCTCTTAGCCTTCGTTCCCCTATATGCTCGCTCCAGGGTCTCGGGCCAACACGATGTTGGTCACGAAGGCGTTATCACAGGATGTGATGGTTTTAGCCTTTGTTCCTCTATTGCTGATCCCCAAGGAGTCGCCCAATCTCCACTCCAATCAACTTATATTCATGGCATACGTTTTAACACATCTCATCCCTTACTTTTGATGATGAATCGAAGCATTACAAAGCAATTAATTTTACTTCACAGCAACTGCAATAAAATGAAAAAGAGACACTTTTTTTGTTGAAAATGTCCCTTTCTTCTAAATCTATTAACATATTAATGATGCATTACATCATTTTCCTTGTATGAATTAGTGAGCATTGCAATATTACTAGTTATTGTGCATAGATGAAATTTTGATGCAAAAATACATCGCTAGTCCTTATATGAAATTTGTTTCGTTAATTGCAACTTTTGTATTTTACGTACTAATGTTGATTGATCACAGCCAAGTGATTTAGCAGCCTGCCGGATACTTGAAAATTTTGATAGAGCTTCCTTAATAATCTGCTTTTCAAACGCCACTACTTGCTCCTTTAACGTACCGCTAAACTTCGGGGTTACATTTTGTTCCTGGATGTTTTGTATTTCTAGAGGATTTTCTAAATCACGTATTATAATTGGGTTACTATCTAACTCTTGTTGCACAATATACGCTGTTATTTCTGGCTGCGTTGCTAGCAAGCAAATACGCTCCACCATATTTTTAAGTTGACGTACATTTCCTGGCCAATCATAACACTCTAATATTTTCATTGCAGATGATTCGATTGTTCGATGGATACCATATTTTTCTTCAATGACAGCTAAAAAATGGTAGACTAGTGGGATGATATCTTGACGACGATATCTTAAAGGAGGAATTTCAATCGGGATAATATTTAAACGATAATATAAATCCTCACGAAAATTACCTTGCCTCACCATTTCAGCTAAATTTCGATTTGTCGCAGCAATTATGCGTACATCAATTGGAATAGGCTTTCCACTACCTAAACGCTGAACCTCAGATTCTTGGAGGACACGTAATAATTTCGCCTGTAGTAGTAAGGGCATCTCTCCAATTTCATCTAAAAACACTGTACCACCAGACGCAATCTCAAATAACCCTGCCTTACCACCTTTTGCTGCACCCGTAAATGCTCCTGCCTCATAGCCAAAAAGCTCAGATTCTAATAAATTCTCAGGGATTGCACTACAGTTAATTGTTAATATTTGCTTATCGTTACGCCGGCTATTTGCATGAATAAGCTTTGTAATCTCTTCTTTACCTACGCCCGATTCGCCACCAATTAATACAGTTGAGTCTACCTCTGCAACTCTCATAACCCGCTTTACAACCTGCATCATTTCTGAAGACACAGCGATTAAACTACTTTTTGTTGTTTCTTTATTATGTAGGGCATGTAGCTTATTCTTAAAATTCTCATTTTGAACTTCTAATTTTTTTACTTCTTTCTCTAACAGTTTTAATTGTGTCATATCACGTGTAATTGCTACTACGTATTGTAATTCACCGTATTCATCAAATATTGGCTTACCAGAAACTAAGAAACATTTTCCATTGATAAACGTCTGCAAAATCGTTACTTTTTCTTTTGATTCAATTACTTTCATCGAAATAGAATCACTCATTAATCCTTCAGCGATAACGTCTTTGGCATATCTCCCCATTAAATCAATGCCAACAATTTCAATATCAATATCATTTTGAAATAAAATTTTGCCTTCGCTATCGCATACTGTAACCCCATCGGATATGGAGTTTAATACTTTTATGGACAATGGGTTCATAAAATCTATATAGCTATACTGCATGTATGGTTTTGCATAAAATAAGGTACCTTGCGAAGTTTCTAAAACATGAATAAAATAGTCTTCTACCTCAAAGGTTTCCGCCCCTTTACTATATTTTTTTATTATTTTTTCAAGAAGCTCTATTTGAATATCACTTTTAATCATTACCTCATCATTTTTTACAATAAAAAAATGCTCATCTTTATGTAGTTGAGTTATCGACATCTAGATCACTCCCTCTCGAACTTTAAATCTTTATCGATTAACAGTTGTACTGGTTTTATAAACCCTTTTTCCTAATTAACACAGCTTATCCATTCATACAAAAAAATCCGCTCTTTCTACGGGGCATCTATACGCCGCGAAAGAACTTAAAGCATCCTTTAAGTTCTTTCGCGGCCTGATATCTCGCAGGAATATCGCGAATTTTTTGTATTTTATAGTATTCTACTCTGAGGCTAGCTTTTCCTCTATTTGCTCCGCAGGTCTTGTCGACAGCTTTCGCATTATCATGAACAACACAACTGAGCCAATTAATACTAATGTACTTAAATAAAATTGTGAACGTAAAGATTCGATGAGAGCCTGGCAGAAATAAACGACTGTTAATATACCAATTGTGACATACGATAGATATGGAAATAGCCACATTCTAATCGATAATACCTCATCTGAAACTTTGTCATAATGTCGTCGGAAACGAATTTGTGAAATAGCAATGAAAATATAAACTGCAATCATTAATCCTCCAACGCAATTCCCCAAAAAGTAGAAAATAACCTCAGGTGAAATGAAGTATAACATCGCACAAATATACGCAACCACCGTACTTCCAATAACAGCTGGAACAGGCACACCTCGATGATTTTTAATTTGCGAGAATATTTTTGGTGCATCGCCTTGACGCGACATTTCTAGTAACATACGTGAGCTCGTATAAAGAGCGGAATTTAAAACTGAAATTAATGAAATAAAAATGACTATTTGAATAAGTTGTGCAGCAATTGGAAGCCCTGCCATTGTTAAAATATTTGCATAAGGAGCTGCCAACATTTTTGTATCATTCCAAGGTATAAGTAAAACCATAATAGCTACTGAGCCTACAAAAAATAAACCTAATCGAAAGACAACATTGCGAATGGCACGGACAATATTTTTCGCTGGATTTTCTGACTCTGCTGCCGCGATGGCTGCAACCTCAGCTCCACATATCGAGAATATAACAAAGACAATTGCCGTAAAAATTGGGACAATGCCATTTGGTGCAAATCCACCAAATTCCGTTAAAATACCTAATCCCTTCGGTTCAGAATTTGGCCAAATCCCTAAAATCATGGCTATACCAACAATTAAAAATACAATAATAGCCGTAACTTTAACGAAGGAAAGCCAATATTCAAATTCACCAAATGATTTTACTGAATAAATATTAACGATTGTCATCAATAACGTTATGCCCACGCTTCCAAGCCATGTTGGTATCATCGGAAACCAATTATGCAGCATTCCCCCTATGAGTGCTGCTTCTAGCCCCACAATAAATACCCAGCTTGCCCAATAAAGCCAACCTACTGTAAACCCTGCCCATGGACCAATATACTTCCCTGCATATGAAGCAAATGAACCTAACTCTGCCGAACCTCCTGATTTCCTTCCTAATACGATTTCTCCAGCTGCCATTTCCCCAACCATTTGCATGATCAGCACTATGAGTAAGCACGCAATCGCGTATGAAACCACCGCTGCAGGGCCGGTACTTAAAATATTTTTTCCTGTCCCAACGAAAAGTCCTGTACCAATAACCCCGCCAATGGAAATCATTGTAATATGCCGTGTTTTCAGTGATTTTTGCAAAGTTCCCATTAAACCACCCCTTTGTGTTTTATGTAGACATTTACTAGCCCCTTTTCTCTACTTTAATGTCTACAGTTTAATGAGCAATTCTGATGCCAAACCTATCTAATTATCAAAAATTTCAATTTTTTTTATTTACACCGATTATTGTTGCCGAAAATTGTCTTATCACAAAAATTCAGGGATAAGGATGTTTGGACACCCGCTAAAAAGAAGTTAAAACGTATGCCATGTATACGTTGATTGGAGTGGAGGCCGGACGACTCCACAGGGATCAGCAATAGAGGAACGAAGGCTAAGTGCATCACATCCTGTAATAACGCCTTCGTGACCAACATCGGTGCTGCTGCCGCTACGTTTGCACTACGCTTTCGCGCAGAAAACATCTGTTGGCCCGAGACCCTGCAGCGCAGCGGGTAGAGGAACGAAGGCTAAAACCATCACATCCTGTGATAACGCCTTCGTGACCAACATCGTGTTGGCCCGAGACCCTGGAGCGAGTGAAGCGAGTGAAGCGGCTCATCGGACGCCCCCAGGAAAGCGCCCAGCCGGAACGGAAATCAACCTCACGCTATGCTGATGAGCTTTAAATTTATTTAGTTAGGTAAATCTAGGGTCTTTTCATATGCGATTTTCAAGTTTTGATGCAAAAATACATCAATAACTATTCTTTTACATCATCTATCCTATCCATATACCCGATTAAAGGAACTCATAATATTCATCTCTTCCCTGTACTTCGCTACTGTTCGTCTGGATATTTGAATCCCTTCCGCACTCAAAGTATTTTTAATTTGCTGATCAGTTAAAGGCTTTTGTTTATCTTCTCCCTCGATCAACTGTTTGAGCCGCTTTTTAATATACATAATGGAATCCATTTTTCCAGAAATATTCATTACTCCTTTTGTAAATAACGATTGTAAAGCATACACACCATGAGAGGTTTTTATATATTTCCCACGCACTGCTCGGCTAATCGTTGATACATGTAGACTTAAATTATCCGCTACATCTTTTAACCGCATAGGCTTTAATGCCTCAATACCTTTATGGAAAAATTCTTCTTGCAATTCCACTAGCAATCTAGCTAATTCGTACAGAGTTTTATCACGTTGTTCAATTCCTTGTAATAATAAAAGTGCATCTTTCATTGTATCTTTGAAATATGCTTTACAATTCGGATCATTTTTTAGTATTTCAACATACTGTTTATCGATAGAAACGATTGGTAAATATCCACGATTTAATTTAATCAGCCATTCCTCTCCTAATCTTTCTACTTCGACTTCTGGCATGACATATGGTATCGCTTCGAATTGGTCTCCTATCATCACTGGATTTAAATTCTTTATATAGTCGACCGTTTTCTTCACTTCATGTAGAGACGTTTTATACTTTTTACTTAACTGTTTAATAGCCTGTGCAGCCACTAGCTCTAAATCCGTTTCGATAAATTGAGAGGCCAATTTTGGTGCAAGCCCATCACTGTCTACCTGAATGAGTAAAAACTCCTTATAATTACGCGCCCCTACTCCTACTGGCTCGAAAGTCTGAAGTAAGTCCACTAATGCCTCTACATGCATAACATCCGTTTTACATCTATTAGCGACAACTTCTAAATCAACATCTAAAAATAGACGTTCATCTAAGGATTGAATTAAAAACGTTAAGATTTTTAAATCTATAGAAGATAGATTTTTATGCATAGGTACTTGTTCCAATAAAAACTGCTCATAGCTTTCTTTTACAGCAAACGTCATCTCAATCGGGTCAAATGAATGATATTGAGGCGCATAATATTGCGCGGAATAACTCTTATCGGAATAGCTTGCTAATTGCATAATTTCCTCATAATGCATTTTCACCTTTGCATCCGTGACAGTTAACAGTGGATTTTCGTTAGCCTTATCATAAATATACTGTTCTAGCTCATTCGTAGTATATTGCAGTATTTCCAAATGCTGTACTAATTGTGGTGATAAAACTTGCATTATTTTTTGGGAAGTTTCGATAGCCATTTGCATACCCCACACCTCCAAAACAGAATTTTCTACATAGTAACATGTTTATTCTGTATTTTTCCATTTTTTAATCAATATTTTATTTTTTATACATAAAAAGCCCGGGATGATATTTGTTAAAATGTATATCATTTTACAAGTTAATTGGAGTGAAGACTGGACGCCCCCAGGAATGCGCCCACTCGGAACGAAAATATCAACCTCATGCTTTGATGATAAGCATTCAAGTGGAAATTTCTGACAGATTTTGCCCTATCACCGAAAGTTTTGGGATGACATTTTGCTAAACCGTATGCAGTATATATAAGTTGATTGGAGTGGAGGCTGGGCGACTCCTCGGGGATCAGCGATATAGGAACGAAGGCTAAAAGCATCACATCCTGTGATAACGCCTTCGTGACCAACATCGTGTTGGCCCGAGACCCTGCAGCGAAGCGAAGCGGCTCATCGGACGCCCCCAGGAAGCTCTGCTCTGCGCGAAAGCGAAGCGGCAGCGGCAAATGTTTTAACTGTGCGAAAGCGAAGCGGCAGCAACAAAGCGCCCAGCCGGAACGGAAATCAACCTCACGCTTTGGTAGTAAGACTTAAATCTTCATCACTCCCCTGTAAAATTTTCTAATAATTCCAAAAAAGTAATTGACTACACTTGTAAGTGAACATAAAATACACATATACGGTAATAGTTACCACATTACGGTAAAACTTAAGGAGTGATCAAATGTTTCATTTACCAACTGTGCAGTTTACACAAGAACAGGAGCAATTTCGCTTAGATGTTCGAACGTTTTTACAGGATGAATTAGCAAAAGGAACCTTCACGCCAAAATGTGATTCTTGGCTTAGTGGAGATGATCCTGAATTCTCTAAATTAATCGGTCAAAAAGGTTGGATTGGCTTAACTTGGCCTAAAAAATATGGCGGCCAAGAGAGAAGTACTATCGATCGATACATTTTAACAGAGGAATTTTTAGCCGTTGGTGCTCCAGTTGCTGCACATTGGTTTGCCGATCGCCAAACAGGACCCCTTCTTTTACGTTATGGAACAGAAGAGCAACGTGACTATTTCTTACCTAAAATTGTGAAAGGTGAATGCTACTTTGGCATAGGGTTGAGTGAACCGAATAGTGGTTCTGACCTCGCTTCGGTCAGCACACGTGCTGAAAAAGTAGATGGCGGATGGATTGTCAACGGTCAGAAAATATGGACGAGTAATGCACACCTTTGCCATTATATGGTTACCTTAGTACGTACTAGTCCTTTTGATGGGAAAAGTAAACATGCTGGGCTCAGTCAGTTGATTGTCGATTTACATGCAGAAGGTATAAATGTTGTTCCTATCAAATTTTTAACTGGTGAACATCATTACAACGAAGTGTTCTTTGACAATGTTTTTGTACCTGACAATATGGTTGTTGGAGAGGTCGGTAACGGCTGGGCTCAAGGATTAGCAGAGCTTGCCTTTGAACGCAGTGGTCCAGAGCGAATATTGAGTACTTTCCCATTAATCGATGAGCTTATTCAAGAGTTAAAGCGCCAAAATAATTTAGACGGGTTACAGCAAGCGTCTAAAATAGTAGCTCGTCTTTGGGGTTTACGTAATTTATCAATTGGCGTAGCTCAACTTCTAGAATCCGGTAATGGTGATGATGTATCTATTCCTGCAGCACTTGTGAAGGCACTCGGTACGAAATTTGAGCAAAGTATTCCTGAAATCACACGCTTAATCGTACAGACTTACCCAACGCTTGACGCGCATCGTAAAATCGATCGCTTTATGGCTGAATCCATTTTACATGCACCAGGTTTTACTATTCGAGGAGGAACTTCAGAAGTACTGTATGGCGTTGTAGCGAAAGGGGTTATAGCACAATGAGTGAAATGAGAGACATGATCGTTGATGTTGTAGAGCGTATGTTAAAAGAAAAAGTTGATAAAGATTTAGTGGATACAGTGGAACAAGGTAATTGGGCACCAGAACTATGGGAACTGTTTAAAGAAAATGGAATGACTGCTGTAGCCATTACAGAAGAAAATGGCGGTGCAGGTGGCGACATAGAGGATTTATTGAATATCGTTCGTTTAACTGGAAAATACGCTGCGCCGATTCCATTTACAGAAACAACATTTGCAAATTATTTATTGCAGTTTACGCAGTTACAAATAATTGAGGATTTGGCTACGTATATGCTTTGCCCTAACCAAGCCTTTACGTTAGAGAATGGCAAATTAACAGGAGAGGCGATTCAAGTCCCTTGGGCACGTCATACAAAACACCTAGTGACACTTGCCCATAGTACGGAAGGTACACATCTTGTAGAAATAGATTTAAGCCAAGCTGAAATTAAGCTAGGTACGAATTTAGCAAGTGAGCCGCGTGATACCGTGATATTCCATCATGCTACGGCTTCACAAGTATCTGCTGTGTTATCTCCTGATAAGGTACACACTATAACAATACTCAATTCTGCGTTTCAATTAGCACTGATGACTGGTGCCATCGATAAAATAAATGACTTAACTATTCAATATACGAAAGAACGTGAGCAATTTGGTCGACCGATTCATCGCTTCCAGCTCGTTCAACAGCATATTGTAAATTTAGCAGGTGAAACGGCGATTGCTCTTGCAGCATTTAATAATGTTACAGAAGCCCTTCAGATGAACAGTCAAAATAGTGAGGTTGCTTATGCTTGTATTCGTTTTGAAGAAATTATTCAAGCGGTGACAACAATTGCGCATCAAGTACACGCTGCAATTGGTACAACTCACGAACATAGTTTGCATCAATTTACACGCAGACTTTGGTCATGGCGCGATGAAGGAGCCAGTACCTCTTATTGGACTCATTTTGTCGCAACACAATTATTGGAAAATAGCGGAGATAGCCTATGGGGCTATTTAACTTCGTTCAGCGCAAGCTCGCCACTTCTTAAAGTGGAAGGATAAGGACGGCAATAATACAAAGTTTGAATTAATCGAAAACTACTAATGACATGATAAGGAGTGTTATCAATGACTGATTTACTTTTTGAAGTGCAAGACCATGTTGCCACAATTACATTAAATAGACCTGAAGCGTACAATGCTTTTAGTGAAGAGATGATCTCTAAATGGATTGAAGCCCTTGAAAATGTCCGTGATTCAGAGGATATTCGTGTCGTTATCGTAAAAGGGAATGGAAAATCATTTTGCGCTGGCGGTGATATTAAAGCGATGCAAGCCGGTGAAGGATTTTTCCAAAGCGAGGACGATATCTCTTCAACAGGTTTAGCGCGTAAAAATTCTCTTTGGAAAAAGATTCAGCGTATTCCCCTTCTCCTTGAAGAAATTGATAAACCCGTTATTGCACAGGTACATGGATTTGCAATGGGCGCAGGACTTGATATGGCCTTAATGTGCGATATTCGGATCGCTGCAAAATCTACAAAGATCTCAGAAAGCTATATTAACGTTGCGATCGTGCCGGGCGACGGTGGCGCTTATTATTTACCAAAATTAATCGGCATCGATCAAGCATTGGACATGTTCTGGACAGCTCGTGTATTAACTGCTGATGAAGCGAAAGACAAAGGTGTTGTAACATTTGTTGTAGAAGACCAAAATCTTGACGAATACACATTGAATTATGCAAAGGAATTAGCAAGTCGTCCAACTACGACATTACAATTCATTAAGCGTGCTGTTTATCAAAGTCAACGGATGGATTTACGTAGTGCCCTTGATTACATTTCATCACAAATGGCGATTGTAACAGAGCTAGATGATTTTAAAGAGGGTGTAAACGCAGTTGTAGAAAAACGTAAGCCTGTTTATAAATGACGTGTTTAGGAGGAAGAACAATGCAACCTCTTGAAAATATTCGAGTGTTAGATTTATCTCGTGTTTATGCTGCCCCTGCCGGCTCCATGATGTTGGCAGATTTAGGAGCAGAAGTTATTCGTATAGAACATCCAAATGGCTCTGATAGCATGCGTGATTGGGGGCCATTTGTAAATGGTCAAAGTACGTATTATTTATGTGCCAATCGCAATAAAAAATCGATTACATTAGATTTAAAGACAATAGAAGACAGAGAAAAATTTAAAGAACTTGTCAAAGATGCTGATGTCGTACTCGAAAATTTTAAGACGGGTGACATGGAGCGAATGGGGCTAAGCTATGAGGAATTAAGAAAAGTGAACCCTAGAATTATTTATTGTGCAGTAACAGGATTCGGTCAAACTGGTCCACTTGCACATGAACCAGGCTTCGATCCAGTTATTCAAGCAATGAGTGGTTTAATGCATGTCACTGGTTCAGCTGAAGGAGAGGCGACAAAAGTTGGTGTCCCTATTGCAGATATTTTAACCTCTAATTATGTTGTCATTAGTATTTTAACCGCTTTACGAATGCGCGATCAAACAAATACAGGGCAATTTATTGACTTAGCTTTATTAGACGTTCAGATGAGTAGTTTAGCAAATGTAGCAAGCGCGTATTTAAATACAGGCTTTATCTCAGAACGTCTAGGAAATCGTCATAATAATGTTGCGCCATATCAAGTATTTCACTGTGAGGATGGTCCCTTAATGATTTGCGTCGGTACAGATGGACAATTTAAAAAGTTTTGCACAATGTTGAAACGTGAAGAATGGGCTAATGATCCACGTTTTTTAACAAACACGATGCGCAAGCAACATGAAGCGGAGCTAGTTCAGATGATTACTGACATTACTATGACAAAAACACGGGATGAATGGATTACCCTATTACAACAATACAAAATTCCAGGTGGACGTGTGAACACCATTGCTGAAGCACTAGAGCAACCTCAGTTCATTGCACGCGACATGATTGGTGAAATAGAGCACGAACAATATGGTACGATCAAATTCATCAAAAGCCCGATAAAGTTCTCTGATTTACCTATTCAATATAAATTAGCACCACCGATACTCGGAGAACATACGAACGAATTCCAAAAGTCCACTCTACAAAAATAAAATTGCGCTATAATAGAGGTAAAATGTATTGATAAAGATAAATCCTCCGGCATATGTCGAAGAGAATTTTATTACGTAGGTGACGGGATGAATCAAGAGATTTTCGAAAAAAACTATACAATGTCATCGCTGCACAAAGCTATTAAAGTGTTAAAAGCTTTTTCAAAAGATGAACCTAGCCTTTCCCTCACTGAGTTAAGTAAAAAAACAGGGATCAGCATTTCTAGTTTGCAGCGCTTCGTTTCAACCTTTGTGTACGAAGGCTTTCTTCACAAAGATGAGCGTACTAAGCGCTATCAATTAGGTCATTCACTTCTTTATTTAGGAAATTTAGTAAAAGAAGAATCCAGTCTTATTATTGTCGCAGAACCTATTTTAAAAAAGCTAAACGAAGAAATAGGCGAAAGTGTTTCCATGAATATTATTGACGGATTGGAGAGACGGTGTATTTTAAACTATGATTCAACATATCCGCTTTCAACGAAAATGTTTGTAGGTGACACCTCTCCCCTTTATGCAGGTGCATCATCTAAAATATTACTCGCATTTATGCCTGATGTTGAAGAATATGTAGAGAATATTAGTCTTGAAGCTATCACTGATCAGACAATACTTTCAAAAGAGCAGCTGTGGGGAGATTTACAGCAGATTCGTAGTCAGCGCTTTGCGAGAAGTAATAGTGAGCGTGTACGTGGAGCATGTTCTTTATCTGCACCGATTTTAAACGCTTCCAACCAAATCATTGCATCCGTGTCACTCGTTATACCAGAAGTACGATATAGTGACTATGATGAACATTTATTAATTGAAACTATTCAAAACGTTGCATTAGAAATCGAAAAGCAATTGTATTGATAGAAACAAAGAATAAACCCGAATAGGTTCACTTTTTAAGTGCCCACTATTCGGGTTTATTGCTTTAATTATTTGACTCATCACCAAATAGTGGACGACATTTGTTAAAAATATGTCTTAGATGTAAGTTGACCTTCGTTACGACTGGGCGACTCTTTGGGGATTAGCGATAGAGGAACGAATGCTAAAACCATCACATCCTGTGATAACGCCTTCGTGACCAACATCGGTGCTGTTGCTGTCGCTGCGCTTTCGCACAAACAAAACCCTCTGCTGCC
>NZ_JBNNSS010000003.1:0-146302 GCF_050277945.1 Lysinibacillus sp. NPDC097214
ACGGGCGCGAACGTTCTACCCCGGCTACCGTTATCATATATCGATATAAAAAATGGTCAACCAGAAATATTTTCTGGCTGACCTTATAATACGATCGGGCGCGATTGTTGAATAAGCTTCACTTTTCTTGTTCAACTAACGGAGGCTTTACTTGAAGATCATTGAGTTGCATATGCAGCTCTTTTTTTCTTTATTGAACTAACGGGGCAGGATAGTTGAAGAATGCTGTTTAACTTGTGTGGATATTGCGACACAAAATAGCCACTTGTGCGGAAAAAAGCAACAATTAGTGCGCTTATTAAGGCCAATCATTGCAACAAGATTATCACTAATGATTTTTTATTTAAGACAGTCCGCTGGGGCTGTCTTTTCATTTACAATTATTTGTAAAAGTGATATATTTATCTCATAGAGAGATAAATATATCACTTAGGAGGGGTATAACTAATGAAACGAACATTGACTAACAAGAGTTGGCTCATCGGGCTGTTAGGATTTTTGGGGTTTTCAGGGACTAACGAGTCCCCTGCTATGTATTTATTTTTTGCCTTTTTTGGAGGGTTTCAATATTACTGGTGGTATAAATTAGGCGCAGGGGAAGATGAACGTTTAATCGAAAATCGCAATATTGCGGGGACAATCGCTTTTCGCATTGCTTTCTGTTTTGGATTTCTAAGCAGCTTGGTATTAAGTTTTCTTTCTCACGATTATGCGTTTTTATATCGAGCTGAATTGATCATTTTAGCTCTGACCTTCGCTTTGGGAACTAATTTGTGGGCGTATTTGACTTACAAATATGATATGGGTGAATAATTATGACAGCTTTTACAACACAGATAAAAAAATATCGTCTTTTAAAAGATTTTACCCAAGAAGAACTTGCGCAGCGTGTGGGTGTTCGTAGAGAAACGATTATGCGTTTGGAGAACGCAAAATATAATCCCTCTTTGGAATTAGCCGTTCGAATCGCAAGAGAATTGGACGCCTCAATTGACGACTTGTTCCATTTTGACTTTGAAAAATAATGGAGATGAAAAGAGTGAACAGGATAACATTCAGATTATTGATTGGTTTGATTTGGATCATCGGTGCAATCGTATGTTTAGTTAAATCTAATTTTTTAACGGCTGCTTTTTGCTTGTTAGTTGGTGTAGTATTTGTCGTCACAGCTAAAAGAAAAACAAATACGAAATAAGGGGAAGATTATGACAGATGAACTATTCTCAATCAAAGATTTAGGGGTTTGGTATGAAACCGGTAAACCCATCATAAGGAATTTGAATATGGCATAATTTTAGTTGTTCCATTAACAGGCGCCATTAAAATCGCTGTTCTTCTTAAACTAACGGAGGGCTTTACTTCAATATGGTCCACTATTTTTCACCAATCCCTAAATCTTTTATAGAAACGAAGCAAGATGTAAAATCAAAAAACTGCATCCATTTGGATGCAGTTTTATTTTTTTCTTAACAGTGTATCCCCAAGAGGGATTCCAACCACAACAACCAAAACCGTTAGAATTACCAGGGCTTCAAAAATAAAATACGCAACTTGATCGAACATCGTATCTCTCCTTCTTTTCTTAATAATTCCTACCTTATATTAAATAATTACCCAACTCCTATTGAAGAGTCAAACTATATTTTAAAATGCACAAAATCATTTGTGCTTTTGATAATATAGTTTACTTCATTACAACGTATGTATGCAGTCGTCACTTTTTATATTTTGTGATCTTCAACAGGGCGCGATTGTTTAATAAGCTTCGCTGTTCTTCTTAAATTACCGGGGGATTTAGTTAAATTTTGATTCACGAAATATCAAACCAAGTTGTACAACGCGATTTAGCTTTTTGTACTTCAAAACAGAACCGGTTACTAATTTAGCTCTTTTTTAATTTCCGTACTATTTTCCCGATTACCCATAAGTTTATTGAAATACCATAAATGAAAATGAGGATTTTAACTTCTTTCAGCGGGTGTCACCGAATCGGAAAGGAGTTCTTTGTGACAAAGCCGATTCCGGACGCAATTATGTGAGGCATAATTGATAGGTTATCTTAGTAGAAAATCTATTCATAAAAATGAGTTTTGATTGCTTAATTGACGAAAAATTGCTGTTGACACAAAATTGTCGAAAGATTTTAAATTATTTTTTCCTGGTTATTATGACTTTTTAATAGGTAATATTTACAAGAAATAGGTGTCAATGCTTTGAGATTTTCGAACTAAGCTTTTTTAGGATAATTGTATTACCTCAAAAAACATCTGTTAAGCGCAATAAAACTATGATTTTTTTGACTACGTATATTCGGTAAAAAATGTAATCACAAGATTGTGTTTGAAGGTTATTGGGAAATTTAGGTATTTGTGATGTATAAAAAATGCTAGTCCTAAATTTTATTATGGACTAGCGTTTCTTATTATATAGAGTTGATTGTTGCAAAATATGGTGCTTGACCGTGACGGAAGTAAGTTAAAAGATAGCCACTTTTTTGTACAATTTTGCCTTTTGAAAAATTCTGGTAATCAATGTGATGCGGAATAATGAGCGTATGTTTAAACAACTCTTTTTCTGATAGATTGAAGTTGGCGAATGGCTCACCTGCAATGGCAGGATTTTCACGTAAAGCCGTATAAAGTGCTTTTTGTTGCTCCTCTGTAGGGCGCTCCTTCCACCATAATTTACGAGGCTGGAACTGTTGAATCATTAAATAATCTAGTTGCATTAGGCTTTGAACGATAGTTAAATCAGCACCCTCAACAGTTTCTAAAAACATTAATAAACGAAGGAATAAGTCCTCGAGCTGATGTCCGATACGCGACCAACCTTTTGTTTCCCAATAAGTACCGAAGTTTTGGAAGAAATCAAATGGTGTTTCAAACACTTCAGTTACTAAATATTCAATCGTATGATCCATACGGTGATCGTTCCAGTATTTCTCAAGCACATCCTCCGCATGTTTAATGCGTACGATATCATCAAATGTTAAGACATTGTTAGAGAAAATCTCGTAAGGAGATTGGTCCACATACGTATAGCCGAACTTTTCAGCTTCTAGACGAAGGCCTGTACCACGTAAAAGCTTAAGGAATCCAAGCTGTAATTCTTCTGGTCGCATTGCGAAAACGTCATTAAAGGTTTGACGGAAGCTTGCATAATCCTCCTCTGGTAAACCAGCGATTAAATCTAAATGCTGATCAATCTTTCCACCTTCTTTGACCATCGTTACTGTACGCGTTAGTTTTTCAAAGTTTTGACGGCGCTGCACAAGAGTATTTGTTAAATCGTTCGTTGATTGAACACCGATTTCAAAACGGAAAAGACCTTTTGGTGCGTTATCATTTAAAAACTGGATAACCTCAGGACGCATAATATCTGCGGTAATTTCAAATTGGAATACAACCCCTGGCTTATGTTCATCAATTAAAAATTGGAACATTTCCATTGCATAGCTGCGGCTTATATTAAACGTACGGTCAACAAATTTAATAGTACGTGCACCATTGTCCATTAAGAATCGAATATCTTCTTTTATTTTTTCTCGGTTAAAATATCGAACCCCTACTTCAATAGAAGATAAACAAAATTGACAGCTAAATGGACAGCCTCGACTTGTTTCGATATATTGAATTCGTTTGCTTAGATGAGGGCGGTCCTCCTCAAAACGAAATGGACTTGGCAATTCACGTAAATCTATCTTTGGTGCTTGTGCGTGAATCCGTACTTTACCATCCTCTAAGTAACAAATCCCTGGAACATCCTCCAATGCAATTTCTCCATGCAAATGGCGTAGTAACTGTTTAAAGGAAGTTTCTCCTTCACCCATAACAATGAAATCAACCTCTTCAATTCTACGTAACCAATGGTGGGAATCGTAAGAAACTTCAGGTCCGCCGAGCAAAATTTTAACATTTGGACAGACAGTTTTTAACATTTTGATGACGTGAATAGTTTCTTCAATATTCCAAATATAGCAACTGAATCCTACAATATCAGGTTTTTTTTGAAATAAATCTGATACAATATTAAAAGCAGGATCTTTAATTGTATATTCTGCAATGATTGGATTAAATTCTGGTAAAGCAGCACCTTTTAAATAACGCAGTGCTAAATTTGTGTGAATATACTTTGCATTTAAAGTAGTTAAAATAGTATTCATGAAATAATCTTCCTTTCAATTTCTAATTGTAACAGTCAAGTTGCTGTCAAACAATATAATCCTTTTTGCCTATTTATTTTGTGAACAGTTCGTGAAATAATTTTAAATACTTAAATTTACTAAATTTTGTAATAATAGAATCGTGCAGTCATAAAGTATAGTAAAGGCTCAAAATTCGATTAAGAGGTTTTTTACTCTATTGAAAGGTTCGGTGAGAAAGTTGAAGCAAAATGATATTAATCAATGTTTTGGAAATCTTATGACAAGTACTTCGTCACCAACACTTATTCTTAATAAAGTAGGTAAAATTTTGAACGTGAATGAGGCTGCTATGAAACTTTTTAACCTCGATTCAACGTATATTGGATATTTAACAATGGACGAGTCATCTAATTTAAATTGGGCAAAGTTCGTTAAGCAATTACAAAGTGAGTTGAGATCAGAAGAAATCTTCAATATTCAAACAGCTAGTAATGAGTTTGAAATGATGTCTTTTAAATGTTTTTATGATCCGAACACAGAAGAAATTGTTGCGCAAATTTCACCATTAAATAATGACATGGCTCATGAATTATATGTTAGTCAAGAGCAAGAGAGATCACAATTTTTCCATGCTTATGATCACTTACCGTACGCTGTTATTATAAGTGACGCTAGCGGGATTATTCTTGGGCTAAATAAGTATGCTGAGATGTATTTAAAAATAGAAAAATCGCAGCTACTTCATAAAGCACACCAGCACATCTTTGATACATTTACACTCAAGAAAGGCCAAATTACATCGTACCTTTCTAAACTGATGGGTGAAAAGCATGCAAATATTCATGTAGTCGATGAAACGCCAGTTATAAACCCTTGCTATTATGAAATTTCAAGTATCTATGATGAATATAACAATATTATTGTCACAGTCATTAATGATGAAACAGAAAAGAAACAACTTCAACATAAAGTTGAACATCAGCAAGCTTTAAATGTTGTCGGTCAAATGGCCGCAAGTATCGCCCATGAAATTCGTAATCCATTAACTTCTTTAAAGGGCTTTACCGAATTATTAAAGCTAAATGCTGATGAAGAGTCCCGTATGTATTTATCTGTCATCGATAGTGAACTCCAACGGATGGAACAAATTTTATCCGAGCTTTTAGTATTGTCCAAGCCAACAAGTATGAAAGTAGAATTATTAGAGCTAAATAACATTGTGAAGCAAGTGATTGAGTTTATGCTTCCAGATGCACTTATGAAAAATATTATGATTCAATACATTTCTCCTTCTACACAAGTATACATTGGTGGCAATGAGAATCGCTTAAAGCAAGTATTCATGAATCTTATTAAAAATGCGATGGAATCCATGAATAATGGTGGAACGATCACGGTAGAAATGAATGCTGACTGTGCGATTGTAGAATTACTGATTAAAGACGAAGGTGTCGGCATGGACAGCGCTACCCTTCAAAACTTATTCCAACCTTTTTACACGACGAAATCAGCAGGGACAGGACTAGGCCTTGCTTTCGTGAAAAAGGTGATTGAAGAGCATGAAGGTGTAATAGGTGTGAATAGTGAATTACAAAAGGGGACATGCTTCCACTTACAATTCCCAATTTACACATTTAATCAGGTGGATACGATGGATGTATCCACGAAAGATTCTGCTTATTTAGTAACATAAAAAGAGTCAATGTGCACCGTAAACGACCATTCAAGGCTTAAAATCATATATTGCTTTTGACAAGGCTTTTCTAATATCGCTATAATGGCATGTATAAAAGCGAAATGAAAGGAAAAGGATATGACGTCAGAAGATATAAAGCAATCTTTAAAATTATATATCGTATTATCACGTGCGCATAAAGCAATTAATGAGACAACCCAACAATTTTTTCAAGAGAATGGACTAAACCCTACTGAATTCGCTGTCTTAGAGCTTCTTTATCATAAAGGAAGACAGCCATTACAGCAAATTGGCAATAAAATTTTGCTTGCTAGTGGGTCTATTACGTATGTCATTGACAAACTTGAAAAAAGAGGATATTTATTACGTGTTTCCTGTCCGTCAGATCGCCGTGTCACTTATGCAGAAATTACGGACAAAGGTGAAGCATTTATGGGCGAACTATTTCCGAAACATGAACTGCATTTACATGAATTGATGAGTGTGCTATCTATTGAGGAAAAAGATCAAGCTATCACTTTATTAAAAAAATTAGGACTGTCTATTAAGGATTTGTCTTATTAAAAAGGGTTGTCTCAATGAATTTGAGGCAACTTTTTATTTTGAACAAATACTTTCTTTAAAAGGCTTATACATGTAGAGGGAGAACACGGTGAATCTTAAATTTGATTCTAGACCTTTTGGAGATTAGCGTCATAGATAAGGGAATGGAGAGAGCGACAAACGTATCCCGTCCAGCGTATCCGCCCTTGTAACCGCTCCTAGCCACCCATCGCACCAATCGACCAATCGGAAGGGAAATGAGCCTCACGATATGGTAAAAACCTATTTAACAACGTCCTGTGGCAATTTATCTGTGCGAAAGCGAAGCGACAGCAACACGGCTTTAACTGTGCGAAAGCGAAGCGACAGCAACAACAGCAACAACAACAACAACATACGACTGAGTGACCGACATCATGTTGGTCTAAGGCCTCAAGCCGATTTTGGATGCAATTATGCCGAGGTATAATTGATAATAATAAAAAGACTGTAGAGCAAACAAGTTTGTCTACAGTCTTTTTTGAATTATTATTTTTTAGAAATAGTTGCTGCCATTTTAAACATAGCATCTGTTAAATCTAGTTCGTCGTTATCGTGAATTGTTAATTTTATAATTAAACCATCTTTTTCAAAAACAACGCCGATTACTTTTTCTTTGTCTTCCTCAAAATTCACAACATAACCTTCAATGTTTTTAATACCTTTAAATGCAGCTAAATCCTCAGAAGATAAAGATGATGTTTCACCAACAGCATTCATATAATCTTGCATAGATGTTTTTGCTTCATCATAGCTTGATTGTGACACATCTTCGATACGCATGAATACTTCAGCATTTTCATTAGAAACTAACATGTCTTTACCTGGTTCTTCTTGAGAAAGTGTAAATCCAGGTAGTTGTTGCATTTTATAGCCTTGATCAGCACTTTTTGATTCGGTTGCTGTTTCAGTTTTGTCTTTGCCTTTTTGAACATAGTTAACTTCTTGTTTTGGTGCAGTTGCACTATCAGTAGTTTCTGTAGTGCCTTTATCTGTTTCAGTTGATGTAGGAGTCTCTTTTGAGTCCTCTACAGTTTTATCCTCAGTTGTTGGTTTTTGTTGTTGTTCAGTATTTGATGGCTCATTTTTTTGAACATCAGAATCCTCTGTTTTATCAGAAGTATTACATCCTACGACTAAAATGGCTGTTAGAAATAATGCAGGTAGAGTAAATAATTTTTTTTGCATGAAAAGCCCTCCTTTTTTAATTAAACGTTGGTAAAGAGAAAATGTTTCCAAATTTTAATGTTATTATGTTAAAGGTAACACTAAAAACAAGAGTAGTACAAAAACTACATGGGATACAATAACAAGTGGCATACTCTTACGCCATTCATATAAAAAGCCCCAAATAAGACCAGTTACAAGTGCAGCAATCATACCAAGCATAAAGCCGCTTATTGCAATAGCGATTGCACATAAAATCGCTGTTACAATGACGGCAAAAGTAGGTCGCATAAAGCGTTTTAGCTGTTGTTGAACATAGCCACGCCAAAAGAGCTCTTCACCAATAGCAACAATGAATACGAGTAAAATATAGTGCCAAATAGTCTGTGGTCCGTAATTTGCTAAAAACTTTTGTACTGATTGTACCAATGAAGAATTAATATATGGTGCAAGCCAATAGCCCAAGCGTATAATACCGTATGTTATTGTACCGTATCCAATACCGAAAAGTAAAAATTTCCAGGTTGGTAACTGATCTTCAATTTTACCAGTCAAAATGGCAATGGCAATACATACAAGTAAAGTAAATGCATATAGGTGCCAAAATACAGCTTGGTTAGCAAAGGTAAAAGCAAGCATGCCATAAACGAATAATAAAGAAAGGAGCCATATTATTGTTTGTTTCGAATTTGTAAGCATCATTCGACCTCCATGCTTTTAATTTTATCAAAAAAAAAGTCCCTTATCATCTATAAAGACAAATAGGGACTATTCAGACTATTAAGCTTCATTTGTATATAAAATTTTGTAACGTTTATGGTTGACGACCGTCTTTTCTTCAATTTCAAGAGAATCAAAATTCTCCATGTATGTTAAATCAACGATCACCGAATTTTCATTTACTTTTTCGACTATACCTTGTAAGCCATCTTTAAACTCGATAATATTTCCAACTTCAGCTATTTTCACAGACAGTCAGCTCCTTCATCGACTAATAATATACAGTTTGCATGAAAAAATGGAAAACGTAAAGCCTTTTTTGAATAATTCATAATTAATTACACAGAATGCTAAAAAAAGAGAGGAATAGAAAAATGGAAAAATACGAAAATATGCTTAAACAATTACAAAATGGGGAATTAAACAGTATAGAAATAGAAAAGGAACAATTTTATGAGTTTCGAGAAGTACTTGTAAAACATCCTTTATTTAAACATTTTAGAGGTGAGGCCAAACAAAATGGACGTGTAATCTATACTTATCAAGAAATTCCAAGAAGCTAATTTGTCGAACATTGTCGTAAGTTAATGCTGTAAGAAATGAAATATAAATGTATAATAATGGTATGATTATTTGTGTGTGGAGGGTTATATGAATGGTCAATCTACTCTTGAAACAAATGGAACAAACTCGTGAGATGATGATTCGCTCAGGTGTAGAGAACGGGTTACAAAATGCGAAAACCATTCAACTGAGTCGCAGATTAGATCAGTTAATGAATACTTATTATAGACAGACAACATTTGAAGAAGAAGAAAGTCAAGAAGACTGAAAGAATGTTCCAGTATTCAGCGTATAAACTTTTTAAATAATATGTTTAAAAAGCATTTGGTGGGGAATACTTATTTTGAACACAGCAACATTCTCATTTCCCCTTTTGAGCAGTGATACCCCATCAACTGCTCTTTTTTTTGTCTTCATTAGGTCAAAGTGAAATTGATTTACTCGTATATATGCAGCGTCTAAAGTTTTTAGTACAACTTACCAAAAGAAGTTTGAATTATCTGACCTATTCAACTACACTGAAGTATAAGAATAAGCGCTCTTTTGGTTAATGATGTGAAAAATCAATCGATGCCTTGATCACAAAGGAGTATGTACATATGGGAAAAGAGAGTATTGCATTTATCGGCACTGGTGTTATGGGTGCCAGTATCATCAAGCATTTATTAAAAAATGGTCATGAGGTAACAGTTTATACACGCACAAAGGAGAAAGCTGAGCCGCTGTTGGCGTTAGGTGCAACTTGGGCAAGTACACCAGCAGAAGCATTTAAACATAAGGATATTGCCTTTACGATGGTTGGATACCCTTCGGATGTAGAGGAAGTTTATTTTGGAGATAACGGTTTATTTCAAACAGCTGAATCCGGCAATATCGTTATTGATATGACCACTTCCGAACCAACATTGGCAAAGGAAATTTTTGAGCATGCCCAAAAACTTGGAGTAGAAACGCTTGATGCACCTGTTTCCGGAGGTGATATTGGTGCTCAAAATGGGACATTATCAATTATGGTTGGAGGTAGCCAAGCTACATTCAATAAAGTTTTATCAATCATGAAACAGTTCGGTGAAAATATTGTTTATCAAGGAGAAGCTGGTGCAGGGCAGCATGCTAAAATGTGTAATCAGGTCGTTATTGCTTCTGGAATGATTGGTGTGTGTGAGTCACTGGCTTACGGTTTAAAGGCTGGACTTGATTTACCGACAGTATTGCAATCCATTTCGTCTGGTGCAGCAGGTTCTTGGTCGTTAAGTAATTTAGCACCCCGTATGATCAAAGAAGATTTCGCACCAGGCTTTTATATAAAGCATTTTGTAAAGGATATGAAAATAGCATTAGATGAATCTAAAAAAATGGGGATTACATTACCAGGTCTAACACTTGCTTATGATATGTATGAAAGGCTAATAGAAGAGGGCTATGGTGAAAACGGTACTCAGGCACTTTTAAAGGCCTATCTTAAAGGTTAACAAAACGAAGAATTCTAATTTTAGAAAGCCCGAAGTATCATCTTTTGGAAGGATGAATACTTCGGGTTTTTCTATATAAAGCAGCTCATTAACACATATAAAATAGCATGCTTGTTGAGTATTGCCCGTAGCGGAAAACAGTGTTTTCCAATGAATTCAAGTGGATAAAAATGCTTAATCAACACACCTGAGAAAATAGTTAACTACGGATGCATCACTCTTTTTCAAAAAGTTTTGTGTCTAAAGAAAAACTAGATGCCCCTGCAAGTGCAAAGTATAAAGCCATTGCAGCTAAAGCTAAATCTAATTCATATCCAGCTAAGCCGTTTTCTCCGATAAAGCCAACGCTAAGCTTCGCTGTAAAAATGGCAACAATCATTGTCACTGTCAATAAAGCGCCGATAAGTCTTGTGCCTAAACCTAGAATAATGGCTACACCACCGACTAGTTCTATAATGGCAACAATATAAGCCATGAAGCCTGGAATACCAATGGAATCAAAATAATCTGCTGTGAAGCTGATACCTCCCTGAAACTTTTGGAAACCGTGAGTTGCAAAAATAATGCCAAGCACCACACGTAAAATAGTTGAACCGATATTTTGCATAGTTTAATAAACTCCTTTTTGTTTTTAGCTTACATTTCGTAACTTAGTTTATTTTTAAAAACAACTTTTGTCAAGTAACTAAATTTTATTTTTAAAAATGATTTTTTAAAAAATGATATACTCTTATATAAGAACAAAATACATTGGAGGCAGGAAAATTGGATCAAAAAAATATTTGTCCACGATTTGAAAAAGCATTAAAAATATTGAATCATAGCTGGAACACCCTGCTTATTTATCAGTTATTAGAAGGACCTCAACGATACTCAACGATAAAAAATCAGGTGGGTATTAGCAGTCGTGTGTTAACGGAGAGATTAAAAGAATTAGAAATTGAGAATATTGTGGAGCGCACAGTTATTCCATCAACACCAGTCGTGATTGAATATAAGCTAACAGAAAAAGGACATGCACTTGCACCGGTTCTTAAAGCAATTGAACAATGGTCTTCTATGTGGGTGAATATAGAAGAATAGACAAAGGATATCCAAGCGAGGGGGCTTGGATATTTTTTTGAGTGTTGAAAAAATGGTCAAGGAAATTGAGGGTAATTTTCAAAAGTATGGCTCTCTTCTGCGCAACGAGGGGTTGATTTCCGTTCCGGCTGGGCGCTTTCCTGGGGGCGTCCGATGAGCCGCTTCGCTTCGCTGCAGGGTCTCATCTGTGACGCTAATCCCCAAGGAGTCGCCCAGCCTCCACTCCAATCAATCACTTCACATAGCGTGTATCATCTAGTATGAGCACTAATAAAATTGACAAGACAAAACTTCAGCAATGTTTTTTATATGCGAAAACGGAGTGCTAACTTAGCGACAACAGCTACAAAGCGAAGTATGCGGCTCGACTCTCCCCGCAAGAAAGCGAATAGCATGGATAGACATCCTATTTTAAGACAATAGTTTTTCAATAATAAAAGGATATTCAGCGAGGAGGGGCTTGGATATCCTTTTTTTATTATGAAGATATAGGAGATACTGTTTCTCTTATAAAAGTACTAAAGTCATTGTTTATTAAGTAAATTTTAAGTAGCTCGCAGCAAAGGAGAAGATTTGTTCATTTTAGAGTGTTAGTAAAATAAAAATGAATGTATATTGTAAATAGTGTTAATTTTCATTAAATAAAAGGTATTTTTTATTACATGGGGGAATTTATTTAATAGTATAGAGAATGGGAGGAGGGTTTTATGAAGCGAAATTCAACAGTGGACGTTCAACATCGCAGTCAGTTAGCTCTTTATTTATCATTGCCAATTTTGTCGTGGGCATTTTATGATTTTGCGAATACAATATTTTCTTCAAATATTAATACGATATTTTTCCCGTTTTATATGGATGAGGTTTTAGGGACGAATGAGGTAATGCAGCAGGTGGCAAGCACATTTATTTCTTATGCGAATGCGATTGCTAGCTTTTTCCTCGTTATCTTTTCGCCACTTTTTGGTGTATGGATAGATCAGACCGGCTATAAAAAGAGATTTATCGTATGGTTTGCATCTATTTCCATCTTCTTTACCTTTATGATGGGGGTTTTTGCGAATTTACAAATGCCAACAAATTTTTCAGGTGTGCCACTTAGTTTATTTTTAGTTGTAGCTAGTTTTATCATTGCTAAATTTTTCTTTAATTCCAGTCTAGTATTCTATGATTCCATGATGGGTGATTTAGGGACAAAAGAGGAAATGCCCCTTATTTCTGGCTATGGTGTAGCGATTGGGTATCTTGGAACAATTTTGGGACTACTTGTTTATTTATACGTAGGAAACAGTGACTTCCATCGAGCATTTATTCCGACTGCCATTTTATATTTATTATTTTCTTTGCCATTATTTTTTATTAATAAAGATACACCGATACCAACGTCTCAACGAAAGCCTATTAAATTTTTAGATGGGTATAAGGAAATTGTTCAAACGTTTAAGGACATGAAGCAATATAAAGCTATTTTCACTTTTATGATTGCGTACTTCTTTTTAAACGATGCAATTGCAACAACGATTGCAATGATGGCTGTATATGCAACAACAATCGTAGGTTTTACTTCAGGTCAATTTATCGTGCTTTATTTAGTGTCTACGGTTTCAACTATTATTGGCTCTTTTGCATTTGGGTATATTACAAAAGCAATCGGAGCCAAACGTGCGATAACTATCGTGGCAATATTAATGATTGTTGCTTTAACATTTGCTGTCTTTGCGACAGAGCAATGGATGTTTTGGCTTGCAGGTAGTATGTTTGGCGTATCGCTAGGATCCATGTGGGTAACATCTAGAACATATATTATTGAATTGTCTCCAGAAGAAAAACGAGGTCAGTTTTTTGGCTTATTTGCATTTTCAGGTAAAGTATCCTCCATTATCGGGCCAGCAGTCTACGGAACGGTTACGTTATGGATGAAAGATTACGGAACGCTAGCAAGTCGTGTTGCGCTATCAACATTAATTGTGATGACGATAATTGGCTTATTGATACATCTAAAAGTCAATGGCTCAAAAGTTGGAGATGATATTTGATAAAACATCCACGTAAGCCATGAATATCGGCTGAGCGCTTACCTGAAGGCATCTGATGAGCCACCTGGGCTAAAGGATAGTTTTTTGTGCGAAAGCGAAGCGGCAGCACTAACTGTTATCTGCATGGAAATCAACCCGTGTTATGGATGGCGAGCCATGTTAATAATAAAATTGGGAAAAGCAAGTGGGAGAAATGTAGTGCCTATGATACAATTGAATTATAAATAGAAGTTGGATAGAAAGGAGCGGTGTTGCTATGGAACATAAAGGTATATTATTAGAAAGTGGCACAAATGAGCTAGAAATTGTTGAATTTGAAGTAGCTAATAATAAATTTGGTATTAACGTTATTAAAGTAAAGGAAATTATTCAACCGATTCCAGTAACATTTATTCCACACGCGCACCCGCATGTAGAAGGGATTATTCAATTACGAGGTGAGGTTTTACCAGTAGTTGATATGCTCCGAGTATTAGGTATTCAAAGTCAAGAGCGTAGTTCTCAGCAAAAATATATTGTAGCTGAGTTTAATAAACAGCGTGTAGTATTTCATGTAGATAATGTAACACAGATTCACCGTATTTCATGGAATCAAATCGAGAAACCTTCTGATATGTATCAGGGAGGAACATCACAAGTAATAGGTGTTATTAAGCAAAATGAGCAAATGATTTTATTGCTTGATTTCGAAAGAATTATGGTAGACATAAATCCAGACTCTGGCATTAGTGTAGAAGCCGTTAAAAAGCTTGGTAAACGTGAGCGCTCTGAAAAACGAATTTTAATTGCAGAGGATTCACCATTACTACGTAAGCTCTTGTTCGATACTATGAAAGAAGCAGGTTATGAGAATGTTGAATTCTTTGAAAACGGCCATGATGCTTATGAATACCTCCAAGCTATCGTCAAGAGTGGTAGCGATATATCCGAGCATATTCAATTAGTTGTGACGGACATTGAAATGCCACAAATGGATGGGCATCATTTAACGCGTAAAATAAAGGAGCATCCAGATCTCCAAAAGCTTCCTGTCATTATTTTCTCAAGCTTAATTACGGACGATCTTCGTCATAAAGGTGACCAAGTAGGTGCAGAGGATCAAATTAGTAAGCCAGAAATTGCGGAGCTTATTTTACGAATCGACCAACTTATCATATAAAGATCAGGATTTTACAATAAAGATAAAGTTGGAAAAGGTACTTCACAATATTAATAATGGGTATCCTGAAAGTATAATAATAATGTAAGAAAGTCGGATGCCTCTTTATAGGCTCCGGCTTTTTTGTATAGATACATGAGGCTAGGAACAAAATAATAAGGTTCTATATGTTGAGGTGTCTATACAATGGTCATAGATACGGTTCCCTCAATATTTGATGTAGAACCAATAATACTATGCATGCATTAAGGAAGTGATTATTTGAATGAATTAAAAACCGCTATCATCGATATTGGCTCAAACACCGTTCGATTAGTATTGTATCAATACGATAAAGAAGAGGGGCTTCGTGAGATTGGAAATATTAAGACGGTTGCACGTTTACGTACATATATACAGCCATCTGGTGAAATGTCTGAAGAAGGTATACAAGTATTAACAGAAACATTATTGACTTTTAAAGCAATACTTGATGATTATGAAGTGACTGATGTTAAAGCTGCTGCAACAGCTGCAATCCGTCAGGCGACCAATAGAGAAAAAATAATGACCTTAATGAAAAAACAGACAGGCATTCAAATAGAGCTTTTATCTGAAGAAGAAGAGGCATATTATGGCTTTGTTGCGGTAGCTCATTCAATGGGCACGAAGTCCGCTATAACGATCGATATTGGTGGCGGTAGTACAGAAATAACGTTTTTTGAAAATAAAGAACTACAGAAATCTCATAGTTTTCCGTTTGGTACCGTTTCTTTAAAGCAACGTTTTGTAAAGGGCGAGATTATGAATGGAAGTGAAAAAAAGGAACTTATTGCATTTGTGAAGGAACAGTTCAAATCACTTTCATGGATTCAGGATATCGGTTTACCGATTATCGCTATTGGTGGTAGTGCTCGAAATATTGCCCAAATTCATCAACAAAAACATGCATATCCAATCGCAAGTGTACATGGCTACGAAATGACGAAGGGAAATTTAGATGAGCTCAGTGTATTTTTAAATAATTTAAGCTTCCATGATTTGAAACAGTTAGATGGGCTTTCGGCAGATCGTGCGGATATCATTGTCCCTGCATTAGAGGTTTTCAATGTGTTAATGGAAGTTGTCGGTAGTGAATTGTTCCAAATAACAAAGAAGGGTTTGCGAGAAGGGCTCATTATAAAGCGTATTTTGCAAACAGATAAAAGTGCGTTTGATAAGTACAATGTGTTTGAGGGAAACGCTAAAAGATTGGCTCGTCAGTATGGCCGTTCTGAAGAAGAAGCGGACTATTTGATGCATTTAACGGATCAATTGTACCGTGAATGTTGTCGCTTTGGTTATTTGCAACATCATCCGAAAGATTTGCACTTATTGGCGAAAGCGGCAAGGGTGCTTAATATCGGGGAGTATATTGAGTTAAGTTCGGCGAGTCAGCATACTTTCTATTTAATTGCGAACCAATCTATCGATGGGCTAAGTCATAAGGAACGTGTAAAATTAGCACTTTTAGCCTCATATAAAAATAAAGATTATTATCAGCGATTCGCTGCTCCGTTTACAGAATGGATGAGTCGTGAGGAGTATCGTAAAATACGAGACTTTGGTGCTTTTTTGAAATTTGTCTATGCGTTAAATGTATCTAAAAGAAGAATTGTCAAAGCTATTAAAATGCAAACAAAAGAGGATTATATACAGCTTAGCATCTATGTGAAACACAATGCGGCCGCTGAAGAATACCAAGCAAACCGACAAAAAAAACATCTAGAACGCGCATTAAAGATACCGATAAAAATAAACTTTGTGGAAGTAGGGTGAACAATTATGACAACTGAAGTTACGAAAAATCAGCTAAGTGAAGAAGAATCAACAGAAATACAAGGTCGATTACTAGAGGAAATCGCTAAACCGCAATATTATAATAATCGTGAATTAAGCTGGCTCGCCTTCAATGAACGTGTTTTAGAGGAAGCAGAGGATGTTGATAATCCTCTGCTAGAACGATTGAAATTTTTAGCAATATTTAGTTCGAATTTAGATGAATTTTTCATGGTACGTGTTGCAGGTCTACAGGATCAAGTACGTGCAGGTTTTCATAAGGCCGAAAATAAGTCAGGTTTAACACCAAAAGAGCAATTAGCGAAAATTGCAGAGCGAACGCAGGCATTAGTGCGCCGACAAACTGAAGTTTATAGACACTTAATATATGATTTATTACCACAACATAATGTACATATCGCAGACATGAAAGATTTAACTAGTACACAGAAAGCATTTGTCAATGAAATGTTTGCAGAAACCATCTTCCCTGTTTTAACACCCGTAGCTGTAGATGCGTACCGTCCTTTCCCAACTTTGCTTGGTAAAACATTAAATTTACTTGTTTTATTAGAGCAAGATGAAACATTCTTAGAGAATCGTGAAAGGGTAGCCATTGTACAAGTTCCATCTGTTTTAGATCGTTATATTAAAGTACCATCAGCAGACGGAGAGACAGTTATTGTCTTATTAGAAGACGTGATTGTAGCGCATATAGAAAAACTCTTTTATGGTTACAGTGTCAAATCAGCGCAGGCTTTCCGTTTGACACGTAATGCCGATTTAACGATTCATGAAGAAGGTGCAAGAGATTTACTTGTAGAAATCGAAAAAGAGCTGAAAAAACGTAAGTGGGGTGTAGGCAGTCGTCTCGAAGTTCGTGAGGGCGAGATGAGCGAGGAAGTTCTTACATACTTACTAGATGAATTTGAAATTGAAGAAACGGATGTTTTTCATATAGATGGACCGCTAGATTTAACATTTATGTTCTCTTTTGTAAAAGGCATATCTGTTGGCCGAGAACATCTAGAATATGAAAGCTTTATCCCACAGCCGCCATTAGATTTGCAGTCGGATGAAAATATTTTTGAAAAAGCTCTGCAACAAGATATTTTTTTCCATCACCCATTTGAGTCGTTTGCGCCAATAGTAGATTTTATTGCAGAAGCGGCCGTTAATCCGAACGTTTTAGCTATCAAACAAACATTATATCGTGTAAGTGGTAATTCACCCATTATACAAGCCTTAAAGTTTGCAGCAGAAAACGGTAAACAGGTAACAGTTTTAGTTGAATTGAAAGCACGTTTTGATGAAGAAAATAATGTGCTTTGGGCAAAGCAACTTGAACAAGCTGGCTGCCTTGTTATTTACGGCATGAATAACTTAAAAACACACTCGAAAATAACGCTTGTTGTAAGTCGTCGAAATGGAAAAATTGAGCGTTTTGTTCATCTTGGCACAGGAAATTATAATGATGCAACTGCAAAAATTTATACAGATATGGGTATCATAACGACAGATAAGGAATTTGGCATTGATGCCACTAACTTCTTTAACTATTTAAGTGGTTATACGGAGAAACCAACGTTTAATCATTTAGTTGTGGCCCCGTTTGATATTCGAGATGAATTTATCCGCTTAATGGATGAGGAAATTGCATGTCATAAGAAGCATGGTAATGGTTTTATTCGAGCTAAAATGAATTCACTAACGGACAAAGACTTAATGATGAAGCTTTATGAGGCGTCCATTGCAGGTGTGAAAGTAGAGCTTATCATTCGTGGTATTTGTTGCATTAGACCAGGCATCCCTGGTATTAGTGAAAACATAACAGTAACGAGTATTGTTGGTCGTTTCCTTGAGCATTCGCGTATTTATTGGTTCCACCATAATGGGGAAAATAAAGTATACTTGTCTTCTGCAGATATGATGACTCGTAATATGATTAAACGTGTGGAAATTTTATTCCCAGTATATGCAAGCGAAGCGAAAGCTCGTATTATTAACATAATGAATACACAACTTGAGGATACAGCAAAAGCGCGTATTCAAGACTCCAATGGGAAATATCATTACAAAGAATTTGATCGTGGTGAAGATCCGATTAATAGTCAGGAAATTTTCCTAAAGGATGCACTAAAACCTACGCTAGACGAAGAATAAGCAAACACGCTACTTAGTGAGGGATATAATGAAAAAATATAAAGAGAGTGTAGCGCAATTTGCAGACTATCATCAAATCATACAACTTAATCCATTTGATGCGGTCGTATGTTTGAGAAAAGTGGATACAAAAGCGTTTGAAGTCGTTAATTTTAACGATAAACTACCGTCATTTATGACGCTACAAGATGTGAAAGCCACCAATGCTGAACAATTTTTTACGGAGCAATGCTGGCTGCAATTATCGAATATAGTACAACAAGAATTGAATATAGAGCAAAGGCTAGAGGTTTATACAGAACACAAAGTAAAAACATTTATTGTTCGTGTACAGCACTTAGAAAATTCAGTTGTAGCAGTTATTTTCCGTGAGAAGCAGAATGAAGTAGAACCCTATTTGCAATTTGTGGAACAGCACGTATGTCCGGTGTTAACAACTGATTTGCAAGGTCGCATTATTCATCAAAACGTTGCTGCCACTTCTCTCTTGCAAAAAGAACAACAAAGCTTGATTGGACAAAATATTTTTTCATTATTAGAGAGCAAGTATATCAACGAATTTAAATTACTATTTGCAAAAACTATTGAGGGCTCAGCATTTGGGATGCCAAAATGCTTGTTTAAACAGCAACTGTTAAGTAAAGAACCATTTTATTTAAGAACGCATCCAACATACTTTAATGGTGAAATTATAGGTGTGCATTTATTTGTGAAAGACGCCACGTCATTTATGAATGATCATCAGGCCTTTTATTACCTAGCATTAATGGATGAATTAACGGGTATTTGGAATCGTAAGGCTTTAAAGGAACAGTGGCTTCAACATTTAAATGATAAGAAGCAAAATAAGCAAGCCGCTATTATTTTAATGGATATTGATCGTTTTAAGAAGTTTAATGAATCCCTTGGTGAAAGTAAGGGGGATGAACTTATACGAATGTTTAGTCAAAGACTTCATGAGCTCTGTTACTCAAAATGCTCTCTTTATCGTTATAATAGCGATGAATTTATTTTTGTTCTAAAAAATGCAACCGTCAACAAAATTGAACAGACGGCTAACGCTATTTTAGATGCATTAAAACAGCCATTCATAATTGATGGGCAGGAATATTTTATTAGCGTGTCGATTGGTATCTCCCAAAGTCCCGCGGATGGCAAAGATTTAGAAACACTTGTACGTAAAGCAGATAAAGCATTATTTTCTGTAAAAGAGCATGGTCGTTCACACTACCGTTACTATCGTGAAGATACGACAACTATTTTTGCAAATGAGGCACTGATGGAGGCGCATTTACGTCGTGCTATCGAATTTAATGAACTAAGTATTCATTTACAGCCGCAAATGGATTTAACGAATAATAGTATAAATAGCTTTGAGGCATTATTACGATGGAATAACCGAAAATTTGGCTTTGTGTCTCCTGCACAGTTTATACCTATTGCAGAGGCATCAGGCTTAATCATTGAAATCGGTGATTGGATTATTGACGAGGTGTGTCGTTATCAAAAAGAGTGGCGGATGAATGGCTATCGACCAGTACGAATTGCCATCAATATTTCGCCAAAACAATTTAGAAAAGAAAATTTTGCTCGGAAAATTAAAGCGGCCTTGAAAAAATATAATGTCCCACCTGAATTATTAGAGGTGGAAATTACCGAAAGCTCCATGACAAATGTCCATGAAACATTTTCAATTTTAACCGAATTGAAGCAGCTAGGTGTTTATGTTTCCGTTGATGATTTTGGAACGGGCTATTCATCTCTAAGCTATTTAAAGCGTTATCCGATAGATATTATAAAAATTGATCAATCGTTTATAGCGGATATTACAAAAGATGATAAAAATGAGGCCATTATTAAAGCCATCATTTCAATGTCCCATAATTTGGGGTTGGAGGTCGTAGCTGAAGGGATCGAGGAACCATCACAAGTTGATTTTCTAAAACGCCACCGATGCCAAAAAGGGCAAGGCTATTTATATAACAAGCCATTACCCGTAGAAACTATTGTGAATAAATATTTTGTTAGCTAAAGCCAACAAACAAAGTAGCACTTCATCATGAAATTGGGTGAAGTGCTACTTTGTTGTAGAGGCTTGGGAGATCTAGGCGAAACGAAGGTACAATTCGAGTAGGCTCAACCCGATCAAAAAAAGCTTGAGCTGATCACTTCTTCCGATTACCCGATCAAATCTCCGAGCTACCCGATCGAATAGTGGCTCAACCCGATCAGTTCTCCGGGCTACCCGATCGAATAGTGGCTCAACCTGATCACTTCTCCCGGTAGCCTGAGCGAACGAAGATACAACCGGATTAGAAAATAGCTTCACCCGAGCTCAAGCAGTTTCGACCTATGCAAACTCTTCTAAAATTAGCTATTTATTGTCTACTTTCAATCCATCTAACACAATAACTGTAAATTGCGCCATTTCGACTGATAAATTGAAGTCTTCATTATGAATTAACCAATCATAGACATTTGCACGCATGCAACGCTGAATAATAGCCTGCACTTGAGTAACCTGCAAATCTTGACGAAATTCTCCAAGTCGAACGCCATCCTCTATATAGGTATTAATAATTTGGAATATTGTTCTTTGTGGATTAATTAAATAATGATCTTGTTCCACTTGATTTGTCATCGCCGCAGTATAGACTGTGCGCATTAAATCCTTGCCTACAACGTTTGTTAAATACATCATCTGCTCTTTATAAAGCGTTAAAATTTTTTCGCTTGCTGGTAAAGTAGAGTCGATATTTTTTTCTACAGTGCTATAAAAACTATCAAGTTCCTTAAATTTTTCTAAAATAACATCGTACTTAGATGGGAAATGGGTGTAAAACGTTCCCTTCGATACATTACATGCTTTCGTAATTTGTTCAATAGATACATGCTCAAATCCATGTTTATAAAATAAATCTAATGATGCTTTGAGTAACTTTTCCCGTGTTTCTAATGCCTTTTTTTGACGGCTCGTTAATGAATTCATGTTCTCGTATTCCTCCGAATAAAAATAGAATAAAATGTTTTTGTTAAAAATTCTGAAAATATAAAAATTTTGATTGACGATATGGAATTAATTTGATTATGATTTAATTGACCGAAGTCAATGACTGTGGTCATTCGAATTTTATCGTACTAATGTTACGATAAAAAACTGGAGTTGGCTAGTGTGCATTGGATTTTCAAAATGATATTTCTATAGCTTTTTAAGTCTAAAATTGAACAATTTTAAGGGGGACAATAAATATGACAACAGCACATGAGGTTAAAACATTAACACATTTCATTGGTGGAGAGCTTGTGGAAGGAAAAAGTAATCGCTTTGGTTCTGTATACAATCCTACGACGGGTGAGGTGATTGCCAAGGTGCCACTTGCAACTGTAGAAGAAACTCGGGAGGCAATTGATAAAGCACAGGAAGCATTTCCGCAGTGGAGAGATACGTCAGTAGCTAAACGTGCTGAGATTGTATTAAAGTTCCGTCATCTTATTACTGAAAATATGGAGGAGCTTTTACAAATTATTTGTACAGAGAGCGGTAAAACAATTGAGGATGCGAAAGGCGAAATTACACGTGGTTTGGAGTCTGTTGACTTAGCTATTGGTGCACCTCATTTAATGAAGGGGGAGTATTCTGTCAATGTCGGTGGTCAGATTAATGCCTACTCTGCAAAGTATCCATTAGGTGTAGTAGCGGCTATTTCGCCATTTAACTTCCCAATCATGGTGCCTTTAGCACAAACAAGTATGGCAATTGCTGTCGGCAATGCAGTTATTTTAAAAGCTTCCGAGCGTGTACCTATGACTGCTTTGTACGTGAGTGAGCTTTGGAAAAAAGCTGGGTTACCAGATGGTATATGGACGGTAGTAAATGGAGATAAAGATGCAGTAAATGAACTATTAGAAAACTCGATTGTACAAGCAATTTCATTTGTAGGATCGACACCAGTTGCCCAATATATTTATGAAACAGGCTCGAAATACGGTAAACGTGTTACAGCGCTTGGTGGAGGGAAAAACAATATGGTTGTGATGCCTGATGCGGATCTTGATCAGGTAGCAAATGCATTTATCGGAGCAGCTTATGGGGCAGCCTCTCAGCGTTGTATGGCCATTTCCACGATTATGCCTGTCGGAAAGGATACAGCAGATCGTCTTGTTGAAATCTTAAAGGAGAAAATCGCTAACTTGAAGGTAGGTTCATATACAGATCCAGAGTCAGACTTTGGCCCTGTCATTTCACAGCAATCGAAGGAAGCGATTATTGCGGCTATCAAACGAGGCGAGTCTGAAGGGGCAACAGTTATTTGTGATGGTCGTGAACTCGATATTGTCAAAGAGTCAAAAGGATTTTTTGTAGGGCCAACATTGCTAGATAACGTAAAACCAGGCATGGAAATTTATGAACAAGAAATATTCGGTCCAGCTCGAAATGTTGTACGTGTTGATTCATTGGACGAAGCCATCCAACTTATTAATAAGCATGAGCTTGGAAATGGGGTCACAATCTTTACGAATGACGGTTTAGCAGCTCGTAAATTTACAACAGAAATCGATGTTGGTATGGTGGGCGTGAATGTACCAATTCCAATTCCTGTTGGTTACCATAACTTTGCTGGATTTAAAGGTTCTCGCTTCGGAGAAGGTCATATGTTTGGCCCAGATCAAGCACGCTTCTTCACAAAAACAAAAACAATATCAGAGCGTTGGATGACAGGTCAGGCATCGACAGCATCTACGTTTGCATTCCCAAGTAATAACGACTAATACAAATGAAGAGCTGTATTCTTTTACAGCTCTTTTTAAATGGCTCAAATAATAGGTATAATCCTTTATTCTCAGGAGGGATTGCGTGAAAGGAAAAACAGTTTTTATTACTGGAGCAGCACGTGGTATTGGGTTATCTATGGCATTAGCGTTTGCTGAACAGGGAGCGAATGTAGTGATAACAGATATGAATGAACAGCTTTTAGCGGAGGTGATTAAACACAATCCGCAATTAACTGCATACACATGTGATGTTACGGATGAACAGGCAATATGTGATGCGATTGACTTTACGGTTCAAAAGTTCAAGACAATAGATATTGTCATTAACAACGCAGGGTTTCAGCATGTTTCTCTTATAGAGGATTTCGCGACAGAAATCTTTGAATCCATGCAAAAAGTGATGCTTGTTGCACCTTTTATAGCAATGAAATATGTGTTACCGCATATGAAGAAAAATAAGTTTGGACGCATTATTAATATGGCATCCATTAATGGCGTTATCGGGTTTGCCGGTAAGGCTGGATACAATGCGGCAAAGCATGGCGTTATTGGTTTAACAAAAGTTGCTGCATTGGAGGTAGCAAATGAAGATATAACAGTGAATGCGATTTGTCCAGGGTATGTCGATACAGAATTAGTGCGTAATCAGTTTACGGAGTTAGCAAAAACAAGGGGAATCCAAGTAGAGGAAGTGCTTGAGCAGGTACTTTATCCACTCGTTCCTCAAAAACGTTTACTAGATGTATCGGAAATTACAGGACTTGCGCTTTATTTAGCTAGTGATATGGCAAAGGGGTTAACAGGTCAAGCAATTATTTTGGATGGCGGTTATACAGCACAATAGCTTAGGAGGGTGAAATATGATTCAAACAAAAACAATCTATACGGTTCATTCGCCAGGAACGATCGTTTATGGTCGAGATTCTTTTAATGAACTAGGCGAATACGCAAAAAAATTAGGGACTAAGGCTCTTATCATTAGTGACCCGATCATGGATAGCTTAGGCTTTGTTAATCAATGTAGCACTTTATTAAGAGCTAATGGAGTAGAAACATTTTCATATTTAGGCGTAACAACGGAACCAGTGGATACGTATGTAGCAGAGGGGCTTCATATTTTACAAGCTGAGGGCTGTGATCTTATTATTTCTGTCGGTGGCGGGAGCTGTATCGATACAGCCAAAGCAATTGCAGTAGTTGCAACGAACGGTGGCTATATTGGCGATTATATGAAACTGGCAAAAATCGCAGAGCAAGCACCGATTCCACATATTGCGATACCGACAACTGCGGGGACTGGCTCAGAAGCGACGGATGTAACAGTCATTACTAATACGAAAAATGAAGTGAAAATGATGATTAAGCAGCCTGCATTTATGCCAAACATCGCTATTGTAGATCCGATTTTAACGGTTACCTCTCCACCCTCCATCACTGCGGCGACAGGTATCGATGCATTAAGTCATGCTATTGAAAGTTATTTATCTCGTTTAGCACATCCTTACTCGAATGTACTTGCACTATCAGCCATGGAGTTAATCGTTCATAATATTTTAAAAGCTTACGAGCAAGGTCATGATATTGATGCTCGGGAAGCAATGTCGCTAGGCTCCATGCAAGCAGGTCTTTCATTCTCAAATGCTTCTGTCGCTTTAGTACATGGCATGTCTCGACCAATAGGAGCATTATTCCATGTACCTCATGGTATTTCAAATGCCATGCTCTTACCGGCAGTATTAGAATTTTCAAAGGATGCTTGTGTCGATCGGCTCGCGGATCTCGGTAAGTTTTTCAATAAAGATAATGAGCAGTTATCTCAAGAAGCGCTTGCCGATTTAGCTATTGTTTCGATTAAGGAAATGTGCAAGAAGATGGATATAGGTAATTTAAAACAATGGGGCATTAATGAAGATTCCTTTTACGATGCGATTCCGAAAATGGCAGCTGATGCAATTGCCAGCGGTAGCCCCGGAAATAATCCTAAAGTTCCGACAGAGGCAGAGCTTATGGAACTTTATAAAATTGCCTATCATTATGAGTTTTAGGGTTACGAAAGGAATCTGTCTAAAATAGAGTTACAAATCATATGTAATTTGTAACTCTATTTTTTATTAATTGCATATTATAATTTTGAAACACTAAGGGGATGGGTTTAATGGAACAATGTTTTATTTGCAATAAACACAAGGGCAACATTCAAACCTCAGGGGTCATGATTTATGAAGACGAATATGTTTATGTTGGGCATATAGACAGAAATGGAGCACCTAATTATTTAGGTCATATCATGATTGATTTAAAAAGACATGCTCCTACTCTAGGAGATATGACTATAGACGAGGCAAAAGCATTTGGTGTCATTATGGCTAGAGTCAGTAAGGCAATAATTGGATGTGAAAAGGCAGAGCATATCTATTCATTGGTTTCTGGGAATTCAGTGCCACATTTACATATGCATTTAGTTCCTCGATATCCTCATACCCCTCAACAGTATTGGGGACCAAATGATGTTTATGATTGGGAAGATGCTCCGATGGGCGACAATAGCGAAGTTGTTAAGCTTTGTACTCGAATAAAAACATATCTAGAGAATAATGCGTATGAGTAAATCCGTAGAAGATTTTAGCTGGATAGGTAGCCAGGACAACTTCATAGATCATCCAAATCTTTATCAAATCAAACATGTTATTGTTGGACGATATGGCGGTAACTCCGATGCAGGACAATATAAAAACGAAGACGGTTGCTTAGTATGGCTAGATGAAAAGCAAGATTGGGAATTCTCAGTTTTATTGGATGCTCATAATACATCTGAGAGTGCCCAAATAATTATCGAACAATTTTTTTATCATAAAAATGGAATTAAACATTTATTATCTTTACCGACAAACCATCAAACCTTTAAAAGGATTGAAGAGAAGATTTTAACTATATTTCAATCGGAAGAGTTCTTGTCTGTTTGCAGGAATATTACCGGAGAAACTGCATGTTTAATTGTCGTAAGAAAGGATAAATATGTATGGTGGTTTTCAGTTGGAGACTGTGTTCTTTTTTTATTTCACGAAGAATTGGCTGCATTAGGTCAGTTTCAATTAAATCAAAGGCAATTTTATGAATGGATAGGACAAATCAACACGTTTGAACAGGACGTCCCTTGCTATAGCGTTGGAATTAAAGAATTAAGAAAAGGAGAAAATCGTCTATTTCTAACCACAGATGGCTTACTTGAATGTCCTCATGAACCATACGCTAACCCGATTAACATTTACAATTCCTTTTGTAACGCTAAGGATAAAGAAAGCATTGGGTCAATGTTAAAGAATATCAAAAAAAATGGTGTCAGAGATAGCACTACTATAGTTTTCTGGAAAGTGAATATTTCAAAGGAAGCCACTAGAGCGAGTAATCAAGATTAATGGAGTCTAGTGCCTGCGGAAGAGAAGAGAAAACCCGCGCGTAGCAGTGAAATACCCGCGAAAGAGAAGCGGAAATCCGCGCATAGCAATAAAACACCCGCGAATACCCAGCAACATAAGAATCCCAGCTAGCAAGACCTTTCAATCTTGCATCCACTCTGTTGGTTTGTAGAATTAATATGACATATTCGAGAAAATATAGTAATATTTTAAGTGAATCATCATTCATTTTTCGGAAGGGGAAATCGTATGTTGCAGGGGAAAACAATTATTATTACAGGTGGATCAAATGGAATGGGGCTTTATATGGCGAAGCAATTCGTTGCTGAAGGGGCAAATGTTGTCATTACAGGTCGAAATGAGGAGCGGTTGGCAGAGGCGAAAGCTTTTATTTTAGAGGCGGGAAATACGATTGAAACATTCCAAATGGATGTTCGAGTGCCTGAGCATGCGGAGGCAATGTTAGCATTTGCTGTTGAAAAGTTTGGACAGGTTGATGGGCTTGTGAATAATGCAGCTGGGAATTTTATCGTACGTGCAGAGGATTTATCACCAAATGGTTGGAAGACTGTTGTTGATATCGTTTTAAATGGGACATTCTTTTGTTCTTCTGCGGTCGGTAAGTACTGGATTCAACATAATATTAAAGGATCTATTCTTAATATGGTTGCAACTTACGCATGGAGTGCAGGAGCTGGTGTTATTCATTCTGCAGCAGCGAAAGCGGGTGTATTGTCAATGACTCGAACGTTGGCTGTTGAATGGGGAAAACAATATGGCGTTCGAGTCAATGCAATTGCTCCAGGTCCAATTGAGCGTACAGGTGGTGCAGATAAGCTTTGGGAGTCAGAGGCTGCAGCTGCTCGTACATTGGACTCTGTTCCGTTAGGTCGTATAGGGACGCCTGAAGAAATTGCTGATTTGGCAACATTTATGATGTCTGATAAGGCAAGATATATGAATGGGGAATGTGTGACACTTGATGGCGGGCAATGGCTCAATCAGTATCCATTCTAACTTCACACAAAGCCGATTCCGGATGTAATTATGCCGGGGATAATTGATAACAAAAAATCTTTGCATAATGGAGAGCTGGGTTGACGCATACTAAGGGTAAAGAAAGGAGTTTTGCCGATGGGTATGTGGTTAATACCGGCTCTTATTGCCATTACGATTATTTCTGCTATTTCGCTTGTGTCAACGCTGAAGATTGCCAAAATGACGTCTCAGCGGAAATCGGAAAATGATACGCCGATTTCAGAAACCGTTGAAGAGTATTCGACGATGCTCAACCCGGTTGTTTGGGTATATATCATTTTTTTACTTTTTCTAGGGATAATGATTTTTTATTATTGGAGTAAGGCTGGCTATTAAAAAGATTTTTTTCTTCATTCAGTTCATATTTTTCAATATAGCTGAATGAAGATATTTCCATTTCCCTCAGGTGAAACCCTCTTTATATATGCACTTTCGATACTTAGTTTTGCTTCAAATTGCTTAAATAATTCGTTGCTAATAAAAACTCTTCTCGGCCTTGTCGTGGTCATATAAGGAAAAGTTATGATATGATAAAAGGGAAGCATCCTGTTCTGCAAAGCGGGGACAGAAAAGGAGAAGAAGTTCATGATTTCAACTAACAGCAAAGACTTATTAGCAATGCCAATTAGTGAATTTATTATTTCATCTGAAAAGGTTGCGCATGTACAAAGTGGAAATAGTGCGGAACATGCACTCCTAGTACTGACACGTACAGGGTATTCTTCGATACCTGTTTTAGATTTGAAATATCGACTTCAAGGTTTACTAAGTATGAAAATGATTACTGAATCCATTCTTGGACTAGAACATATTGAATATGAAAAGCTACCCGATATTAAAGTGGATACGATAATGGATAAAGATATCGCTGTATTAAAGTTGACGGATACTTTTCAGCGGGCTCTAGACTTAGTTATTAACCACGCCTTTTTATGTGTTGTGGACGAAGATGGAACATTTGCAGGAATTTTAACGAGACGAGTTATTCTAAAGCAATTGAAAAAATATATTTATCAAAAAGAGTAGTAGTTTAAGAGGGGACTCAGATGAAAATCATGAGGCCCTCTTTGCTTGTATCGGAGGTTTACTGATTGATGGCAACGGAGGCTGAAGTTTTAAAAGTACTAGCAGAGGAACGTAATATGCGTAAAGCAGCAGAACGTTTATTTTTATCGCAACCAGCACTTTCTCAAAGGCTCCAAACTATTGAAAAAGACTGGGGCACGCAGTTATTTATTCGTTCGCAAAAAGGACTTACGGCGACACCTGCTGGAGAGCTTATTATTGCCTATGCAACAGAAATGCTCAGCAAAAAAGAAGAGATTTATGAAACAATCCAATCACTAACGACGAAAGTAAACGGGACATTGAAGATTGCCTGTGCATCGATTGTCGGACAAAACTGGCTTCCGATCATATTAAAGGATTTTGTATCGAAATATCCTGAGGCAAAAATTTCTCTTATGACCGGTTGGAGCTCTGAAATTGTAGAAGCACTTTATGAGGGTGAGGCTCATGTAGGGATTGTACGTGGGCAGGTTGATTGGAAAGGGGAAAAAATTCACCTTTTTCGTGACACCCTTTATTTAGTAGATAAAGAGTTAAAAACGATAGAAGATGTTCTGACGACAGACCGACCTTTTATTCAATTTAAAAGTGATTCCAATTACTATCAGGAAATTCAACAATGGTGGCGGCAGCATTTCGCTTCAAATCCAAGCAAACAAATTTTAGTTGATCAAATTGAAATTTGTAAGCAAATGGCATTGAATGGTATCGGTTATGCTATTTTGCCTTCAATAACGTTAAATGATAATGATGGTATTAATAAAATAGCATTAACTAATAATGAAAAAGAATTTGGTTTAACGCGCGATACTTGGTTAATTGGCTATGAATCCTCATTTGAGTTACGACAAGTAGAGGCTTTCGTAGAGGTAGTACAAGACCATGCACGATGTTTGTTTGATTATACGAAATAAGAATACTCTCAAGGCAGTCTCAAGTGATTATTTTCACTAGGGGCTGCTTTTTTTAGCCAATTTTTAATCTCACCATAGCGTGAGGTTGATTTCCGTTCCGACTGGGCGCTTTCCTGGGGGCGTCCGATGAGCCGCTTAGCTTCGCTGCAGGGTCTCATCTGTGACGCTAATCCCCAAGGAGTCGCCCAGTCTCCACTCCAATCAACTAATTCATATCACATACGTTTTAAGAGAATGTCATTCCTAACATGCAATAATGAACAAAAATTTATTAATGCAACCAATTGCTATAAAGTTGGGTTGGTTTCCGTTCCGACTAGGCGCTTTGTTGCTTTATTGCTGCCGCTTCGCTTCAGGGTCTAATCTGCGAAGCTAATCCCCAGGTGTCACCCAGCCTCCAATCTAAGTTTTGACAAATGACATGCCTAACCTTATTGATTAGCTAATTCTTAAGAGTTTATGAATATTCATGAAGATGTCATAAGAAATGGAACAAAATGCAAAATAAAACGTATAATTATTTAACCATCAATTTGTATAAAAAGGGGTTGAGTTTTTGAAAAAAACGAATATAACGGCACTCATACTACTATTCATGCTTGTGATTAGCCTTATTCTGCCTGTGGAGCAGGCGAGTGCTACTGCAACTGCTACGTTAGAAGTACAGGCTAAAGTAGGGATTGCAGGTAAGGCTAAATACCAATCAGTTGTGCCACTTCAAGTAACAGTAAAAAATATTGGTGCAGATTTTTCTGGAGATATGGTCATCAATGCTTCCGGTTCCTATCAAGCTGCAACAGCAAAGGTGCTTCCGATAGATATAGCGGCAGGAGAAGAAAAAACATTTGATATTTATCTAGATGGTATCGATAACTATAATTACTCGAATTCAGATGTGTTTGCATTTTTTGAAGGAGGCATAGAAAAAGGAAAAAAGGTTGCATATAAAGGAACAAAGCAGCTACAAAGTAATCTTTTAGATCCTTCATCCGTTTTTATTTATACATTAACGGATAAAAGTGATCGTTTATCAGCATTTTTGCGCCTTTCTCAATTAGCTCCTCAAAATAATGTTGAAGTGTTCAATTTAAAGCAAATCAAGGATTACACATTGCCAGAGGATACACAAGGATTTGCAATGGCGAATGTTATCGTCATCGATGAAATTGCTAGTGCTGATTTATCCCAAAAGCAACAAGAGTCTTTACTAAAATGGGTACAGAATGGTGGAACATTATTAATAGGAGCTGCTGATCAATTAAATGCTACAGCAGAGATTTTTAAGGATTATTTACCATTAACATTATCACAACAAATGACATCTGTTTCCGCAGATAGCCTATCGAAATTATCAGGCGGAGGAGCTTTTACACAGCCTATTTCTATTTATGGAGCAACTGAAAATCAAGGAAGTATTCCTGTATTAGCAGAAAACAATAAGATTTTAGCGTCTAAGAAAAAAGTGGGCAGTGGAGAAATTATTCAAACAGCCTTTTCTTTAGGGGACCAACCACTTGCGTCTATGGCTGGTTACCCATCATTAGTGGCGAAATTGATAAATATTCAAAAGATGTCACAACAAGTGGTTCATGGACAGTCATCGCTGGAGCAAATTTCAAATGACCTGAGTTATATAAATGAATTATTCCCTTCGTTTGAAGTATCTGTTAGCTATATGCTCATTGTTATCATTTTATATATTTTAATTATCGGACCTATTTTATATTTCATTTTAAAGAAAATAGACAAACGTGAGCATGCATGGTGGATCATTCCTGCGATATCGATTGTGTTATCTATTGCTCTATTTATTTTTGGTGCAAAAGATCGAATTGGGCAACCGCAAATTCAACAATCTGCATTTTATAAAATAAATGCAGATAGTAGTTTAAATGGTTATTATGTAGAGTCCATTTTAACAAATCGTAGTGGTGATTTTGTTGTGAATACAGATAAGAATACAAGTGCATTCGCGCTGCGAAATTCTAATAATTTCGCAGGGACAATGGAGGATTTACATGAAATATCCTATATTAAGGAAAATGCCAATGGGTCAACGTTAACACTACGTGATTTAAGCTATTGGTCTATTCAGTCGTTTGCAGGGAAGACGGCGGCACAAAATATTGGCAAAATGGATATCGATATTACGTTAAAAAATGAAAAGCTGACTGGGACAATTAAGAATAATTTCCCGTTTGCCCTAAAGGACGTTACGTTAATCTCTGGCATTAAAGAAGTTAAACTTGGCGACATTGAAGCGAACGGTACACTTAAAGTCGATAAAGAGCTAAAAGCAACAGTTCTTCAAAAACCATCTGCTTTTATTAATTACAATTACGGTATTTATCCAACGAAGAAGGAAGAAGTGAATCCTTCACGTATCGAATCAATGAAAACGATGGCATTACCGCTTGTAGAAAGTGATAAGAAGCCTGTCATTACAGCATGGGCTGATCAAGCTATTGCTGGGGTTGAGCTGGAAAAAGGTGCCGATATGTCTCCTCTTACTTATTTTGTTCAGCCATTTGATGGCAAAGTAGAGCTATCAGGTCCATTCACGATGAAACGTAACAACTTTACGTATTCAGTAAACCCATTATCTCCTAATTCGTATGCTGAAAAAATGGATGAACAGTTAAATAATTGGCGCTTGTCTGATGGTTCATATGAAGTATCCATTGCGATGCCAGATCATTTTATGAATGTAGTTCAAACATTAAACGAACTGACGATTTCGAATAAGGATAGCAATCGTATGCAGCTATCGATTTGGAATAACGAGACGAAAACTTATGAGCCATTGGTAGATACGAAACAGGTGTTTGCAGATAATGTAAAAAAATACTTCAATGAAAATGATGAATTGTTAATTGAGGTTAAATTTGGACCAGATCAAACGGGTGATGAAACAAAATTACCAGATGTAGAGCTGAAGGGAGTGGCGAAATAATGATTGAAATTCGTGATTTAACGAAAAGGTATGGCTCCTTTACAGCACTAGATCATTTGAATCTATCTTTGGAGGAAGGGGTTGTCTTTGGCTTTGTAGGTGCCAATGGGGCAGGGAAATCGACTACATTCTCGATTTTAGCAACGTTGCTGTCTCCAACTTCAGGCGATGCTCTTATTAATGGGAAAAGCGTTATTAAGGAACCAAAGGAAGTACGAAAACAAATTGGTTATATGCCAGATTTCTTTGGTGTCTATGATCAACTAAAAGTAGACGAATACTTAGACTTTTACGGTGCCAGCTACGGCATTGGGGCAGCCGAACGAAAAGTACTTATTCCACAGCTGCTAGAGCTAGTAAATTTAACAAATAAACGGTATGACTATGTTGATTTACTGTCACGTGGGATGAAGCAGCGTCTATGTTTAGCACGTGCTCTTATCCACGATCCTAAAGTATTAATTTTAGATGAACCTGCATCAGGTTTGGATCCACGTGCACGCATAGAAATGCGTGATATTTTACGGAATTTAAAATCCATGGGAAAGACGATTTTAATCTCCTCACATATTTTGCCTGAGCTTGCAGAAATGTGTGATGAAATCGGTGTAATTGATAATGGTAAGCTTATCGCTCATGGTAATGTGGCTTCCATTCAAGCACAGCTCCAGGGGGAGAAGCGTATCGTAGTTAAAGTAACGGATTGTTTAAACGAGGTACGTGCATTTTTGGAGGAGGATCCACTGATCTCTTCTATCGATATAATGGAGAATCGCTTAGAGATAGCCTTTAACTACCGCGGAACAGATGCTGATCAGGTAGCACTATTGAAAAAAGCTATACTTGCGAATTTACCTATTTATGCGTTAAGTGAAGAGGAAAAAGATTTAGAGGACGTCTTTATGGCTATTACGAAGGGAGCGGACAATCAATGATGGAACGATTTTATAATCCAGTATTCGTAAAAGAATTGAAGTTGCGCTTCCGTTCTTTTAAAAGCTTTTCAGGTTTAATGTTTTATTTAGCGGTTATTTGTATTTTTATCGCAGGGTTTTTGCTTATCACTACTGGATTTACAGGCAAGGGTTTCTTTAAACCAGAAACAAGCTTTATGATGTTTGCGGTTTTAACAATATTACAAATGGCTCTTGTTCTTTTCATTACACCAAGCTTAACGGCCGGTGCAATTAGTAGCGAAAGGGAAAGGCAAACATTAAATATTTTACTAACAACGACACAAAGCTCGACCCAAATCATCATCGGAAAATTATTGTCCTCGGTAGCATTTTTAGTATTAATGCTAATCGCGGGGTTACCACTATATAGTTTAGTATTTTTATTTGGTGGCGTATCACCATCTCAATTAATCTCGATATTTTTATTTTATTTATTAACAGTCGTAGCAATTGGAAGTATTGGTGTTATGTTTTCAACTATTACAAAGCGAACAATTGTTGCGATGATTTCTACGTATGGTTCGATTATCTTTTTAGGTGGCATCACAGCGTTTTTCTTCTTTTTAACAATTGCCTTCCATCAAATGGGTAATACTGCCGTAGGTACGACGACTTCTTATATGGCTTACTTTTGGGCTTCTATTAACCCAGGTGCATTAATGCTGACGCTTACTTCTCCATCTATGGGCGATGCGTTAGCACAAATTTCGGGAGTGGAATTACCTGTATGGATTAGTTACTTAATAGCCTATTCATTGATTATTGTTTTTTGTTTAACTATTGCGATTAAAAAATTACGTGCCAATATGAAAAGCAACCGATAAGGAGGAAATCTTATGGAGCATCGTAAGCAATTACGAAAATATATTCAACGTGCTAAGAAGAGTTTAACAGTAGAAAGAAGCATTCCAATTGCACAGTACGGCTTGTTTTTGGCATTGCTTTCGAGTGCTTCCCTCTTCCTCGTTTCAAGGCTCTTTGTTTGGCCGTATTATCGCCAAACGGCTCTTGCAACCTTTTTCGTTGTCATACTAGCAACCGTACTATTTATGTGGTGGAAGCGTGTAAAGGAAAAGGCAGCATTGCATATACTGGATGATTATTTTTCTCACAATGAGCTAGTGACAGCCTTATCGTTCGAGGATGATCAAGACCCACTCGTTCAATCTTTATTAACGAAAGCGGTAGAAAATGTTGAAAAGGCGTTTGCTGACTTTAAGTCTCGAAAGAAAAACTTATTCCGTCCAAAAGCATTGATTGGATTATTTGGAACAGCTGTCGTACTAGCCATTCTTTATATGTTCCCAGCAGCTACACAAATTGAAGCAATTGAAGTGGAAAAAGAAAAGGCTGTCATTGAGGACGTTAAGAAGGAAGTTGCTAAATTAGAGAAAACAGCAGAAACAAAAGAAGTGAAAGAGCAATTAAAAGAACTGCAAAATACGTTAAAAGAGGCAGAAACAGCTGAAGAAGCATTACGTGAAGTCGTGAAAAAGCAAAAGGAGCTTGCTTTAAAGGAACAACAATTAAAAGATAAGCAAACGGCTAGTAAGGATGGCGCTTCTGACGAGAAAGGCTTATCGAAAGAAGAAGTGGAGCAATTGAAAGAGCTTGCCCAAATGCAGCAGGAGCTAACGCAAAATGCAAATGCTACTCAGACAGCTATGAGTAAGCTTGGGAAACCAGCAAGTAATTCCTTACAAAATGCTATTGCGAGTGCCAATAGTGCCAATAACAATCAGCAAAACAATGCTAATTCAAATCAAAATCAACAGTCTTCAGCGAATTCACAGCCGAGTAATCAGCAAGGTCAAACAGGGCAACAAGGCCAACCTAATTCACAAAATGGTTCTCAACAGCCTAGTGGTCAAGGTCAGGGACAAGGATCGAGTCAAAGCACTCAACAAGGAAAAGGGCAAGGTCAAGGGAACGGCCAAGGTCAGGGTCAAGGTCAAGGTCAGGGTCAAGGTCAAGGTCAGGGCAAAGGCAATGGTTCTGGATCAGCAGGTGGTAGCGGTGCAGGCACAGGACAGGGTGGCCGCGATTTATTAACGACACCGAAACGATTGGGTGGTTCTAGTCAGACTTCAGTTGATAGTGGAGCATTAGGTGATGGATCACATGTTTCAGAGCAACAAGGAAATGGCCCTATTACTAAAGGTTCTATCCGTCCATATGAGGAAGTTATAGGCTCCTATAAAGATAGCTATTTAGAAAGCTCAGAGCGTTTACAATTACCGAAGGATTTACAAAATGTCGTGCAATCTTATTTCACGTCAATTGAGTCTCAGTAGGAGGAAAAGGAATGGCATTTACAGAGCAACAATATGTTGAAATGAGTACGAAATTACTACAAGTAAAGGAAGAAATTCATCGCTTTATCGTCGGACAAGAGGAAGCAATTGATTATACATTATACGCAGTCCTTGCTGATGGGCATGCATTATTAGAGGGCCTACCGGGTTTAGGGAAAACGATGTTAATCCGTACAATTTCTGAAGTGCTAGATTTATCATTTTCGCGAATTCAATTTACACCAGACTTAATGCCAGCGGATATTACAGGGACAAGTATGATTGAGCGCACATCTGATGGCAAGCAGCAGTTTACGTTCCAGCAAGGTCCGATTTTTAGCCAAATGGTATTAGCGGATGAGATTAACCGAGCAACACCAAAAACACAAAGTGCATTGCTTGAAGCAATGGGTGAAAAAACGGTAACGATCTTGGGAGATACGAAGAAGATGGCAAAACCATTCTTCGTGTTAGCAACACAAAATCCGATTGAGATGGAGGGAACGTACCCTTTACCAGAGGCACAAATGGACCGTTTCCTATGTAAAATTCTTGTGCCGTATCCTGAGAAAAGTGAGCTAATGGAAATTATGAAGCGTACAACAGGTGCTCAGGAAATTGGCTTACAAAAGATTATGAATACAGAAGAGCTTATTGAAGCGCAGCAAATGGTGAAGGAAGTACTTGTTGCTGATGAAATGCTCGAATTTGCGACGGACCTTGTTGTGGCTACACATCCTGAGAGAGTAGATGCCATTGATGAGGTCAAGCAATATGCCATGTATGGTAGCGGCCCTCGAGGTTTACAAAGTTTAATCAAATTAGCGAAGGCAAGAGCACTTATGAACGGACGTTTCCACGTTTCTGTAGCAGATATTAAATCTGTGGCGAAGCCAGTGTTACGCCATCGTATGCTGTTGAATTATGAAGGGGAGGCTTCGGGTAAAACAGCAGACGATGTGATTGATGTCATTTTAGAAAAAGTACAGCAAGGTGTTAATAGGTGACACAAAAATTATTATTGCCCGAGGATTGGCTAGCGAAAATCAGTCGCTTCCAAGTAGCGACGGCCTCCAAATTACGTGGGCAGCACAAGGGCTCGCACCGTTCGCAACGCTTCGGGGCATCACTCGATTTTTCAGATTTTCGTGAATATCATTTAGGAGATGATGTTCGTCAGGTAGACTGGAATGTCTTTGCGAGAACGGATAAATACTTCATTAAACGTTTTTTGGATGAACAAGAGATGCGTGTTCACATTTTACTAGATACAACTAAGTCTATGGGTGATCAAGCAAAATGGACTTTTGCCCGGCAAATTGTCGCCTCACTTGGTTTAATGGTGCTTGGTCGCGATGATCGCTTATCATTTTCTTTTGTACAGGATGAGGTGAAGCCACCATTTCGTCGTAAAGGTGCCATGTATCGTCGTGCCTTTTTACAGGTGGTCACAGACATAGAGCAAGCAACTTATACAAATAGCTTCGCACAGGGAGCTTTAAAAGCATTGCCTAAAGATAGTACAGTACTATTTATTGTGACGGACGGACTGGAGCCAATCGAGGAATGGGAGCAACTTTTAAAAAGGCTACCACGCTTTGCAGGGGATGTACGTATTTTGCAAATAGTGACGCAAGAAGAACTATCACCAGAATATACGGGTGATGTGCGCTTACTCGATCGTGAAACGGGCAGAGATGTAAATGTTACGATGTCTTCTAAAGTTCTAGACACATATTTGGCAAGACGTTTATTACATGAAGAGGAATTTGAGGCAATTTGTCGGCGTTTCGGTGTTCGACAATTACAGCTTAAAGTAGAAGATGGATTACAGCATGCCATCTTTCAACAATTATTAAAAGCACATTGGATTAGGTGAGGTGAGCCGTATTGGGCTTTAGTCAAATACTTTTTAGCTGGACGGCCATCATCCCGGTCATTGTCCTTCTATATTATTTCTTTCGAAAAAAATATACCGATCAAACCGTATCCTCCACACTTTTTTGGTCGGAAATTATGCAAGAAACACGTGTATCACCATACTTAAAACATTTACAAAAAAATGCTCTGCTTTATTTACAACTGCTAGCTCTTCTTTTACTTGTACTAGCATTAATGAATCCTTATGTTAAAAAGTCAACGATTGTTGGCGCGCAGGCGATTTTCATTGTAGACACGTCTGCAACAATGTTAGCAGGGAAAGGGCAGTCAACATTTGACACACAGAAAAAAGAAATGCTGTCATTGGTCAATGAGCTTGATGGAAGACCCGTGACACTCATTACAACAGGTAATACCCCAAAAGCTATATTACAGCAAGAAACAAATACAAAAGATATTGAAAAAGCCATACAAGAATTACACGTAACCTATGAAACAGCTCAAATGAATAAAGCTCTTGATGTGGCACAGGCTTTTGTCAGTAATACACCAACATCTATTTATGTCTTTACAGATGCGCTCGATAAAAAGCAATTACCGATGGAAAAAGATACAGTGAAGTGGATCGTAAGAGGGGCTGCTAAAGATTTAAGCAACATCGCAATTACCCGTTTTGCTGCTACTACAGATGGACAATCTGCTGCAGTGGCACTTGTACAAGTACAAAATGATACGGACGAAGAGCAACAAGTAACACTTTCGATAGAAAATGCAAAAGGTAAGGAGTTAGTTTCAGAGAGTGTCGCATTGCCTCCAAATGAAGCTGTAGCCAAAAATTTTAAAGACCTACCGTTAGAAGATACTATGACGGCCAAGATAGATGCTAAGGACGATTACGCTGTTGATAATTCACAAACTGTATTGTTACAAACAGCAACTTCAAAAGTAGTTGTTGATCAAAGTATGCATCAACTTATTCAAAAAGGTTTTCAAACGATTAATAGTAGTGTGAAAATTGTTCCATCTTCACAATTGATTGACAATCAGGATGCCACTGTTGTGACAAATCAGACGGCGCTACTCGAAAAGATGGATAAGCCAATTGTATTATTGGGACGGGATGACGTTGAGAAAGTTGAAGCTACGGAGGAAATCGGTACGACAAGCGATTCATTGTTTGCATTTAGTGAGCTAAAGGATGTTTATGTCAGTGCCGTATATCCTGGATTCGACGACTATAAAACGATTGCATCAATTGGAGACCAGCCATTTATTCAGCGCTCTCCTGAAGGGGATATTGTTATATTAGCCGATATTGCAGATACTGATTGGCCGTTACATCCTTCATTCCCACTATTTTTATGGAGTGTCAAACAGGAGCTTTCAGCGTCAATTGGTTCACTTGGTATTTTTTCGCCAAATGAGCAACGTGCAGTTGCTTTAGCGCAGGGTGATTGGAGTATATATTCGCAGAAAGATGAGTTTTTAACGTCCATTACAAATGGTCTATTAACAGCTCCAATGACACCAGGAATTTATACAGCTCGTTCAAACGATGAAGAAAAGCGCTTCATCGTACAGCTTCAAGCGCAAGAACGTGTTATTGAAAAAGGAACAAGCTATACGCTTGGAGAGCTTCAGGACAATGGGAAGAAAGAAATATCGAAAACCTCGTTCGTACCTTGGCTGATTCTTATCATCTTAGTATTACTTGTATTAGAGTGGGAGGTGCAACGACGTCGTGGATTTACGAATTGATATGCCATTAGCATTGTTGCTTTTACTTCCGTTACTCGTGTATTTTGGATGGACCTTTTGGCGTGAGCGTCAGCGACTTAAAAAAAGTCATATCGTCGTTCTAGGTATCCGTATGGTAGCAATATGCTGTTTGGTTTTTGCACTTGCGGGGCCCTATATTTTATTGCCTGTAAAGGAAGAACAAGTATTATTCTTAGTTGACCGTTCTGCTTCGATGAATGGTACAGATGATGAGATGGCCAATTTTATAGCGGAAAGTTTACAGTCGAAAAAGGATGAACAGCTTGCAGGGATATATTCTTTTTCATCGACATTACAAACAGAAGCTATGTTATCGAATACTTTAAAGGAAGTGCCGAAGTTTACAGCTATAAAAGCAACAGATCAAACAAATATCGAACAGAGTCTACAGCTCGCTTCAGGTATTGTAGATCCGAAAAAAGCAACAAGGCTTGTGCTCTTAACTGATGGCAATGAAACAAAAGGAGATGCCTTAGAATTTGCATCAAAGTTTAAAGGATCGAATAGTAGTGTTGATGTAGTGTCATTTAACAAACCTGTAGCTAAGGATGTATCTATGAAAAGCTTTGTAACACCACAAGTTGCTTATGCAGGTGAACAGCAGCAGTTAGTCACTGAAATAAATGCAACTGTAGCAGAACGAGGTGAGCTATTATTATACGAAAATGATCAGCTCATCCATCGTGAGACAGTGGAGCTTGCAGAAGGTTCAAATATTTTTACGTATAAACATGCCGCAACGGCTGAAGGGCTTGTAAAATATGAGGCACTCGTGCAGGTTGATCAAGATGCAATTTTAGAAAATAATAAATTAACGAGCGTCACGATGGTGCAAAGTGAACCACATTTACTAATTGTTAATGGCTATGAAACACCATCACCAATCGCAGTAGCACTTGGCACTCAATCCATTTCCTATGATGTTGTAGATGCTAAAAGTCTACCAAATGAGCTTTCTAGTTATTTACAATACAATGCAATCATTTTTGATAATGTGCCAGGCCATTTAGTAGGCGAGGCAAAAATGACTGTTATTGAGCAGGCAGTGAAAAATTTTGGTGTCGGTTTTACAATGGTCGGTGGCGAAAATAGCTTTGGCTTAGGCGGCTATTTTAAAACACCAATCGAAACTTTACTACCTGTTGAGATGGAGATTAAAGGTAAGGAGCAATTACCATCATTAGGGCTGGAAATCGTACTTGACCGTTCTGGAAGTATGTCTGGAGCAAAGCTAGAGCTCGCTAAGGAAGCAGCCGCTCGTTCAGTTGAAATGCTACGAGATGAGGATACGCTCGGATTTATTGCCTTTGATGACCGACCTTGGGAAATTATTGAGACAGGGCCACTTGGCAATAAGGAAGAAGCTGTAGATACGATTTTATCTGTAACGCCAGGTGGGGGTACTGAAATATATGGATCACTTGCTAAAGCTTATGAAAATCTAGCCGATTTAAAGCTACAGCGTAAGCATATTATTTTATTAACGGATGGACAGTCACAGTCGGGTAACTATGAAAACTTAATTGCACAAGGAAAAGAAAATGGTACGACTCTTTCAACAGTTGCAATTGGTCAGGATGCAGATGTCAATTTACTTGAAGCGCTAAGTGAAATGGGCAGTGGGCGTTTTTACGATGTTATTGATGAGCAGACGATCCCCTCTATTTTATCTCGTGAAACGGCCATGATTTCACGCACATATATTGAAGACAACCCATTCTATCCAACTATATTTAATGCATCTGGCTGGAATACGCTATTTGCAAATGGGGTACCTAAAATGAATGCTTATATAGGTACGACAGCAAAGCAGGGAACTACTGTTATTGCAGAAAGTGAGAAGGAAGATCCGGTACTTGCAGAATGGCAATATGGCCTTGGCAAAACATTTGCCTTTACTTCTGATTCGACAGGAAAATGGACGGGCGACTGGACAAGATGGCAAAATTGGGGCACGTTTTGGCAAACGCTTATTTCAAAAATGCTACCAAGCTATAACGATGTTGCCTATGATGTACGCCTAGAATCAGACGGCTCCTTTGTCATCACTGACCCAACAAATGAAGCGGCGTTCTTAGATATTGTTGCTGTCAATGAAGCGGGTGAAGAACTTGAAACACAGCTTGAAACAATTTCAGCATCACAAGTTCGGGCAGTCGTACAAGCAGAACCAGGACTAATCTTCTTCCGCATTGCCGATGAAGAACAAGCTATTTACCAGGCTGGCCAAAGTGTGCCTTATAGTGCTGAATATGAATTACGTCCAGTGAATGAAAAGCTAGTCGAAGAACTAACAAAGCAAACAGGCGGCTCTATTTTGAAAGAACCAAGCGAAGCGTTCCGTGAATTTACTAAAAAAGGTGCGGAACGCCAAAATATTGCAACATGGCTTTTATTAGCAGGGATGCTACTATTCTTCATTGATATAACCATTCGACGCTTTGGTTGGGGCTTCCTAACAAGACCGAAGAAAAAAGAACAGCATGTAGAGGAAAAGCCAATACAGGCAGAGGACACAAATGTTGCCCAGCTATTAAAGGGCATGAAAAAACGATCTTAATAAAACGATGGTTCATCGCTATATAGCAATGAGCCATCGTTTTTTTTGTGATTCTATTTTTGGGCTATCATCAAGAGCTTGGGGATAACATTTGTTAAAACGGAGCTATGTATATAAGTTGATCTTCGTTACGACTGGGCGACTCCTTGGGGTCAGCAATAGAGGAACGAAGGCTAAGAGCATCACATCCTGTGATAACGCCTTCGTGACCAACATCGTGCTGTTGCTGTCGCTGCGCTTTCGCACAAACAAAACCCTCTGCTGCCGCTTCGCTTTTGCGCAAAAAACATCTGTTGGCCCGTGACCCTGGAGCGAGCATCGCGAGTGAAGCGGCAGCGATAAAGCGCCCAGTCGGAACGGAAATCAACCACACGTTATGATGATGAGCTAATTTTAGATTGCAACTTTCGTGAAATTAGAGAATTTTTTGCGATAGGTTAAAATTTACCTTGTAAATAATGTGTATAAATGTAACAATCGATGATAGTAATAAAATATTACTATCATTTTTAAATACTAAAGATTTGAGGTATCAAGTATGACCAATATAATGAATTCATTTGGTTTTCTAAGTTTTAAATTAGCGGAGGCTTTAGAGGGAAATCTCGAGCAATATATTAGCGAAAAATTTCAAATGAAATCCAGAGAAGTCGGGATCATGATGGCAGTAAAAGAAAAAAAACTTAGCCAAATTCAAATAGGGCAGATTTTAAAGTTGGATAAAAATAGTGTCCGCTTTTTTATCGATGGTCTAGAAGAAAGAAAGTATGTTTATAGGGAGAAAAATCAAGAAAATAGAAGAGAGAATTTAATATGCCTTACAGAACAGGGTGAAAATTTGGCAGAAGAATTAATGAAGACCCTTGCGATTTCTGAGAATGAAGTTTTAAACGTACTTTCATTGGAAGAAAAAGAACTATTGAAAAGTATTATGAAAAAAGTATATGAAAATCGTTCATAGGGATTAAAACCTTATAAATAAAAAAAGAAAGAGTGATGAGATATGAAGGCAGTGCAAGTTATGAAGGAGTATTTAAGAAGAGCGCAAGAAGAGGGACAAGACTTATCTGACATGTATGCAGATCATGGGGAATTAAAAAATTTTAAAGGTCAAACTTTTAAAGGAAAAAAAGAAATACAGAACTTTTACATGTCACCTATGCCGAAAGGCTTTAAATTAACGATCCAAAATATTGAAGGTGATGATATAGAATGTAGAGCTATCATTTCGACTACTTGGGATGGTTTGCCAAACCCAGTGACTTTGGAAGAAAAGTTGATTCTTGATAATGAAAAAATTAAATCATTTACAATGAATCCAAAATAAAAGGAGAAGGAAGTTATGTCATTATATCCTAATAAAAATCCTCTCCCTACGCCTGAAAGAGACACGAAATACTGGATTGGCGTAGTATCTCTTAATCATGTACAAAAAGGGGTTGAGGGAGGATTCGGCCAGTTATGTCATGGTAAAGAAAGACCTTTGAAACGAATGCAAAAAGGAGATTGGATTATTTATTATTCTCCTAAAAAAAGTCTAGATTGTAATGAACCTGTAAGAGCATTTACCGCAATTGGAAGGGTAAAAGACGAGCGAATATACGAGTTTCAAATGGCAGAAAATTTTATTCCTTTTAGAAGAGATATAGACTTTTACAAAGATGCTAAGGCTGTACCAATAAAAAGGATCTTAGATTATTTAGAATTTGTAGAAGATAAATCGAAATATGGCTATAAATTCAGATTTGGTCATTTTGAAATAAGCAAAAAAGACTTTTTATTAATTGCTCATGAAATGGGATTACCGTTGAAGTATGGGTGAATTTGGTTGGACAAAAAACGGCTCATCACCATAACGTGTGGTTGATTTCCGTTCCAACTGGGCGCTTTGTTGCTGCCGCTTCGCTTTCGCACAGAGCAAAGCTTCCTGGGGGCGTCCGATGAGCCGCTTTTGTTGCTGCCGCTACGTTAGCACTACGCTTTCGCACAGAAAACATCCGCTACGCTGCAGGGTCTCGGGCCAACAGATGTCTTTTGCGCGAAAGCGTGAGTGCAACGTAGCGGCAGCAGCACGATATTGGTCACGAAGGCGTTATCACAGGATGTGATGCTCTTAGTCTTCGTTCCTCTATTGCTAATCCCCAAGGAGTCGACCAGTCGTAACGAAGATCAACTTATATACAAAACATAGGTCTTATCAAATGTCATCCACAACTTTTGGTGATGAGCCAAAAAAACGTTACTTTCTTAATTAACTGCTATTAAGAAGTAACGTTTTTATATTGCCATAAATCATTATTTAAGCTGAGTGTTAAGATCAGTTACAAACACAGTTTTACGCAAATTGTTAGCAACGACGATGCCTATTACAGCACCAATAGTACTTGAAGTTAAAAAGGCTGGCATGAAAAATAAAGCAGCAACAGATGTCCCCATTAATAAATGTGCGTAGGGCACTGCAATGAGTGAGGCAATAATACCTGTCCCAAACATTTCACCGACACCTGCTAGCCATTGTTTGCCGCTGTATTTATAGGCAAGGGCTGCACATAAAGCACCAATGACACTGCCAGGTATAGCTAATAATGAGCCTGTGCCTGTTAAAATACGAATAATGGCTGTGACAAAGGTGACCATAACAGTAGGTACTGGTCCAAGAATGATCGCACCAATAACATTAATAGCATGCTGTACAGGGTAGGCGCGTGCAATTCCTGTTGGTATTGAAACGAAGGTAGAACCTGCTACGGCAATTGCTACTAATAAGGCCATGATTGTTAATTTTCGAATTGACATCATTTCCACTCCTTTGAAATATGAATTTATTGGTTTTCCCCACTAAACTAGGGAATTTTACCACTAGAGCGTAAAAAAAGCCGCTCCCTAAAAACATTAGGAAGCGGCCTTGCATTTAAAAAGTAAAAAGCAAGTGTCGCCACTTCCCTCCGCTAGTGTGAACTAGATCAGGTTCAAAGGGTCCGTATATGACAATATACGTCTCAGCCTTTTAAAGACTCCCCTAGTGGTAAAAATTTAATTGTTAGTTTTCCTCATAATTATGTAGCATGCTACTAAAAATAGTCAATCACTTTTCAGGCTATTCTGTATCAGGATGCATAAGGTGAGGTGCTTTTTTCATTGTCCAAATAAGGGCAAGGAAGAAGCAAGCCATTAAAATAATAGCCCCGAAAATATAAGGACTGTTCATATTCCAATCGAATAATATACCTGCTAAAGCTGGACCAATCATATTACCAAGACTCATGTACGCATTGTTCATACCAGCTGCAAAGCCTTGTTCATTTTCAGCAAGCTTAGAAATCAATGTGTTGACTGCTGGACGAATCAATGTCGTAGCTGTAGAGAAGATTGTCGCTACAACTAGAATAAGAGCAAAGCCAGATACAAATAGTATTAAGAAAATTGAAACGGATGCAATAAATAAATTGACTAACACTACTTTCATTTCGCCGAAGCGATTAAACAGTGGTGTAATAACAAACATTTGAACAACAACACCAAAAGCGCCACCGACAACTAATATAATGGCGATATCAGTAGGTGTGTAATTAAACTTCTCTGTCACAAATAATGATAATGTTGTTTGGAAGTTCGCAATTCCGAATGAGAATACTAGCATGATAATTAGCATGACAAAATAAGGCATTTGGACTGAACGCACCATCTGCTTTGCAAGATTATCCTGCCTCCGCGCTTTTTGTGCTGTGTTTGGTTTTGTACCAGGCAATAAAAAGAACGATAAAATGGCTGCTAAGATAGCTGCAAATCCAGCTGTATAAAATGGGAAATGTAAACTAACTTTTGAGAGGAATCCACCGATACCAGGTCCAATCATAAAGCCAAAGGACATTGCTGCTCCTAGCATACCCATACCTTTTCCTCGTTCCTCGTACGTTGTGACGTCTGCCACAAAAGCCATAATAGGAGGTGCCACAAATGCAGAACCAAGGCCACCTAAAAAGCGTGCCAAGAAGAGCATCCACACATCTGTAGAAAGCCCGAAACCAATTTGTGCAAGTCCTGTTACAATAAGACCGAAGATAATGAGATTTTTTCGACCGTATTGATCTGAAAGATTCCCAGCAATTGGTGAAAAAACGAATTGCGCTAAGGCGAACGTTGCGATCAACATGCCAAGTACTTGTCCTGCAGCACCGAATAGTTTTAAATACTCAGGCATGACAGGAATAATAATTCCAATACTCCCCATTGCGATAAACATATTAAACATTAAAATATATAGAGCCGCCTTATTAGACTTCTGCTGGGTCATCAAATACCCCTTTCTTTATTGAAATATATTACAGTCTACCACAAGGTTTGTGCGTTTACTATTGACTATAAGTCTGAAATAAGAGTTCAGATGACCTTCCGGCAAAACGAGGGGTTGATTTCCGTTCCGACTGGGCGCTTTGCCGCTGACGCTTCGCTTTCGCGCAGATAAAACATTTGTTGCTGTCGCTACGTTAGCACTACGCTTTCGCACAGAGCAAAGCTTCCTGGGGGCGTCGGGGCAACAGGATGTTGGTCACGAAGGCGTTATCACAGGACGTGATGCTTTTAGCCTTCGTTCCCCTCCCGCTTCGCTACGTTGCAGGGTCTCGGGCCAACAGATGTCTTTTGCGCGAAAGCGTGAGTGCAACGTAGCGGCAGCAGAGGGTTTTGTTTGTGCGAAAGCGCAGCGACAGCAACAGCACGATGTTGGTCACGAAGGCGTTATCACAGGATGTGATGGTTTTAGCCTTCGTTCCTCTATTGCTAATCCCCAAAGAGTCGCCCAGTCGTAACGAAGATCAACCACTTCACAAGAATGTATCTTTCTTACATATCACTCTAATTTATAGTAATAAGGCGATGTATCCTAACCTCTTTTTTCGATTAGCTAATGGTAGACTTCTATGATGAAACTTGGTGCAGTTGTTTTAATAATTTGAATCCCACACCTGACAGTAAAATTAAAAAATATAACATCAAAAAAACGCAAGAAATCAACTTTTCTAAAATTGATTTCTTGCGCTTTTTAAGGATTTCAGTTTTGAGGTTATCGAATACTCATTTTAAATTCTAAAAACAGCTCATTGTATTTACCTAGGTAATCAGGGCCTAAGTTTTTATAAACTTCTAACGTTTTACGTTGTTCTTCTGAAGGATAGAATCGCTTATCAGATACAACTTCCTTATCCATTAACTTCATCGCTGCAATATTAGGGGTAGAGTAGCCTACATAATCAGCGTTTTTAGCCCCTGATTTAGCTTTTAGCATGAAATTAATGAAGGCATGTGCGCCATCTATATTTTTTGACGTTTTTGGGATGACCATATTGTCAAACCATAAGTTTGAGCCTTCCTTTGGTACAGCAAAGTCTAAATCTTCATTTTCTGACAACATGTCAGCTGCTTGACCAGACCAAGTGAGTGCCACGGTAGCTTCATTATTAACCATCAGCGGTGTAATTTCATCCCCGATAATAGCTTTTACATTTGGCGCCAATGTGATTAGTTTATCAGTAGCTTGAAGTAGCTCCTGTTTATTTAAAGAGTTGAGAGAGTAGCCAAGGCTGTTTAAGCCCATACCAATCACTTCACGTGCACCATCTACTAAAAAGACTTTACGCTTTAATGAAGGATCCCATAAGTCCTCCCAAGATGAGAAGTCAAGGTTTCCAACGAGCTTTGGATTATAGACAATGCCAACTGTCCCCCAGAAATATGGAACAGAATATTTATTGTCGTCATCAAATGGTAAATCTAAAAAATACGGATCGATATTTTTAAAATTAGGAATTTTTGTTTTATCTAAAGGAATAAGTAAGTTTTCTTCCTTCATTTTTTCAATCATATATTCAGAAGGTACCGCAATATCGTAAGCTGTACCACCTTGTTGAATTTTTGTCATCATTGCTTCATTTGAATCAAATGTCTCATAGATGACGTGAATGCCTGTTTCTTTTTCAAATTGCTTCAGCAAATCCGGGTCAATATATTCTCCCCAGTTAAAGATGGTTAACGTATCTTTACCACTTTTTCCACCACCGGCACTTAGAGCGTCAGCAGCATAGAATAAAAGGGCGGAAACGACAAGGATTGCGACTGTAGCTTGAATTAATTGCTTCATTGTGTTCCCCCCGTTCTTTTATTAGCGCGGCTTGTAATGAAGTAATAGCCAACTACGACAATAACCGTTACAAAGAATACTAAACCAGAAATGGCATTAACCGTTAAGGAAATACCGGCACGTGCCATCGAGTAAATTTCAACAGATAATGTACTAAAGCCGTTACCTGTTACGAAAAACGTTACTGCAAAATCATCTAGAGAATACGTCAAGGCAAGGAAGAATCCTGCAAAAATACCAGGTTGAATATACGGTAAAATAACACGCATCATGACATCTTTTTTTGTTGCGCCTAAATCTAATGCAGCATCGATTAATGATTTATTCATTTCTAATAGTTTCGGTAAGACCATCAGAACAACAATTGGAACACTGAACGCTACATGAGCTAATAACACAGAGGTAAAGCCTAATTTAATACCAACCATTGTGAATAAAATTAAAAAGCTTGCACCAATAATGACATCCGGGCTAACAATTAACACATTGTTTAAAGAAAGTAGTGTATTGCGCATTTTAGAATCTTTAACAGTAACAATGCCAATAGCTCCTAGTGTCCCGATGATTGTAGAAATCAATGCAGAGAGCAATGCCACGATCACTGTATTAATTAGAATGACGAGTAGACGTGAATCCTCAAACACAGCTTTATAATGTTCTAACGTAAAGGACTCAAAACTATTCATCGTTCCGCCACTATTGAATGAATAGAATATTAAATAGAAGATAGGTGCATACAAAACGATAAAAACAATCGCTAAATACACTCTTGCTGTAGCAGATAGTTTTTTCATCGTACGCGACCTCCTTTATCCTTTTTCTGTCCTGTAATTAACATAATGATGACCATAAATAAAATTAAGAACACAGCAATTGTTGAACCCATTCCCCAGTTTTGAGTGACAAGGAATTGTTGTTCAATAGCTGTACCCAGTGTAATAACACGGTTTCCTGCAATTAAACGAGTAATCATGAAGAGTGATAATGCAGGAATAAATACAACTTGAATACCTGATTTAACACCGTCCATTGTTAACGGCAACACAACACGGCGGAATGTAGTAAAGGCAGATGCCCCTAGATCACGTGCTGCATAAACAAGAGCCGGATTTAAACGATCCAATGAGTTGAAAATCGGTAAAATCATAAATGGAATAAAAATATAAACGGATACGAACACAAAGCTAATATCAGTGAATAGCATTTGCTTCGGATCAAAACCAAATACTTCGATAAATGCATTCAATGGGCCGTACAAGCCGAAAATCCCAATAAAGGCATATGTTTTTAGCAATAGATTAATCCAAGAAGGAATAATAATTAGTAAAAGCCAAAGCTGTTTATGTTTCGTCTTTGTTAAAAAATAGGCTGTTGGATACGAAACAAGTAACGTAAAGAACGTAATTAAAAACGCATACCAGAATGAACTTAATGTCATTTTTAAATAGACAGAAGTAAAGAATGCTTTATAGTTATCGAGCGTGAAATTGCCATGTATATCTAGTAGGGAATAGTAAACAACAAGTGCAATCGGCGCGATAACGAAAAACGCAATCCATAAAACATAAGGAAATAAGGCTGATTTCGAAGTCTTAGTTTGCATCTTCGTCGTCCCCGTACGCCTCTAAACGTTTGTCGAATTCTTCTTCGGTTTCATTTAAGCGCATTACATGAATTGCTTCCGGATCAAAGTCTAAACCAATTTCTGTCCCTACTTCAGCTTTTTTCAATGAATGTACGAGCCACTCATTGCCATCTTTGTCGTACGTAGATAATTCATAGTGCACCCCGCGGAACAATTGAGTATCAACTTTAACGACAAGTTTTCCTTTATCGATTGTTGTCATTTCTAAATCCTCTGGACGAATGACAATATCAATTTTTTCGTTTTGCTTCATACCTTGGTCAACACATTCGAAAACTTTACCAGCAAATTCTACTTTGAAATCTTCAATCATCACGCCAGGAACAATATTTGATTCACCAATAAAATCAGCAACGAAGCGGTTAATTGGCTCGTCATAAATATCTACTGGTGTACCAGATTGTTGAATTTCACCTTCACTTAAGACAAAGATTTCATCACTCATGGCAAGTGCTTCTTCTTGATCGTGTGTGACAAATACGAATGTTTTCCCAAGTCGTTGTTGTAACTCACGTAATTCATACTGCATTTCTGTACGTAGCTTTAAATCTAAAGCAGAAAGGGGCTCATCAAGTAAAATTACTTCAGGATCGTTCACAATCGCACGAGCAATGGCCACACGTTGACGTTGACCACCAGACATTTCAGAAATTTCACGATTGCCATAGCCTGCTAAGTTAACGAATTTTAATGCTTCAGCAACTCGGTTTTTAATTTCACTTTCAGGAAGCTTTTTTATACGAAGCCCAAATGCGACGTTTTCAAAGACGTTTAAATGAGGAAACAACGCATAATCCTGAAAAACAGTATTTACTTGGCGTTCATTTGCTGGCACTGAGTTGATTTTTTTATCATGAAAATAGATATTTCCTGTTGTTGGTTCTGTGAATCCAGCAATCATACGTAAAATAGTTGTTTTACCACAACCGGACGGACCTAGAAGTGTATAGAATTTTCCCTTTTCTAGCTCCAGATTAATGTTTTTTAAGACGACAGTGCCGTCATTATAGGACTTTGAAACATTTTCAAAGCGGATAATCGAATTAGTTGTCATAGATGCGCCTCCTTAAGCTATAAATATGAATCCGTTGCGACAAGTAAAATTTTGGTTTCATCAGCATGTGCATTAAAAATTTGATGATGATCTGTCGCGTCAAAATAGAGAGCATTGCCTTCACTCGCTATGTACTGTTCATCTCCTAAAACGAGACGAATACGCCCTTCAACAACATAAATAAATGTTTCTGAGAGGGAGGGTTCAAACTGCTTAAATTCACCATCAGCAGCAAGTGTTAAGAAAATGGGCTCCATTTCTTTTTCATTTGATGTAGGAATCAACCACTGAATTTCATATTTTTTTTCTTCATCTGTATAAGTGGATTGATCTTCCTCTGTATATACAACCTTTTGTTCAGGTGCTCCATCATCGAAAAATTCTTTAGGTGTTGACCCTAAAACTTCTAATAGTGAAAATAATGTTTCAATGGAAGGTGAATTTAGATCACGTTCTAATTGAGAGATATACCCTTTACTTAAATCTGTACGTTCTCCAAGTTCCTCTTGGGTAAGACCTTTTTTTAAACGAAGCGCTTTGATTTTTGCTCCTATTTGCATCTTTTCCCTCCTAGAAGAAGTTTAGCAATCATAAACTTTTGAAATATGAAGTTTACTTTAACGAAACTTTTAGTTTACTAAAACCATTACAATTATACATAATAATAAAGAATTTGCAATCGTTTTTTATCAAAAAAAAGTAGATGAAATTTTTAGAAATTATACATAAATATCGCATAGAAAATTTTTGTTTAAACTAGAATAAAGTTGTTAAAAATAGCTAATAAATAGGCTGTAGCAGCTATTCCATTTGGGGATTTGACGAAAATTTGTCAGATAATTAAAAGTGTGCACTTTTGTGAAGTTTACTTGTTTGAAAAACTACGATTACTCTGCTATCGTAGAAGACGAGTTCGCTGGTGCGAATGGAATATATACACTACATATATAATCGGAGGGATTTATAATGGCAGAACGCATGGTAGGTAAACAAGCACCTGACTTTACAATGGAAGCGGTACTTGCAGACAAATCATTTGGCAAAGTATCATTAGAAGACATCAAAGCACAAGACAAATGGACAGTACTTTTCTTCTATCCAATGGACTTCACTTTCGTATGTCCAACAGAAATCACTGCAATGAGCGATCGTTACGATGAGTTCGAAGACTTAGATGCAGAAGTAATCGGTGTTTCTACTGATACAATCCATACTCACTTAGCTTGGATTAACACTGACCGCACTAAAAATGGTCTTGGTGAGTTAAAATACCCATTAGCAGCAGATACAAATCACCAAATTTCAAAAGAATATGGTGTGTTAATTGAAGAAGAAGGTATCGCACTACGTGGCTTATTCATCATCAACCCAGAAGGCGAATTAAAATACCAAACAGTATTCGATAACAACATCGGCCGTGATGTAGACGAAACTTTACGTGTACTTCAAGCTTTACAAACTGGTGGTCTTTGCCCAGCAAACTGGCGCCCAGGTCAAGCAACTCTATAATTTAAATAGAGTTTTTATGTCAGGCATTGAACTGAATTCGAGGTTTGGCGAAATTGATCATTCAAAAATAAAGAGTCCCCACAGCAAGTTTGTGGGGATTTTTTTAAACTTGATATAGAAAAAGGTTCATCACCAAAAATTGCGGATGACTTTTGTTAAAACGTCTACTATGTAAATAAGTTGATTGGAGTGGAGGCTGGGCGACTCCTTGGGGATTAGCGATAGGGGAACGAAGGCTAAAAGCATCACATCCTGTGATAACGCCTTCGTGACCAACATCGTGCTGTTGCTGTCGCTGCGCTTTCGCACAAACAAAACCCTCTGCTGCCGCTACGTTGCACTCACGCTTTCGCGCAAAAGACATCTGTTGGCCCGAGACCCTGCAGCGAAGCGAAGTGGCTCATCGGACGCCCCCAGGAAGCTCTGCTCTGCGCGAAAGCGAAGCGTCAGCGGCAAATGTTTTAACTGTGCGAAAGCGAAGCGGCAGCAACAAAGCGCCCAGCCGGAACGGAAATCAACCACACGTTTTGATAATGATCCTAGAAAAAGGAAAAAGGAGAATGTTTTATGAAACTACGTGAACAAATGCCTGAACTTGTAGGCGCAACAACTTGGTTAAATGGTGAAGTAACAAAAGCAGAATTAGTAGGCGAAAAACCAACGTTAATTCACTTCTGGTCAGTTAGTTGCCATTTATGTAAAGAAGCGATGCCGGATGTGAACAATTTCCGTGATCAATACAAAGATGAGTTAAACGTTATTGCCGTGCATATGCCACGTTCTGAGGAAGATACAAACTTAGAAACGATCAAATCGGTAGCAGCAGAGCATGACATTGTTCAACCAATCTTTGTTGATAGCGAATTAAAGCTTACAGATGCATTTGAAAACCAATACGTCCCTGCATATTTTGTGTTTGATAAAGATGGTCAGCTTCGACACATGCAAGCTGGTGGTAGCGGCATGAAAATGCTGGAAAAACGTGTAAATCGTGTATTAGATGAAATGCGTAACGCATAAAATAGCAGATTAAGAGGCGGGGATATTTTATTCCTCGTCTTTTTTAATGTAAAAATATACGGTTAGTCACCACTAAGTTGTTACCTGAGGGGAAAAAAAGGGAGTAACCCGATCAAATCAAGAGGTGATCTGTGTGTTTTTAGTATATCTTTGCCGCGTTGGCGAAGATATACTTAATGTGCGCCCGGCATGCGTATGCACTATGGGGTGCAAGTCCCGAACCCCGAAGAAAGAAGTAGAGGATACAAAAGAAATATAGTTCCCTTAATTTAATTTTAGAGATAGAAATGACTAATGATGAAAAATGTAACAAAGCTGAATTAAATGAAGCAGATTAAAAAGCCTAAATTTGCTAGAGACAAATCCATTTTGATTAATCTTTATTTTTTAAAAAATTGATTTATCTTATTTCTTTCGTTCCGAGCGAGAACTAGAGGTTAGCTTTTTTGGTTGCAGTTATAATATCAATGATGGACACTAATGGATCAAATTCATCGGATATTTACAGTGACATGTGCTGGATTATTCATAAAAGTAAGGTGTGGTGTGTAATGAAGGATTCTCATAAGATTTACAATACGGCGGTAGAGGCAACTTTGGAGGTAATTGGAGGAAAATGGAAACCTGTGATTCTCTTTCATCTGACATTTGGCAAGAAACGTAATAATGAATTGAAAAGGTTGATACCTGCAATTACTCAAAAAATGTTATCGCAACAGCTTCGAGAGCTTCAAGAGGAAGGGGTCATCTTACGCACTTCGTACAATCAGGTTCCACCAAAAGTCGAGTATGAGTTGACCGACTACGGTTGGAGTTTAAAGGAGATTCTTCATATGATGTGTAGGTGGGGGGATTCGCATCTCGAAAGAAAGTACGGGGGAAGAGCTACCGTTCTGGCCAATCCAGAGCTTGGAGACGAAAATGACATATAGGGTCATCGGTGATAGGTATAATTTCTCGCCTAATAATTTTAAACTCCGTAACCAATATTTCATTTGTTTTTTCCGCTTGGAAGTTACTGTGTAAAAGATTTGGTGCGATTTTTCCAACTTTCCCTTTATAAGAACGATTTTCTTCATACGAACGAGATATTGGTTTGAAAGTAGATGAACTGAACCCATTTGTATATGAATGGGTTTTATTTTTCGTATTGTATTTATTCAGAACGTCTCTTCAAGTGGAAGAACCACGTTTTAATAAATTGAACTTAAATCCTATAATGTGTATTATAAATCAAAATAAAATTGAAAGTAGGTGATTTATTAGTGAATAATAATTTGCTTCTAATAAAGAATTTTAGCAAGTTGACTGGCTTATCACGAAAAACTTTGTATCTGTATGATGAACATAATATTTTGAATCCAACATTTGTTGATCCAAATAATGATTATCGATATTATGATAAGAATCAGTTACTAACTGCTAAACGAATAAATTTGTTAAAACAAGCAGGGTTTAGCTTAAATGAAATCAGTAAAATCATCCATAGAAAATTATCAGATGATGAAATAAATAATTTGATAGAAGAAAAGCTTCAATTGGAAATGAATAAGATAAAAGATGCAAATCAAACAATAAATAATTTGAAAGCCCTGAGTCCTGCAATTATGATGTTAAATAATGAAGTCCAAAAAGAGTATTTAGAAGCAGTGCTCGTATATGAATATGAATTATTGCCAAATGAAAATATATGTGTAGCGCTGAATAACATCGAGGAATTAGTTAGCGAACTTCATGTTAAAAAGAATGAAAAAATCATCAAATATAAACTGATAGATAATAAGATTCACCCTATTTGTGTCGCTTTACAATTGGAAAATCACAAATTGAATCAATTGGGAATCACAAGTTATTTTGGCTTTCAAACGCAAAATTTTTTTTATGAAATTGATCCTTATCAAGAAGAATCGGTATTAAAAATAAATGAGATCCTGAAAAATAACGAAATAGAATTATCCGAACCATATATTTATGAACGTATATTAAACCCAGATGAGTATCTATATTCCTCCAAGCGCCTTTCGGAATTTATTTTTCCGTCTAAGTATTAAGTAATTGACCTTCCCCCTTAGGTTAACCCTTACACTCTCTTTAAAGGGAGGTTATAATACATGAAAAAAAATAATTACGCATTAGTAACAGGTGCTTCTAGAGGGATAGGAAAAGCAATCGCAATCCAACTTGCAAATGATGGATTCAATTTACTATTACATTATAATCAAAATATTGAAAAAGCTAATCGAATCAAAGAAGAAATAGAATCAATTGGCAGACAAGTACATTTAATTCAAGGTGATTTCAATTCCAGTGAAGGGATTGAAGAGTTTATCATAAAAATCAAAAAAATGATAATCCAAGATAATAATGTATCATTGCATACAATTGTTCACAATGCCGGACATGCTACATCAAATGGATTTGGAGACGTAGATTATGATGAATTCGATCGGCTATTTAATGCAAATGTTAAAGCACCATATTTTATCACACAATCTTTAATCGGACTTATCGAATCCAATGGTAGGATAATAAATCTATCATCAGGTGTGACACGTATCGCGTTTCCACATATGATGGTATACAGTATGACAAAAGGCGCAATTAATACAATGACGTTTACGCTAGCAAAGGAATTGGGTGAAAAAGGAATTACGGTTAATTCCATAATGCCTGGAATCATTGATACGGATTCAACTGCTAACTGGCTGCATACAGAAGAAGGTCAAGAAAATGCAAAGAATATGAGTGCTTTAAAAAGAGAGGGTCAACCAGAAGAAATTGCAAATGTTGTTTCATTTCTAGCGAGTGAAAAAGCGAGTTTTATTACTGGGCATAATATGGATGTGACTGGTGGAAGCCATCTGTAATTAGATAAATGTTTTAACTAGAGACCGATTAGAATCATGAATTTTAAAGTGTAATAAGCATATTAGATTCGATAATTAGCATTAAATAGCCTGTTTAACGGTATTGAACAATTAGATTCAAGTAGGCTATTGTATGTTATAGGATCATGAAATTTCTCGAATTTATGTCTATTTATAGAAAGGACAGATGAAATAATTATTAGTCGGTTTTCATATAGGGTTCATGGTAATTAATTTGATCAATCTTTTTTATAAAAACATAAATTAATAAAATATGATTAAAGCCTATTTTGAACAAACTTTTTCAAAATAGGCTTTTCTTATTCTTAATTAATATACTGGAAGCAACACCTTGAGATTTGGCAATTGTTTTCCCACCTTCAGTCCCCTTTAAATATTTTTTACCGCTTGAGAAGAAAATTTAGCCATAGAAAAACTGCACCTTCAATTGTTAGACTGTGTCTAGCAATTGGGATGCAGTTTATATAAAAATGCTGGCTTTTCGATTATGGAATGATTTTGCGTTTGCGGAAGTCGTCGAAGATGTTCATAAACATCGCTTCGGTATCGACGTATTCATGAAAACCTAAGCGACGGGCCTTAGTTCCGTCAGCGAAGAAATCGTAATTCCAAGAGAACACAAAATCACCGAATCCCCAGGAGGATACGTCTTTATAGGAATGCTGAGCAAGCCCATGGTTCTCAACCATTTTGTTCCAAAGGTGCTCCTTGTCCGCCATGACAACGTCCAGGGACATTTGCAATGGAGGCGCCGTTTCCAAGCCGAAGTAGTGAGCGATTTTCGGCCATAATTCATTCCAGCGGAACAAATCGCCATTCGTAATGTTGAATGCCTGATTAGCACAACGCTCTTCAGTTGCCGCCCATACTGTTGCCTTCGCGAGAAGTCCAGCATCTGTCATCTCCAAGAGGCTATCGTAAGCACCTGGCTTGCCCGGAAACCGCAGCGGCAGTCCAAGTTCCTTCGAAATTGAAGCGTAGATCGCAATAACCATAGCGAGGTTCATTGGATTTCCAAGCGAGAAGCCACAGACTACAGAAGGACGGAGCGCCGACCAAGTCCAAGCCTTACCTTTTTGCCTTTGTTCTAAGAAATTTTGCTGATCAACATTGAACTCGGGCGGCATATGGTTAGCGTCTGTCTCACGAGCCGGAGTCTTGAATGGACCGAGGTGTGCGCCATATACCTTGTAACCCTGCATCAAACTTACATGTTTTAAGCCTGGTGCGGCTGATTCGATCACTTCTACGGTGTTTACTAGCATGGTGAGATTAGGGTGAACAAGTTCGGCCCAAGTTGGACGGTCCTGATAGGCGGCATAGAAAATGTGTGTTACCTCAGTTAAATCGCCTAACTTCTCCCGGGTGTCGTCTATATTGAGTAGATCCGCAGCCACATACCTGACACGGCCAACAGATTCTCCCCCTCGACGGGATACACCTATCACGTCCCAATCAGGGAGAGTAATTAGGTGATCAATGAGGTTGCGACCGATGACACCATTTGCGCCTACAACTAAGGCGACTTTGCGTGTTGATTGAGATTCATTATTCATAGTGTTTTAGCTCCTTCTATAATCTACTTTGTTCACTGTTATTTTGTATCAAGGAACCACACTTGAGAAGTACGCACTTTGAAGTGCCATAAGCACTTTTTTGTAATCTAGCAGTGCTCTTAAGATATGTGGAAGAATACTCAGGATTTTAAAAGATTTTTTAAAAGATTTTATTGATATCTGATTTGCGAAAAATAAGTGTGGGTTTATGTAATTAAACAATTATTTTCTGAACGGTGTTTTACATGTTTACACTTTGAAATGAAACAACTTTATTGTTATTACACACCAACCTTATACTGGGTGTTTACGAGGCTTTGGAGAGGACAATATTATACAAATACATGAGCAAAGGTTCCAGGCAGGCTTCTTTGATGAAATCCTGAAGGAATGTGGTGTTTTGGTTCATCCGACAACCTACAACTCTCATGTGCTTGGTTCATGAATATGGCAACTTGATCTACCAAATTTTGAAGAAGAAAAAGGGGCAACCTGATGACGTAACTCGAGCGTCCAAAAGAGTACCCCTGAGCAAAGAAGAGAATCGAGTGCTCTTAACTATAACCAGAGTATTCCTTCAAATATTTCTAAGAGCTGTCTTTTATTGACGAATAGTCTCTTGTTTTGGCGATACATATAGCAGAGAATGCGTTACAATAAGGGTATAGTAGTTTTCGGAGGGATTTATAATGATGAAAAAAGAGTTTGCTGTCATTGGACTTGGACGTTTTGGAGGAAGTATTGTCCGCGAACTAATGAGTCAAGGGGCACAAGTTATGGCGATCGATCATTCCTCAGAGCGAGTGGACGAATTCGCTTCCATTGCCACACAGGCCGTTATTGCAGATTCGACGGATGAATCGGTATTAAATTCATTAGGTATTCGTAATTTTGAGCATGTGATCGTAGCAATTGGTGAAGATATTCAAGCCAGTATTTTAACGACTATTATTTTAAAAGAAATCGGTGTTCAGCAGATTACTGTAAAGGCTCAAAATGATTACCATGAAAAAGTTCTGCGTAAAATTGGTGCAGATTTTGTCGTGCATCCTGAGCGTGATATGGGGATACGTATTGCCAATAATATGCTGTCTAATACAGTGCTTGATTATTTAGAGCTTTCAGATGAACATTCCATTATGGAGCTTAAGGCCAATGATGCGATTGCAGGTTACTCCATTATGGATTTAGATATTCGTGCGAAGTACGGGCTTAATATTGTAGGCCTTAAACGTGGTTCGGATATCATCGTATCTCCGCAGGCAAGTGATAAAATTTTGCTAGGAGATATTATGCTTGTCATTGGGGCAGATGTAGATATTAACCGCTTTGTTAAAAAGGCATTGAATGGATAATGAAAATGAATAAACGAAGATGGAAACTAGTTATATTTGCTGCAATTTTTCTGATTGGCGCTTTTACATTGCAGTTTCGCGAAAAAAATGAGGAAGAGGCTATTTCTCACATTTTAGATCATGCAGCAGAAATTGATGCAATCGAGCTATTTAAAGGGGAGCAATCTGTAGTTAAAGCAACAAGTCAGGATGCAACAGCCTATATTGAAAACTATCCTCTAAGCCATGTTAAGAAATTAAGCAAAAAAGAACGATCTATATTTGAAGAAAAACCACTTTATCATATTGTCTACGAAATAAAAGGAGAGCCTTTATATGAGGTGGATATTTTAAAGGTCGCTATTAGCTCTGAGCTAAATGAGGAATTACAGCAGATGGTTTTTAATGTTGGAGATCAGCAATATTTGATCTATTGGGCAAAAGAGAAAAAAGCACTTGAACAATCAACAAATACGCAACGCTTACTTGAACAATATGTTAAATAAAGAGGGTAGTGAAAACAGCAACTAGCTGTAATCACTACCCTTTTTTTAGAAACTATAGATTTTTAACTTAACGATTTTATTTCTAGGACACAATAGTAGTTTTCCCCTGCAGTGCACGTTCTTGCATCTCTACATCAAATTCTTTTTCAGATTTCGATACGACTACACAAGCTACACCGTTACCAATTAAATTTGTTACGGCACGTGCCTCAGACATGAAGCGGTCAACGCCAATTAGTAGCGCGATCCCTTCGACTGGAATCATTGGGAAAGCAGCAAGTGTCGCTGCTAATGTGATAAAGCCAGAACCTGTTACACCGGCAGCTCCTTTAGATGTAATCATTAAAATCCCAAGTAGAGTAATGATTTGAATCCACGTTAATTCCATTCCGTATGCTTGTGCAATAAATAATGCAGCCATTGAAAGGTAGATGGAAGTTCCGTCAAGATTGAAGGAATAACCCGTTGGTACTACTAATCCAACAACTTGCTTAGAGCAACCAAAGTTCTCCAATTTACGCATCATAGATGGCAAGGCAGATTCAGATGATGAAGTACCAATTACTAAGAAAATTTCATCTTTAATATAAGCGATAAATTTAAAAATATTAAAGCCAAAGAATTTTGCAATCGTGCCTAAAACAAAGACTACGAATAAGAACATAGTAATATAGACGGCAGCCATTAATAGACCTAAGTTGCTTAAAGATTTCAAACCAAAATTACCAATCGTATAGGCCATTGCACCAAAGGCACCGATTGGAGAAATTTTCATCACCATACTTACGATTTTGAAGAAAATTTCTGCCACTTGTTCAAAAAATGTAATGACTGGTTTTGCAGGTGCGCCAATAGAAGCAGCAGCTAAACCGAACAATATTGCAGAGAATAATACAGGAAGTAATTGCCCAGCTGCAAGTGCACCGACAACGTTTTCAGGAATGATGCTAGAGATGAAAGCGCCTAAACCTTGCTCACTTTCTGCTGCAGCTGTTGTAAATTTAGAGATATCAGCTTCGGAAGCACCTGATGTATCTAACCCAGTACCAGGACTAACGATCATTGCAACAGCAATCCCGATTGCTAAGGCAATGGTAGAGACAATTTCGAAATACAGTAACGCCTTTCCTCCGATTTTTCCAACCTTTTTCATATCTCCCATACTACCGATTCCGATGACAACTGTTAAGAAGATAATAGGGGCGATTAACATTTTAATTAATTTAATGAATAAGTCTGCCAGGATTTTAAGGCTTGCACCAAACTCGGGGAAGATGGCTCCAACAATAACCCCCAAAATGATCGCAGCTATAACCTGAACAGTCAAATTTTTCAGTAATTTCATTTTATGCTACCTCTTTTCTGAATTTTCTTTTTGATATCGTTTTCACTAGAATTATCATAGCGAATCCTTTTGAAAAAAAGAGATTTAGAAAATAAGAAACATATCGTTCATTAAGTACATTCATCCATATTTTTAATGGAACATAGTGTTTCAATAGCTCAAGTTGTTATGATACTGTTTAGTGAATTTACTATTGTTATAATACAATAGTAATTAGTGATAGAAAATTTTGTTTTATACCAATTTTTCGTAATATTGTTCATTAAGTTCATGACTTTCTCCTACTTATGTCAACTAAAAGTGTTGTCAAAAGATTTTTTTGAAGATAATCTTAAAAGCATATCATTTGTAGAACCGAGTTCGATTAAGGGCTTTTGTAGTGTAAATGCAGATTTGGAAGGGGAAGGATTTCAAATGATGAAAATGCCTGTAAACGGCAAAATACTGTTAGTGACATTTTTAATCATCGCATTCTCCTTTTTATTTGGTGGCATTTTTGTACTTGGTAACCTTTTAACGGAGCAAGAAAAGGAGTTTGGTCAGCGTGCTATGCTCGTTGCGCGGACTGTATCAAATGTGCCAGAAATTAGTGTGCATTTGAAAGATGACAATATGAAAGAAGCGGCGAAAAATGTTAATAAAATTGTAGATGGAATTCGTGTTGTTAATAAAGCTGAGTATATTGTTGTGATGAATAAGAACCGTATTAAACTATCTCACCCAGTTAGTAAAGAAATAGGGAAGCGTAGTGAATCGCAGGATTTAAATGCTGCCTTTAGTGAGCATTATTATGTATCGAAGGCGCAAGGGGAAGCCGGTGTAATGATTCGAGCGTTCGTCCCTATTATTGATGAGAAAAAGGAACAAGTAGGCATTGTCGTTGTAGGGTATTCACTGCTAACTTTTATAGAAATGCTGAAAAATTATGAGCATGAAATTTTTATTACTATTCTAATATCGCTTGTTTTTAGTATTTGGGGGGCATATACACTTGGCCGACATATTAAAAAGCAAATGTTTGGGCTTGAACCTCATGAGATTGCGAAGATGTATGTAGAACGAACAGAAACGTTCAATGCTATGCATGAAGGCATTATAGCGGTCGATAAAGAAATGAATATTACAATTTTTAATGAAAAAGCAGCTGATATATTAGGCGTTACTAGAAAGATAGAGGATTGTATCGGGGAAAATATTTATGATGTTTTGCCTGACACACGATTGCCAGAAATTGTTGAAACAGCAAGTCCTGTATACAATCAAGAGCTTTACATCAATCATCATAGTATTTTGAGTAATCGTGTCCCGATTATTGTAAATGGTGAGTTAGTCGGAGCAGTTGCCATGTTTAAAGATTTAACCGCGGTGAAAAAGCTTGCGGAAGAGGTAACGGGAGTTAAAGCTTTTGTTCAAGCGCTGCGTGTACAAACACATGAGCATAAAAATAAGCTTCATACGATTGCAGGACTTCTACAATTGGGACATACAAAGCAAGCACTTGAATACGTTACTGCTACTACCGAAAATGAAGCTTCTTTAACGAAGTTTTTAAATGAACGCTTTCATAATGAAAATATTTCAGGATTATTGCTAAGTAAAGTTAGTTATGGCAAGGAATTAGGCATACAAGTAGAAATCGATCGAAAAAGTCATTTTAAACGCTTTCCACCATTATTAGATCACCACGATTTTGTTGTCTTGTTAGGAAATTTAATTGAAAATGCCTTTGAAGCGCTAAATGCACTTTCAAAGGATGATAAATATGTAGCGATTTCTGTAGATGAGCATGACGGTGTGCTAGCAATTGCTGTAACTGATAATGGGATTGGGATGTCTGAAGAGGTGCAAGCTCGTATGTTCGAAAATGGATTTTCTACAAAGGCAAATGAGAATCGTGGTATTGGTTTGCATTTAATACATGAAATTGTAAGAAAAGGTAACGGTGATATTGAGGTAGTGAGTGAATTTATGAAGGGGACAAGTTTCTTAATCTTATTGGAGTTAGGGGAAGAGTAGATGGATGTAATAAATGTGTTATTAATTGAGGATGATCCGATGGTACGAGAAGTGAACAGGCAATTTATTGAGCAAATCAAAGGATTTTCGCTAATAGGCTATGCTAGTAATGGGATAGAAGGGATTGAGAGGATTAAACAATTAAACCCTGAGCTTGTCTTTATGGATATTTTTATGCCTGAGCAGGATGGCATCATTACGCTAGGGAAAATTCGTGAAGAACATCTTCCGGTTGATGTTATTGCTGTAACTGCTGCGAATGATATGCCTACTGTGCAGCGAATTTTACATCTAGGTGTCTATGATTATATTATGAAACCTTTTACGTTTGAACGAATTGAGCAAACTTTAAAGAATTATCAAACATATAAAAAGAAAATAAGCGGTATGCAAGATCTAACACAGCATGATGTGGATCATCTAATGCAGCAACGTATCCCGGAGCAAGTAGCAGCTCCCCCAATCACTGAGACAATTGTAATAGAAGAGCTACCAAAGGGTTTTAACCGGGCAACATTAGGCAAAGTGCTTGCCTATATTCAAGAAAGTAACGAAGCGGTCTCAGCGGAAGAAGTGTCTACATACATTGGAACAGCGCGCGTAACGGCTCGACGTTACTTGGACTTTTTAGAAAAACAAAATTTATTAAAAGTGGATATACAATATGGAAGTGTGGGACGTCCTATCCATCGATATTTTATTTAATCAGATTCAGATTGGGTTATCTTATAAAGCGGTTTAATACATCTTTAATAGGGACATCTTTAATAGGGCAAACCTTTTTATTATAGCAACTATAGGAATCTTTGGAAGTATCATTTAGTATCTCACCAATATACGAAATAGATTTTTGAAAGAAGAAGGGTTATAGACATTTATTGATTGAGGAATACATTATGCAGCGAATAGTAAGCTTTATCGCAAGAGTCAAACTTGCTTTGACGATACATATAGCAGAGAATACGCTACAATAATGGTGTGTTAGTTTTCAGAAGATTTCTTCAAAAGAAAGAAAGAATCTACTGTCAATGAACTTAGACGTTTCAAGAAAGCTTATGGAGAGTAGGTTTAGCACATGTTCAACGTTCGAAAAGAGGCGCTATTGAAGTTTTTGAAAGTTCTATTTCCAATAGTACTTTTAGCGATAGCTATTTATGAAATTCTACAATCGATAAGTGGGATAGATGTTCATTTACTTAAGAAAGAAGTGAATGAACTGCAGATATGGGAGCTCTTATTTATTCTTTTCATCACCTTCTGTGCCATTACACCGATGATTTTTTATGATGTTATTTTAGTGAAAATAGTAGGAATCAAAATAAACAAACGTACTTTGCTGAATCATTCATTTATTGTCAACACCTTCTCCAATCTTATTGGCTTTGGCGGTTTAGTTGGTGTGTTTTTGCGTAATTATTTCTACTCGAAATATAAAGAGGATAAGGAAGACTTGTTAAAAAGCATCGCCTCCGTCACACTTTTTTATTTAACAGGGATTTCACTGTTAGCTTGGATGATGTATATATTCTTTTGGGACTTCCCATTGCTGAAAGAGGTGCGATGGTTAAAGATCGCGGTTATTCTTGTTAGCTTATATGTTCCAATTTTTATTGCTATGCACATCATTCGCTATAAAAAAGCGAGTTCTATAACTCCAAAAAGCTCACTTCAATTGATGGTAACTTCAGTCACTGAATGGCTTGCGGTCTTTTTAGTGATCTGGATTTTAACTTTTATTTTGAAGATACCAATAGAATTATCTAATTTAATTCCTATCTTTTTAATTGCTTCTTGTGCGGGAATTGTCAGTATGATACCTGGTGGAGTTGGCTCATTTGACCTTGTTTTTTTATGGGGGACTCAAAGTGTAGGAATCGCTGATGAGAAAGTGCTTTTTCTATTAATTTTGTACCGGATGGGCTACTTTGTGCTTCCGTTTTTAGTGTCTGCTCTTTTATTTGTAAAAGAATATTGGAATCGTTGGAATCAATCGTGGGATGACTTGCCAAATGTTATTTCTCAGAAGCTTAGTCACACGTTATTAACGATATTGGTATTTCTTTCGGGCATTGTATTATTGCTATCAGCTTCGGTGCCGGGAGTGTTAAGTCGGCTAAAAATAGCGCAGGAATTTTTATCTTCGCCAATCATGCATGTCTCTCATCAACTGACTGTTGCAGCGGGCTTTATTCTCTTGGGGCTATGTAGGGGGATTAAATATAAAGTAAAAAGGGCGTATCAGCTTAGCCTTATTGTGCTAAGTAGTTCTGCACTATTTTCTATTTTTAAAGGCTTCGACTATGAAGAAGCGATTTTTTTAGTGATTGTCGCAGTGTTGTTAATTGCCTCCAAAAAACAATTTTACCGAGAAAGTTACGTTTTGACATGGGGGATCGTTTTAGTTGATCTTGCGGCAGTGACAATCATTACAGCAATGTATGTATTGATTGGCTATGTGAACTTACCTACTTCCAAAATTCGTATTACGGCCACTCTACAGGAATACATCATTACAGATTACCGAGACCTATTTTATAGTGCGGTAATGGGTATCTTAATAGCTATTGTTATTTTTTATATAGGTTATTTTATCCGTGCACCTAAGAAAATGGAAAAACTTTTATCTTGTGAGCAAGAAGAGCGCATCAAACATCATTTGATGACCTATAAAGGGACAGAGTATTCACATTTAATTTTTTTACATGACAAATTTGTACATTGGAATAAAGAAGGAACAGTTTTATTTTCTTATCAAATATATGCTGATAAGATCGTTGTGCTGGGAGATCCAGTGGGAAATGAAGCTGATTTTTCATCTGCTATTCAGGAGTTTTTGGAATTGGCGGACAAGCATGGCTATACACCGGTCTTTTATGAAATTAACAATAAAAATTTTCCTTCCTTACATGAGCATGGATATAGTTTTTTTAAGCTGGGCGAGGAAGCTTTTGTGGACTTAGATAAGTTTACACTTACAGGCAAGGGAATGAAGGGACGTCGAGCGGTAAAAAATAAATTTGAACGAGAAAATTTTACTGTTGACATAGTAAGCCCTCCTTACTCCCAGGAATTAATGAATGAATTGAAAGAAGTATCAACGAAATGGTTGCAGGGAAGGGCAGAAAAAGGCTTTTCACTTGGCTTTTTTGATGAACACTATTTAAACACTTCAAACATTGCCGTTTTACGTGGCACAGGGGGAGCTATTGGCTTTGCCAGTATCATGCCCATGTACGATAATGGCGAAAGAGTCTCAGTAGATCTCATGCGTTTTAAGCCGGGAGCACCATCTGGAACGATGGATTTCATTTTCCTATCGCTCTTTGAATGGACAAAAGAAGAAGGCTATCGTGTTTTTAATATGGGGATGTCGCCATTGTCGAATGTCGGACGGTCTAGGTATTCCTTTTTGAGTGAAAAAATTGCAGCACAAATATTTTTACATGGGCAGCATTTCTATCATTTTAAAGGCTTAAAAAACTTTAAATTAAAATATGCAGATTTTTGGGAGCCAAAATATATAGCGTATCGAAAGAAATCTTCATTGCCATTTACAATGGCACAAGTCACGCTATTGATTGGCAAAAAGAGAAAGTAGAGCTGAAATCTCACTGCTTATTTAGAGAAGAGTGGGAATCTAAATAATAATTTTTACGGTCTTAATTCTAGTTAGGTATAGAATTAGGACTTTTTTTATTTAGAAGGTACGTTTCGTAATGAGAAATGGTGGAGAATACGCCACTCAACCTATATGCAGGGCATACGTTTTAACAAATGTCATCTACACTTTTGGTGATGTGCCATTGATTTTCCGTTAATGCTTTGTGATAATAAAGGAAATTTTGGTTGTTAGATGATAGTGTAATTACCTAAAATTTTGAAAGTAGGACCTTTACAGGGAGAACATTATGATGACAAGGGGGAAGGGATAGAATCATGAAAAATTATATTCAATACAATGCATTTCAGAATAAAGAGGTAATCATTGCGATACCTGCGCTTGGTGAACGTAAAGAAATGTATGCAGCATTAGCTAGCACCCTTCCAGAAGCCGATATTGTAGCAATCGATTTACCGGGGCATAATGGTCAACTAGACAGTGATTTTTCATTTCAGTCGTATAACAAAGCGATAAAGGAAATTATGGAGTATTTAAAAATTACTAAAGCTCATTTTCTTGGAAATTCAATAGGTGCATGGATCATTCAAAATTTTTATACAAACTATCCAGATTCAGTAAAATCATTAATATTGTTAGACGGTGGGTATTATTTTATAGGTGAATATCAACCTGATGATAAAGCAGAAATACAATTACCAATCATTGATCGATTAGAAGATTTACAGGAAGCTATTAATGAAGAGGTAAGCAACATGGTGAACGTATCGACTGAAAATCAAGAATATTTGTACAATTACTTCCTTCGTAATTTCGTAGAAAAAAATAATATCTTTTACCATCACAGCAATGTAAAAGCCTTAAATGATTTGTCAAAAGCAATTGAAAAAAATAATTATTGTATAGAAAATGAAATTCCATTGTCGGTGTTATTACTGTTGGCTGATGACCATCCAGATAGTTTGTTAGACAAGAAGTTAAATAGATTTCAAGAGAGACAACCAAATGCACAAGTCGAGATTATTCCTAATAGCTATCATTTTTTGCCTCTTACCAATCCTGGTGAGGTAGCTGAACGGATTAGAAAGGCAATCTTATAATAAAAATTTAAAACTTATTAGAGGAGGGAGCAGTTTGCGTATTCGGAAAAATTAACAGTTGGTGATGAGATACGTGTTATCGCACCTAGTCGTAGTGCGGCAATCATCACGGTAGAAGGCGCTGAACAAACAAAGAAAAAGCTTGAAGAGCTAGGCTTTCGTGTATCTTTTGGTCGACATATTTTTGAATGTGATCTACAACATTCATCCTCAATTGAGCATCGAGTTGCAGACATTCATGATGCCTTTCGTGATAACAATGTAAAGGCTATATTAACAGCTATTGGTGGTTTTAACTGTAATGAAGTATTACCCTATTTGGACTACGACATGATAGCAAATAACCGAAAAATCCTTTGTGGCTTCAGTGATATCACAGCTTTAGCAACAGCGATTACAAAAAAATGTGGATTTGTTACGTATTCGGGTCCCCATTTTTCTAGCTTTCAAATGGAAGAGGCACAAGACTATCAGCTATCCTATTTCCAAAAATGTTTAATAGAAAATAAACCATATACAATTAAAGCATCCAGCGTTTGGAGTGATGATGCATGGTATTTAGATCAACATAATCGTCATTTTGAAGCAGCTAGCTGGAAGGTGTATTCTGACGGAGAAGCAGGTGGACAATTATTTGGTGGGAATTTATGTACGTTAAATTTACTTCAAGGGACACCGTATATGCCTGATCTATCGAATAGTATTTTATTTTTAGAGGATGATGAAATAGTTAATCCAGAAATATTTGCCCGCGATTTCACCTCATTATTGCAAGCTACTAGCAATATTAAAGGTATAGCGATAGGGCGTTTTCAAAGAGCTTCTAATATGACAGCGGAGCAGCTACATTTTATTTTAGATAAGCATCCAAATTTGAAAAGAATTCCAGTTATCTATGATGTAGATTTCGGACATACACAACCGATCTTTACGTTTCCTATAGGTGGTGAAATTCAAATGAATACGAAAGATTTGACGATACATGTCACTAAATTCTAATTGATAAAGAAGGGAGTATGATAAAGATGTTAGTAAGAGAGGCAATAGGTCAAGATGCTGAACAGGTAATAGCTGTCATAAAAAATGCGGAAGAGTCTAATTTTATGTTATTCAGGCCAGGCGAACGAAAGTTAGAGACTGAGCAGTTTACTAAATTTATCGAGAATATGAACAATAACAGCCATTCAGCTTTATTTATAGCTGAAATTGAAATGACGGTAGTTGGTTGGTTATTTAATCGTTCAAGGTAATCATATGCCATCTAGTGTTTCACATCGTGCCTATATAGTCGTAGGCATCCATAGTAAATATAGAGGACAGAAAATTGGTACTGCATTGTTTAGCCATCTCGAGTAAGACTAGATGCAACGGCCAAAAAAGTCTATTGTATTGAGGAATGGTTGTAAGCTAAATAAGCCCTGCTGAATTTTTGCAGGGCTTAATCCAATTATGATTTAACATAGTCACCATCTGTAATGGCATACATTTTCACATTTCGATGATAACCTTTAACAAACATACTTTTTCGTAAAATACCTTCAAAAAGCATACCCGATTTTTCCATTACTTTTTGAGAACCGATATTGTCCTCAAAACAGCGTGCTTGTATTCGAACCATTTTTAATTCGTTAAATCCATAGTCTATTAATTTTTTTACTGCTTCGGTCGTAATCCCTTGATTCCAATATTCTTCAGAAAGAACATAGCCAATTTCCGCACATTTATGCTGGTCATTAACAGAAACAAAGTCGATAGTGCCGATCAATTTCTGCTCATATTCAATGCCCCATAATAGATGCTTACCTTGTTTATAGCCATTTAAAACTAATTCTACAAACACTTTTGTTTCGTCTAAACTTTTATGAGGATCCCATGTAACATAGCGTGCTACGTTTTCACTGGACGTATAATTAAACATGGCTTCTAAATCATTTAATGAAATCGGTCTTAATGTTAATCTTGCAGTTTTTAAAACAGGTGGTGCTTGTATAAAAATATTATCGCTCACAAAACTCCCCCTTATTTGAAATCATTTTAGTGTATTTAATTATAACAAGATATGTAAATTCTCGTTAAGCTTTTTATTAGAGATAGATAGGGGATGGCATTTTATTAAAACGTATGTCATGTTGATTATTTTTAATTTTTATAGCTCTTTAGCATAACGTGGGGTTGATTTCCGTTACGGCTGGGCGCTTTGTTGCTGCCGCTTCGCTTTCGCACAGTTAAAACATTTGCCGCTGACGCTTCGCTTTCGCGCAGAGCAGAGCTTCCTGGGGCGTCCGATGAGCCGCTTTTGTTGTTGCTGTCGCTTCGCTTTCGCACAGTTAAAACATTTGCTGCCGCTACGTTAACACTACGCTTTCGCACAGAAACCATCCGCTGCGCTGCAGGGTCTCGGGCCAACAGATGTCTTTTGCGCGAAAGCGTGAGTGCAACGTAGCGGCAGCAGCACGATGTTGGTCACGAAGGCGTTATCACAGGATGTGATGCTTTTAGCCTTCGTTCCTCTATTGCTGATCCCCAAGGAGTCGCCCAGCCTCCACTCCAATCAACAGAATGTAGTTTGTATAAAAGACGATAGTGTTTCTTCAATATATAGAAAAAAGGGCCCCCTTTAAAGGAGAGCCCGTTTTTACATGTATTTATTAATTTTCTTCAGTATCTTTTCGGTTTTTCTTTAACATTTTAGATAGCATTTCATACACGATTGGTACAACTACTAATGTTAATAATGTCGAAGATAGTAAACCACCAATTACGGTAATCGCTAGGTCTTTTGAAATTAGACCACTGCCACCATTACCGATCGCCATTGGAATCATCGCACCGATTGTTGCGATAGCAGTCATTAGGATTGGACGTAAACGAGTTGCGCCAGCGTCTAAAATGGCCTCGCGCATAGGAAGTCCGTCACGCTCCATATGAATAATGCGGTCTACTAATACGATGGCGTTTGTTACAACGATACCTATTAACATTAATAGTCCCATCATAACAGAAACAGAAATTGTTTGATTTGTAACGTACAAGCCGACAAATGCACCAATTACTGCGAATGGTAGTGAGAACAGAATAGCAAATGGTGCTAAACCTTCACCGAATGTTACTACTAGGATGAAGTAAACAATCGCGATTGCAGCTAACATAGCGATTCCGAGCTGTGTGAACGTTTCTTGCATGTCTGCAGCAACGCCTCCAACGCCAGTCGTTACACCTTTAGGTAAATCTAATTTATCGATTTTCTTATCAGCAGCTGAAGTTGCTTTTGAAATATCGTCACCGATAATCGTACCTGAAACTTTTGCGAAATATTCACCTTTTGAGCGAGATAATGTGTTTAATGTAGTGCCTTCTTCTACTTTTACTAACTCACCGATTGTCATTGTAGTGCCTAAAGCTGTTTGAATTTTAGTAGCTAATACATCATCAAGAGATTTGGCTGCAGCTTTTTCTTCACGTTGTACAATAACATCAATATCTTCACCGTTATGCTGAACTTTAGTTAAAACTTCTGTTGATGTATTTTCATTTAAAGCCATAACAATTTGAGCAGTAGTTAAACCGTATTGTAGAACATTCTTTTGATCTACTTTTAAAGTGTTTTCAACAAATGGATCTTCATTATCAGACTTAATTTCTTCTAATGCATCAACTTCTTTTAATGCGCCTTCCACTTGCTTCACTGCTTTGCGAAGCTTATCTAGATCTTCACTATATAATGTGTAACTTACTTCATTTGAAGACCCCGACATTGATGAGAAGTTTTGAGATTTCCATTCACCTGATTGACCGATGTTCGTTACATAGTCTTCAACTTCTTGACGTGCTGCAGGGAAGTCCTTCATATCTGGATCGAAGATGAGGTACATTAAGGCACCACCAGCACCGCCACCCATCATCATTGCCGAAGGATCAACATGTTTAGGGTCATTGATAGAAACTTGTAAAATATCAACGTCTTTGTGTTTCATTAATTCTTTTTCTACTTTTGCAACATTTGCTTCTGTATCTTTCATTAGCTCGCCTGTACCAGGAGTATACGTTAAGTACATAACCTTTTCTTCTTGAGAGCCCATGAAGCTGAAGCCGATAAGTGGTGTTAAAGCAAGAGAACCAACAAGCATTACAATCGCTATAACGGATGTAATGATTTTATGGTTTAATGCTTTCGCTAATACACCTTTATACCAAAGAGCTAGTTTACCAACTTCTTTATGTTGACTTTCTTTTTTCTCGCCGTATATTTTTTTACGGAATAGGAAGTGAGATAAAGCTGGAACTATTGTAATCGCCACTATTAATGAAGCACCTAGCGCAAATGACATTGTTAACGCAAATGGCATGAATAATTCACCAACCATACCGCCTACAAACATTAGTGGGGCGAATACTGCCACAGTTACTAATGTAGAAGAAAGGATTGGTTTGAACATTTCAATTGTCGCTTCACGAATAAGAGCACGACCAGTTAGTTTTTCTCCTTTTAAATGGATACGTCGATAAATATTTTCAACAACTACAATGGAGTCATCGATGACACGACCTATCGCCACGGTAATCGCACCGAGAGTCATAATGTTTAATGTGATATCCATCCAGTTTAATAGTAGTAATGCCATGAATACTGAAACTGGGATAGAAATAATCGAAATAATTGTTGATTTGAAATCACGTAAAAATAGTAAAATAATTAATACGGCAATGGCACCACCGAAGACTGCTTTTTCAATCATTGTGAAGACTGAATCTTCAATTGGTTTACCTTGGTCAAGTGTGATATCCACATTTAAGCCGGCTAATGATTTTTCTTCGTCTTTCATTAAATCTTTCACTGCATTTACGACTTTTACCGTATTTGCATCTTGAGCTTTAACGATTTGAATCGCAATCGCATCTTTGCCATTTGTACGTGATACAGATTGTACTTTACCTTCGACTTCAATCGTTGCAATATCGCCTAAGCGAACGAATGGTGAAGGATTTGTAGCTGAAGGTGTGACTGGGATCAATAATTCTTTTAACTGATCGATAGATTGTACTTTACCGTCTACTGATACGGCCTGTTCACCAACAGTAAATTCATATAAACCAAGTGATAGTGACATATCACTTGCTTGAATCATTTGCTTGACAGAATCCTCTGTTAAGCCGAGAGCAGCCATTTTCGCTTGATCATATTTAAATGATACTTCGTTAATGTGCTGGCCATTGATAGTTGCTGAAGCAACGCCATCAATTTTTTCGATTTTAGGAAGTAAAATGTCTTCGACTGTTGACGTTAAATCAACAATATCTTCCTTAGAGCTACTAATTGATAAAGCGACAACAGGCATCATATTCATGCTAATTGCCATAACTGTCGGCTTTTGAGCACCTTCAGGTAATTTGATAGATTCTAAAGCGGACTCTAATTGGCGTTTTTTCTCATCCATATCAATTCCGTAGTCGTATTCAACTTGAACTTGTGCTACGTTTGAAGAGGAGTTTGAGTAAACAGCCTTTACATCTTCTAAGCTTTCTATTGACTTTTCAAATGGCATGGAAAGCTCATTCATAACCTGTTCAGGTGTTGCGCCAGGATAAACACCCATTACAATTAAATATGGTATAGAAATATCAGGTATGGATTCCATTTTCATTTTTGTACCTGAATAAATACCAGAGACAGTGATGATAATTGTTAATAACCACACTGCCAATTTGTTTTTCAATACGAAATTAACTAAACCTTTCACCTTCACACCTACCCTTTATTGACTAACTTGATTCAATTATTTATACTAATGACTATTCAGTCATTTGTCAACGAAATACATTAGGAGAGAATTAAAAGTATGTTAAAAAAGCAACTTATTATGGAGAAAGCATTGGAGCTATTCTCAGAACAAGGCTTTGAATCTACATCTGTACAGCAAATTACAGAACGATGTGGAATTTCAAAAGGTGCATTTTATTTATCTTTCAAAACAAAAGACGAGCTTCTAATTTCCATGGTAGAGTATTATCTACAACAGTTTGTTACTGATATTGACCAAGTAGTCAGAAGTTCACTTAGTAAAGATATCATTTTAGTCGAGTTTTACAAAAGTATTTTTCAAGCATTTAAAAAAAATGCTGCATCTGCCCGTGTGTTTTTTAATGAGAAAGTACTTCTTGCAAAAAACGAGTTGTTTCAGAAAATAATGGTCTATGATGCGGATATTACTAAATCGATTATCTATATGCTTGAGCAGTTATATCAGGATGAACTCTCCGAGACAAAATATGATGTCATATATTGTATTAAAGGATTTATGAAAAGTTATTCAGAACTTTTTATTTTTTCTGATATACCACTCGATTTAGAGCTATTGGCTAAATCTCTAGCTGAAAAGACGGAAATTATTGCCCGGTATACAACGATCCCGTTTATAACCGAGGAGCTCGTTCAATTGACAGCAAAACCTTGTAATGAAGAAGTTTCACAGGAATCTTTACTAGAATTAATCGAGCAACATCTAGATGGTTTTGAAGAGTCTATAGAACGCGAGTCTCTGGAATTATTAAAATTTCAAGTTGAAAATCCAACCTATAGTAAACCAATTTTAAAAGGTTTAATCGAAAACATACGTTTACAGCCAGATCATAGATGGGTTGCTTATGTAATAGCTAAATATTTTAATATTTAGGCATGGAACAGGATTGCTCACTCTAAAGAGTGAACAATCCTATTTTATTGAAATTAAGGGGTCGTACGAAAAATTGAAGTGTTAGTGGCGCTTATGTAATAGTCTAGGGAGTAGAATTGAGTTGTTATTACTATATACGAAAAAAATAGCAAAGAGGTTTCAGAAAAATGGAAATAAAAAACTACGCAGTTTTGCGTAGTTTTTTGTAATGAGGTTAAACCTCCATAATAATCGGTAAAATCATAGGTCGACGTTTTGTTTTTTCAAATAAATATGGTCCTAATACGTCAGTAATTTCATTTTTCAGCTCAGTCCATTGAGGAGTTTTGCTTTGAATTGACTCGTTCAGGTGACGATTTAGCATTTTTTGTGCTTCATTAATCATCGTACCTGACTCACGCATGTAAACAAAGCCTCGTGAAATAATGTCTGGGCCGGAAACCATTTTTTGGTTTTCCATATCTACACTTACAACAACAATCACTAAACCTTCTTCAGAAAGAATACGTCGATCACGTAAGACGATATTGCCGATATCTCCAATACCATTACCATCAATATAAACGTCTCCTGAAGGAATACGACCTGCTACATGTGCTTCATTGGCACTTAGTGCTAGCACGTCACCATTCTCCATAACGAATGTATTTTCAAGTAGAACATCACAATCTTCTGCTAGATGAGTATGCATTTTCAACATACGGAATTCACCGTGAATCGGCATAAAGAATTTAGGCTTCATTAAGCGCAGCATTAGTTTTTGTTCTTCTTGAGAACCGTGACCAGAAGTATGGATATTATTGAGTGCACCATGAATAACTTCTGCACCTGCACGGAAAAGTAAGTTGATAATTTTGTTTACACTTACAGTATTTCCTGGCACTGGTGAAGAAGAGAAGATAACTGTGTCACCAGGCTGGATTTGGATTTGACGATGTGTACCATTTGCAATACGAGAAAGGGCCGCCATCGGTTCACCTTGAGAGCCTGTACATAATATCATTACTTCATTGGCAGGAAGACGATTAATGCTTTGGGCATCAATAAATGTATCCTTTGGTGCATTAATATAGCCTAGTTCACGACCAATTGTAATGGCATTATCCATTGAACGTCCGAAGACAGCAATTTTTCGTCCGTATTTTATAGCAGCATCTGTTGCTTGTTGTAAACGGTGAATGTTGGATGCGAAAGTTGCAAAAATGATACGACTATCAACCTTACGGAAGATTTCGTCGATACTTTTTCCGACTGTACGCTCTGACATAGTGAAATTCGGCTTTTCTGCATTTGTACTATCTGAAAGTAAGCATAGTACTCCGTCACGTCCGATTTCAGCCATTTTTGTTAAGTTGGCTGGCTCGCCTACAGGTGTAAAATCAAATTTAAAGTCACCTGTATGCACGATGTTACCGGGTGGTGTTTTTACAACAATCCCGTAAGCATCTGGAATACTATGTGTTGTTCTAAAGAAGCTGACAGATGTTTTTCTGAACTTAATAACATCCTCTTCTTTAATTTCGATAAGCTTTGTTGTACGAAGCAAGCCATGCTCGTCTAACTTATTGCGTAATAAGCCAAGTGCAAGCTTACCGCCGTAGACAGGGACATTTAATTGACGTAATAAGTAGGGAATACCACCAATATGGTCTTCATGTCCATGGGTAATGAATAATCCTTTAATCTTGTCGACGTTGCGTACTAAATACGTATAATCTGGAATAACATAGTCAATACCGAGTAAATCGTCTTCTGGGAATTTAATGCCGGCATCAATTAAAATGATTTCATCTTGAAATTGAACGCCGTAAGTGTTTTTGCCGATTTCGCCCAGTCCGCCGAGCGCGAAAACAGCTGCTTGGTCATTTTTAACAAACTTCATGTTTGTTAAATTTCCTCTAAGATGAAGTTCGGACTTGCTTGTTCGTAATCTAAATAGTTACCTTCAAGCAGTTGTATGAACTCGATGTTGTAGTCTCGGTCTTTTAGCTTTTCACGTACTTCGCGGTCTGAAGTAGCTTCAAGGTATAGACTTTTAGTATTTTCGCGAACTGGAATTTCATTTGCTTTTTCTTGATAATAAACTTTGTAAATCATAGTTTGCTCTCCTTTTATTGCGTACAATTTTATTGCACCTTTGACTAATACCACGCACGTGCTACAAGAAAAAACAGCGAATTTCTAGTATCTAAGGGCGAAATTAGGCGTTTGAAGTTCTTGTATCTCTGTGTTTCAATCCAGACGTAATTACAACAAGGTGCAATTGAATAAAGCGATGAGACAGTGGTTGCACATAGCCAAATAAATGCATTTCCTTTATATTATCACGCAGTTACTCTAAAATAAAGAAAAGCCCTTCAAATAATGAAGGGCAAATGTTAGGCAATTGATTTTTTTCCGAGTATGCCGCGAAGTTGCTTCAATAATTTGCGTTTGAGTTTCTTCAGCATGGCACATCACTCCTTAGGATCATTATAATGAAAAATCATACCTCTGTAAAGTCATTGGCCTTTGCAGATTAATACATAATGAAGGGGACTATAAGATGAAGAAAATATTATTTTTTGATGTGGATGGCACGCTTTATAATAGTGAGAAAATATTACCTGCTTCTGCGAAAGAAGCACTTTTTGAAGCTCGTCGTAATGGCTATGAGCTAGCGATTGCAACTGGCCGTGCACCTTTTATGATTCAAACTTTACTAGAAGAGTTAGATATTAATACGTATGTGACATTTAATGGACAATATGTTGTTTATCGTGGTGAGGTTGTCTATACAAATGGTGTTGAGAAAGACGAGTTAGCCAAAATCATTGCCTTTGGTGAAGCACGAAACGAACCTGTAGTATTTTTAGATGACAAGCAAATGATTGCATCTGTTGAAAATAACGATATGGTAGCAGAAAGCTTAAATACTTTAAAATACCCGTATCCAAATTTAGACTCAACTTATTATATGCAGAACGCTGTATATCAAACACTTATTTTTATGGAAGAAAAAGATGAACATTTATATTGTGAAGCATTTCCTAACGTACAGTTTGTGCGCTGGCATCGCTATTCTTGTGATATTTTACCAAAGGGAGGCTCAAAGGCTGCTGGTATTGAAAAGGTCCTTGAAAAAATGGGGCTGACACTAAATGATGCCATTGCTTTTGGAGATGGTATCAATGATATAGAAATGCTGCAGGCTGTTGGGACAGGCGTGGCGATGGGGAATGGACATGAGAGCGTAAAGGCAGTTGCTACCCATATTGCAGAGCATGTAGATGAGGACGGTCTTGCTAAAATCATGCGCCAATTAAATATTATCTAAAGAAATTAAAGAGAAGCAACTAGTTGGGGGTATTAACTACAGCTAGTTGCTTTTTTTAGTAAATTTCACAAGCGTGTTGATTAACCATTTTTATCCACTCTGATTGATTAGAAGACTCTGATTTCCGCTACGGGCTACTCGCTTTGTTGCTGCCGCTACGCTTTCGCACAGATAAAACATTTGTCGCTGACGCTTCGCTTTCGCGCAGAGCAAAGCTTCCTGCGGGCGAGCGTCGAGCCGCTTCCTCCCTAAAGGAACGAAGGCTAAATGCGTCACGTCCTGTGACAATGCCTTCGTGACCAACATCATGTTGGCCTCAGGGTCTCGTCTGTCTCGCTTTCCCGCGGGAGTCGAGTAGCTACGCTACAATCAGTTAAAATGGTCATACATTAGCAAAATATCAACAAAAAAATCCTTTTATCAACCAATAATAAACCTATATTTTCCTAATCAGCACGCCTGTAAATTTTATTCAGTTTCTAAGTTTGCGCTTACTATTTTTAGCTGTACACCTGTATCCGTGAAATGATTGATCGTGTCTTTAGAGAGTCCGTTATCTGTGATAATCATATTTACCTCATCTACTGGACAAACTTGAATAGCGACATCTTTATCAAATTTTGAAGAGTCAGCTGCTACATATACAGTTTGGGAAATGTTTATAATTTGTTTTCGGGTGATCGCCTCTTCTAGATTGAAATCTGAAATTCCCTTTTCAATCGACACCCCACTAGCGCAAATAAAAGCTTTATTAATATTAAGGTGATCGAAGCGGAAGAGGAAATCATTAGACGTTACAGACTTTTCGGAATGACGAACTTTACCGCCGATAATGATCACTTCGATATTGGAGCCAATTAAATCAAAGGCTACGGGAAGGGAGTTTGTAATGACGGTTAATTTTTCTTTCTCTACTAAAAATGGTGTCATCTGATATGTGGTCGTTCCACTATCTAAAAAAATACATTCTCCATCTTGTACTAAAGAAGCGCAAGCTTTTGCGATCGCGATTTTTTCTGGTAGCTGTTCATGAAGTCGGTTATCCATCAACCCCTCGGTAGGTTCAATATATTTAACACCACCATAAAACTTCTCTATTTTCTTATCCTGCACAAGCTGTTGAATATCACGACGGATTGTTTCCATTGAAACGTTAAACTCTTTTGTTAGCGTTACTAATTTTACTACCTTATGTTTTCGCACAAATTGCAAAATATGCTGTTGCCTTTCTATTGTATACATTTCATCACCTCTACTAAATAATAATCAAAGTAATCACGACTTTGTCAACAATTGGTCAAGATTTACTCAACATTTACACAAATGTGTAATTCCCTTTACAAATTATCCCTATACTAAGGGTAAGAACTAAAGAGAGGTGAACGATTTGTTAGAACTAAAGAATATCTCGAAAAACTATAAAAATAAAAAAGTTTTAATGAATATAAATTTAAACATTCAACCGGGTGAAATAGTTTCGTTGCTAGGACCGAGTGGCTGTGGAAAAACAACTTTACTCAATATTATTTTAGGTCTTACTCAACAAACGGATGGACAGCTTTTTTACAATGGACAAGATATATCGAAACAATCCATGCAAGATCGAGGGTTTAATATTGTTTTTCAGGACTTTGCATTGTTTCCGCATTTAAGTGCATATGACAACATCGTGTATGGTTTGAAAAATAAAAAAGAAGGAATGTCAAAAATGGAGGTCCAGGAATATATAGACTTTTTAGAACTGACCCCACATTTACATAAAAAGATTCATGAGTTGTCAGGTGGACAAAAACAGCGTGTCTCTATTGCTAGAACACTTGTGATGCAGCCTAAAATTTTATTGTTGGATGAACCGTTAAGTGCGCTTGATGGCGTGATAAAGGAATCGATTAAGGAACGTATTCAATCCATCGCTCGCCAATTTAATTTAACGACAATCATTGTCACGCACGATCCAGAGGAGGCGCTCACACTATCAGATAAGGTGCTAATTATTAATGAGGGAACTGTTTCGCAATTTGGAACGCCGCAAGAAATATTACATACACCAAAAAACCAATTTGTTGAAGATTTTATATTAAGACAGCTTCATATAAAACGTCATAACATTTATCAGCTATTTGGAGAATCTTATGCTTAAAACAAATAAAATGATGAAATTGATTTTTCTTCCGATTCTTTTCTTTTTTGTCTTCTTTTTAATTGTTCCATTAATGTATATGTTTTGGCAATCTTTAAAAAAGGGGAAGGCCATCACCATTCAAAACTATGTGGAAACATTGCAAAATGTGGAGATTCGTGATGCATTTTTAAATAGTTTTCAAGTCTCTTTGATGGCAGCTTTGATCACGACAATTTTGGCTTTTTTATTGGCTTATGCCGTTCATTTTACAACGATGCATCGCTTTACGAAAAAGCTTGTCCAAGTGGGTATTACATTACCAATGCTATTACCAACCATTACATATGGTTTTGTACTAATTTATACCTTTGGTAATCAAGGGATTATTACGAAGATACTTGGTCAGCCTTTGTTTATTATATATGGATTTAACGGTTTGTTAATTGGTTATGTTCTTTATACATTACCAGTTGCCTTTATATTAATGCAAAATTCTATGCAGTACATTGATAAACGCTTTCTGCTAGTTTCTATGCTGATGCATGATCGTCCATACCGAAGATTTTATCATACAGTATTTCGACCGATGCTAGGGACGATTGGCGGGGCATTCATATTATCGTTTGTTTTAAGCTTTACAGATTTCGGGATACCTGCGTCAGTTGGGGGTAACTACAAAGTTATTGCTACCGAGCTATATCAAGCAATGCTTGGCTCCATTGTACATTTCGAGAGAGGTGCAGTGATTTCGATTTTAATGTTAGTGCCTGCAGTACTTGGAGTTGTAATGTTAACGATTTTAGAACGGTTCAATTTTCAATATAAGGAAGTTTCTAAAAGTGACCTCGTTATCCATCGTTTACGTGACTTGATGTTTGCTGCATTCTCATTTGTTTGTGTAGGCGCAGTGTTAATCATGTTTTCAACAATATTTATAGTACCTTTTACGAAAGGTTATCCATATGATTTCAGTTTTACATTTGAACATGTGAAAAATGTACTAGCTGAACCAGGCCTGAAGAAAGTTTATGTGAATTCGCTAATTGTGGCTGTTTTGACAGCTGTTTTAGGTGTAGGCGTATCATTTGTATCTGCTCTATTAAATGTACGAACACCACTTAAAGGAAAGAAAAGCATAGATTTTGCTTCAATGATTACGAATACTGTGCCAGGCATGGTACTTGGTCTTTCTTACTTGTTTTTCTTTAACGGGAGTTCCTTAAAAGGGACTTTCCTCATCATTATTGCGTGTAATGTTGTTCACTTCTTTACAACACCATATTTAATGGCGAAAAATTCATTGCAAAAAATGGATCCGACATGGGAAGTAACAGCAGAGCTATTAAAAGACTCGTGGTTAAAAACGGTTATTCGCGTTATTTTACCGAATATCAGACCTACGATTTATCAAATGTTTAGCTATTATTTTTTAAATGCCATGGTGACTGTTAGCGGGGTAATTTTCCTTGTTAGCACGAAAACAATGCTTGTATCGACACGTATAAAAGAACTTCAACATTTCGCGAAGTATACAGACATTTTTGTTCTATCGATTTTTATTTTATGTACTAACCTCATTGTGAAATTAGGTTGTGACTATATAGCAACACCTAAAGAAAAAACAAAGGAGCATAAAGATGAAAAAATCAACAGTAATGATGTTAGGTACAGTTAGTTCAGCGATTGTATTGGCTGCTTGTGGAGGAGCGGAAGCGGGTTCGAAAGATCGGGTCATTATTTATTCAAATGCAGATGATGAAGCAATTGATGTCATGGAAGCGACTTTAGATAACAAGGGGTATAAAGGAAAATATTTAATCCAATCATTCGGAACTTCTGAACTGGGTGGGAAAATAATGGCGGAGGGGAAAGACATTGAGGCGGATGTCGTAACAACGGCTTCTTATTTTATTGAAAGTGCGCAAAAATCTAAGTCAATGTTTGCAGATTTATCTTCTGATTTAAAGCCTTTAGATGATGGTTCTACATTTGCATTACCGATTTTAGGGAATATCGGCTCGATTTTTATCAATACAGATTTATTAAAACAAAAAGATTTGCCAGTTCCAACATCTATAAAGGATTTAACAAACCCTGCCTATAAAGATTTATTGTCATTTCCAAATATTCTTGACTCGTCAACGGGTTGGTTGTTAGTGCAGGCCATTATTAATGAGTATGGAGAAAATGAGGGCAAACAAGTATTAGCTGATTTAATCAAAAATGCTGGACCGCATATCGAAAGTTCAGGTTCAGGGCCTATTAAAAAAGTAAAAACAGGTGAAGTAGCTGTAGGGTTTGGTCTACGTATTCAAGCTATTGATGCTAAAAAAGAAGGGCTACCGATTGATTACATCGATCCAAAAGAAGGTAACTTTACATTAACAGAATCAGTGGCTGTGGTAGATAAAGAGGGGGATGAAGCGTTAGCGCGCGAAATAGCCAAAGTAATAGCGACGGAGGCCCGCCCCGATTTATTGAAGCAATATCCAGTGGCTCTTTATGAAGGTGAGCAAGTAAATGAAGAGTACATACCTAAATATTTAAAGAAATGGGACACAACATTAACGGTAGACCTATTAGAAAAACATCAAGCTTTCTTTAAAGAAGCGCAAAAATAAGGAGATATTAATTTATGAACAACTATAAATTATTAACGCCGGGACCTTTAACGACAACTGTAACAGTAAAACAAGAGATGTTGAAGGATCGTTGCACATGGGATGATGATTATAAAAATGTTACACAAACAATACGTAAGCAGCTTTTAGAGTTAGCGCAAGTGAAGGGAACAGATTATACAACTGTTCTTATGCAGGGAAGTGGTAGTTTTGTTGTAGAATCTGTGTTAACAACTGCTATTGGAGAAGAAGATAAAGTCCTTATTATCACAAATGGTGCTTACGGTGAACGCATTGTTGAAATGGCGAAAGTGCTTAAACTACAGCATACGGTCTATAGTGTTCCTTATTATGAACAGCCATCACCACTCGAAGTGAAAGCGCTGTTGGAAAATGATTCAACAATAACGCATGTTGCTATTGTACATTGTGAGACGACAACTGGCATTTTAAATCCTATTCAAGAAATAGGAGGCGTTGTGAAAGGGTTGGATAAAACGTTTATCGTTGATGCGATGAGTAGCTTCGGTGGCGTACCAATGGATTCGGCAGCATTAGGGATTGATTATTTAATTAGCAGTGCTAATAAATGTATCCAAGGAGTACCTGGGTTTGGATTTGTTATAGCGAAGATTGATGAATTAGAAAAGTGTAAAGGGCAAGCTAGAAGCGTTGCATTAGATTTATATAATCAATGGGAAGCGATGAAACTAGATGGAAAATGGCGTTTTACATCACCTACACATGTAGTGGCAGCTTTTGCGAAGGCATTAGAGGAGCTTGCGGAAGAAGGTGGAATACATGCTCGTTACGAACGATATGCGAATAATAATCGTATACTTCGTTCTCAATTGCAAGCACTTGGGTTTAATGCCTATATTTCAGAGGAGTTACAATCACCTATTATTACAACGTTTTTATTCCCTTATGAAGGGTTCTCCTTCGAGCATTTCTATAATGCGATGAAAAAAGCAGGATTTGTCATTTATCCGGGGAAACTAACAGATGTGGATACATTCCGAATTGGCAATATTGGAGACATTCATGAAGATGATATGAAAACATTATGTAAGGTTATCGAAAATTATATGGCGGTGATTAAATAATGAAGATTGAAGCGATTATTTTAGATTGGGCAGGTACAACTGTTGATTTTGGTTGTTTTGCTCCTGTGAATGTTTTTCTTACAGTTTTTGAAGATGCGGGAATCGAGGTGTCGCTAGAGGAAGCGCGTAAACCGATGGGCATGTTGAAAATTGATCATATTCGTACAATGCTTGAAATGCCAAGAATTCGTGAGGCATGGAACCAAAAGTATGAACGAGATTTTACGGAACAGGATGTCCACGCTTTATATATGCAGTTTGAATCGAAATTAATGGAATCATTAGCGACTTACACTGACCCGATTCAGTATGTGAAAGAAACGATACAGCAATTAAAAGAAGCGGGTATTCGTATCGGTTCCACGACGGGATATACAGACTCGATGATGGAGGTAGTGACTTCACATGCAGCGGCTAAAGGATATGAACCTGATTTTTTAGTCACGCCTACTCAAATAGGAGATAAAGGACGCCCATACCCATATATGATTTTCAAAAATATGGAGGCATTGGGTATTAAGGCAACGAAGCAAGTGATGAAGGTTGGTGATACAACTTCAGATATTCAAGAGGCTCTAAATGCAGGAGTATGGGCTGTTGGTGTTATTATTGGAAGCTCTGAAATGGGGCTATCTAAAGAAGAGTATATGGCTTTGTCTGAAGAAGAGCAGCAATTGGCTATTGAAAAAACAGCACGAATATTTAAAGAAACAGGTGCGCATTATACGATTCGTACGATGAAAGAGCTCCCTGCGCTGTTGGAAAAAATTAATGCGCGTTTAGAACGAGCAATCGTAATGGCCTAAAGTCTCCGGCGGATGTTAGACTGATCCCGAAGTTAGAGTGTCAGATAGGACTTCATAACGAGGTCGAAAAGAAAGTAAGCCCCACAGTTTAAAATAACTGCAGGGGTTTGCTTTCTTTCTGTGCTCCTAATCGCGCTCATAAGGTGTAGAATCTGGAATTTCAACAAATGGATTTTTTTCATTGATGCGATCGTAAAACATAATGCCGTTAAGGTGGTCTAATTCGTGTTGGAAGGCTATAGCAGGCATTCCTTTAAGTCGCATTTTTTTCTCTTCACCGTCAACGGTTTTAAATTTAACTGTAACACGGGCATGGCGAGGTACATAGCCTGGAACATTGCGATCTACAGAAAGACAGCCCTCGCCTGTTGCAAGGTATGTGTTTTCTACGGAGTGACTAACGATTTTTGGGTTGATTGCTACAAAACTTAATTGTTCACCATTCTCGTCTGTTAAATGAAGGGCAAACATTCGATGGAGGCTATTTACTTGATTGGCAGCTAATCCAATGCCGCTACGTAGGTTATATTTATCGGCCATTTCGGGATCTTGGCTGTTTATTAAATATTGAAGCATGTCTTCTGCGAGTTGTCTTACTTCATCAGTTAAAGGGAATTTTACCTCCTCAGCTTTTGTGCGTAAAGTCGGATGACCTTCGCGAATAATATCATCCATTAAAATCATATATGAATCTTCCTTTCAACTTTGTAGTGCCTTACTTATAAGTATACATCACGTATTAAAACAATCACATGAAAAAAGACCTTATTTGAATATACTTAAAAAATTTTTCAATAGCTATTAGATTGTCTGAAACTGGGCACTCTACTATAGGTAATCATGTAGGAGAACTTAATAATTACTTACCTATAATGTATTGTTATAATACAGTTATAATTAATTGGTGATACAGTATGAAACAGAGTTGTTTAGTCGTTATTTTAGAAAAAATCTTTGTTTGTACGCGTAATATATGATTGACCGACAGTATTTTATTCAGTATACTGAGTGCAAAGAATAAGTTGTACTAGTTGAAACGGTGATTTATTTTAATACAGCTGAAAGGGAGATGTCACAAATGAGCAAGAAAAACAATAATATTTTTGATGCTAAACAAACGCTAACTGAAATCGAAGATAAGTTTGAAATGTTTCAAATTTTGAATGAAGAAGGCGAAATTATAAATGAAGAGGCAGACCCAAAACTTTCTAATGAGGAACTAGTTGAGTTAATGACACGTATGGTTTATACACGTATTTTAGACCAACGTTCTATCTCTCTTAACCGTCAAGGTCGCTTAGGTTTCTATGCACCAACGGCTGGGCAAGAAGCTTCACAACTTGCGTCACACTTTGCATTAGAAAAAGAAGATTGGATTTTACCAGGTTACCGTGATGTACCACAAATCGTATGGCATGGTTTACCTTTAGATAAAGCGTTCTTATTCTCACGCGGTCATTTTGCAGGGAACCAAGTTCCTGAGGGCGTAAACGTATTAGCACCTCAAATCATTATCGGTGCACAATATATTCAAGCTGCGGGTGTGGCTCTTGGTATTCAAAAACGTGGTAAAAAGGCTGTGGCAGTAACTTATACAGGTGATGGTGGTTCATCACAAGGAGATTTCTATGAAGGCATTAACTTTGCAGGTGCATTTAAATCACCAGCAATCTTCATTGTACAAAATAACCAATTTGCCATTTCAACACCGCGTGAATTACAAACAGCTGCGAAAACAATTGCTCAAAAAGGTGTAGCAGCAGGCTTGCCAAGTATTTTAGTAGATGGAATGGATCCGCTAGCAGTTTACGTAGCAACACGTGATGCACGCGAGCGCGCAGTTAATGGTGAAGGTCCAACTTTAATTGAAACAATGTGCTATCGCTATGGTCCTCATACAATGGCGGGGGATGACCCAACACGTTACCGTACATCGGATACAGATAATGAATGGGCACAAAGAGACCCACTTGTACGCTTCCGTAAATACCTAGAGGCGAAAGGTCTATGGGATGAGCAAAAAGAAGAAGCTGTTATTGAGCGTGCAAAAGAAGAAATTAAAGAAGCGATCAAAAAAGCCGATGCTGCTCCAAAACAAAAAGTAACAGAATTAATGGAAAACATGTATAAAGGCGAAATGCCATCTAACTTAAAAGAACAGTATGAAATCTACAAAGAGAAGGAGTCGAAATAACCTATGGCACAAATGACGATGATTCAAGCAATTACAGATGCACTTCGCACAGAATTAAAGAATGATGAAAACGTTCTTGTATTCGGGGAAGATGTAGGTGTCAACGGTGGGGTATTCCGCGCAACTGAAGGCCTACAAAAAGAATTTGGTGTTGACCGTGTATTTGATACACCGTTAGCAGAATCAGGTATTGGTGGCTTAGCAGTAGGTCTTTCTCTACAAGGTTTCCGTCCGGTTCCTGAAATCCAGTTCTTCGGCTTCGTATATGAAGTAATGGACTCAATCAGTGGTCAATTAGCACGTATGAGCTATCGTAGCGGTGGTGTTTATAATGCACCAGTAACAATCCGTTCTCCGTTTGGTGGGGGCGTGCATACACCTGAAATGCACTCTGATAGCTTAGAAAGCTTAATGACATCACAGCCAGGTTTAACGGTTGTTGTCCCATCAACACCATACGATGCTAAAGGTTTACTTATTTCATCTATTCGAAATGATAACCCAGTCATTTTCTTAGAGCATTTAAAATTATATCGTTCATTCCGTGAAGAGGTACCTGAGGAAGCATACGAAATTCCACTAGGTAAGGCGGATGTAAAACGTGAAGGTAAAGATTTAACAATTATTGCCTATGGTTTAATGGTTCACGAAAGCTTAAAGGCAGCAGAGGAGCTAGAAAAAGAAGGTCACTCTGTAGAAGTAATTGATTTACGTACAATCCAACCAATTGATATTGAAACAATTATTGCGTCAGTTGAAAAAACAGGTCGTGCCATCGTTGTACAAGAGGCTCAAAAACAAGCAGGTATTGCTGCAAACGTAGTGGCTGAAATTACAGAGCGCGCGATTTTAAGTTTAGAAGCACCTGTACTTCGTGTAGCTGCACCAGATACTGTGTACCCATTCCCACAAGCTGAAGGTGTTTGGTTACCGAACTATAAAGATGTAATGGAAACAGCGAAAAAAGTTTTAACATTCTAATGTAACTTCTAAACTTGAAGGACAGCAAATAGAAAGGATGGGTACACATGGCATTTGAATTTAGATTACCGGATATTGGCGAGGGTATTCACGAAGGCGAAATCGTTAAATGGTTCGTTAAAGCTGGAGATACAGTAAAAGAAGACGATATTCTTTGTGAAGTACAAAATGATAAAGCAGTAGTAGAGATTCCTTCTCCAGTTGAAGGGACAGTAGAGGAAGTTTTAGTAGGAGAAGGCACAGTAGCAGTTGTTGGTGATGTCTTAATCCGCTTTGATGCACCTGGCTATGAAGACTTAAAGCTAAAAGGTGATGACCATGCTGAAGCGAAAACAGAGGCTCAAGTTCAAGCGACAGCTGAGTATGGCAAGGAAGTAGTAAAGGCACCTGTTGAAGAGGCGCAGGCTCCAGAGAAAACTCCTGAAAAGACTGAAGCTGTTGTGGTAGCTGAAGATAATAAGCGTATCATTGCAATGCCTTCAGTACGTAAATTTGCGCGAGACAATGATGTGAATATTCGTGAAGTTAAAGGTACAGGCAAAAATGGACGTATTTTAAAACTAGATATTGAGAATTTCCTAAAAGGTGGAGGCGCTGTAGAAGCTGAAGCAGCAGCACCAGTGGCTAATGAAGAAGCTGTGCAGCAAGAAACAACTACACAAGTAGCACCAGTAGTCCTTGAAGGTGAATTCCCAGAAACACGTGAGAAAATGTCGGGCATTCGAAAAGCGATTGCAAAAGCGATGGTTCACTCGAAACAAACGGCTCCACATGTTACACTAATGGATGAAGTCGATGTAACAGCTCTAGTAGCACATCGCAAAAAATTCAAAGATATCGCTGCTGAAAAAGGTGTTAAATTAACGTACTTACCATACGTAGTTAAAGCGCTTATTTCAACTTTACGCGAATTCCCAGAATTTAACCGCTCATTAGATGATGCAACACAAGAAATTATTCAGAAGCATTATTACAATATTGGTATTGCAGCAGATACAGAAAAAGGCTTACTAGTACCAGTTATTAAGCACGCGGATCGTAAATCTGTTTTTGCAGTATCAAATGAGATTAATGAATTAGCGACTAAAGCACGTGAAGGCAAACTTGCACCACATGAAATGAAGGGCGCTTCGATGTCGATTACGAATATCGGCTCTGCAGGAGGACAATGGTTTACTCCGGTAATTAATCATCCTGAAGTAGCGATACTAGGTATTGGTCGAATTTCAGAAAAACCTGTAATAAAAAATGGTGAAATTGTAGCCGCACCTGTGTTAGCATTATCATTGAGCTTTGATCATCGTATGATTGATGGAGCCACTGCGCAAAATGCTTTAAATCACTTAAAGCGTTTGTTAAGTGAACCAGAATTATTATTAATGGAGGCGTAACAAAAATGGTAGTAGGAGATTTTCCAATCGAAACAGATACTCTTGTCATTGGTTCAGGTCCTGGAGGATATGTAGCAGCAATTCGTGCAGCTCAAACTGGCCAAAAAGTAACAATCGTTGAAAAAAATGTACTTGGTGGTGTGTGCTTAAACGTAGGTTGTATCCCATCAAAAGCATTAATTTCAGTAGGTCACCGTTTTGAGCATGCTAAACATTCAGATGACATGGGTATCATCGCTTCTGATGTAAAATTAGACTTCTCAAAAGCACAAGCATTTAAAGACAGCGTTGTTAAAAAATTAACTGGCGGTGTTGAAGGCTTACTTAAAGGTAATAAAGTTGAAATTGTACAAGGTGAAGCTTATTTCGTTGACGCTCATTCAGTGCGTATCATCAATGGTGAATCTGCTCAAACTTACACATTTAACAATGTAATTATCGCAACGGGTTCTCGTCCAGTTGAAATTCCAACATTTAAATTCTCTGATCGCGTACTAAATTCTACTGGCGCACTTTCTTTACAAGAAGTACCAGGTAAATTAGTCGTTATCGGTGGAGGTTATATTGGTACAGAGTTAGGCTCAGCTTATGCTAACCTTGGCTCACAAGTAACAATTATCGAAGGCGGAAAAGATATCTTAGCTGGCTTCGAAAAACAAATGACACAAATCGTGAAAAAAGGCCTTAAGAAGAAAGGCGTTGAAATGGAAGTAAACGCATCTGCAAAAGGCGTTGAAGAAACAGAAAACGGCGTAGTAGTAACGTATGAAGTTGGCGGAGAAGAGAAAAAAGTTGAAGCTGACTATGTATTAGTAACTGTAGGTCGTCGTCCAAATACAGATGAAATGGGCCTTGCTGAAATCGGTGTTGAATTCGGTGAACGTGGTCTTATCAATGTTGACAAACAATGCCGTACAAATATTCCAAACATCTATGCAATTGGTGATATTGTAGCTGGTCCTCAGCTTGCTCATAAAGCATCTTACGAAGGTAAAGTTGCTGCTGAAGCAATCGCTGGTGAAAAATCAATCGTTGATTATTTAGCTATTCCTGCTGTATGCTTCACAGATCCAGAAATGGCAACAGTTGGTTATAACGAAGATGAAGCGAAAGCTGAAGGCATTGAATACACTGCAGCGAAATTCCCATTCGCAGCAAATGGTCGTGCACTTGCATTAAACCAAACAGAAGGTTTCGTGAAGCTTGTTGCTCGTAAAGAAGATGGCTTATTAATCGGTGCTCAAATCGTAGGTGCTGGTGCATCAGATATGATCGCTGAAATGGGCTTAGCAATTGAAGGCGGTATGACTGCTGAAGATATCGCGTTAACAATCCATGCTCACCCAACATTAGGTGAAATTACAATGGAAGCTGCTGAAGTATTACTTGGCAACCCAATCCATATTGTAGCAAAAAAATAATAATGTTCATGAAGACGGCTATAAAGCATTTGCTTTGTAGCCGTTTTTTGTATATTACTTGTAATTTTGATAAAGTAATTATATCGAATGAATATTCGAAAAATAGTATTCGATTGGGAATATATTAAATACCGGATAGACTTAGTGTCCAATGGATCTAGTAATTGACTGCTAGATGTCCGGGAATGGTAACGATGTCTATGAAACAAGGGAAATTGAACAAAAAACTGGGGTGAAAAAAATGGAACTAGGCTTAAAGGGGAAAGTAGCAGTTATTACAGGTTCAAGTAAGGGAATTGGTTATTATACAGCGCTGCAACTTGTGAAAGAGGGGGCGAAGGTTGTACTTTGTGCTCGTGGTGAAAAACAGCTTCAAGTGGCTGCTGGCTGTATTAAAAACGAAACAGGTGAAGACGTTTTGATTGTACCGACGGATATTACAAAGGAAAAGGATTGTAAGTACTTAATTGAACGAGCAGTAGAGCATTTTGGTCGCCTTGATATTCTTATTAATAACGCTGGTACAGCTTCAGCAAATCCATTTGAATCGGTTAGTAGTGAGCTATGGCAGGCTGATTTAGATTTAAAAGTGTTTGGTGCTGTCAATTGTTCAAAATATGCTGTACCTCACTTACGTAATGTTGGTGGCGGTGCAATAGTTAATGTGACTGCGGTAATGGCTAAAACACCACCAGCAAGCTCACTTCCTACTACTGTAAGTCGTGCGGCAGGTCTGGCATTAACGAAAGCTATGAGCAAAGACTTAGGTAAAGATAATATTCGTGTGAACTCTGTTTGTATTGGGCTTATTCGTAGTGACCAAATAGAGAAGAATTGGAAAGAGGCAGAACCAGAGCTATCGTGGGACCAGTATTCTCGCAAGGTAGGTCAAGCAATTCCACTTGGTCGCGTAGGGGACACTCAAGAAGCGGCGAATGTCATTACTTTTTTAGTATCTGATGCCGCTAGTTATGTGTCAGGCACTTCTGTAAACATTGATGGTGGTTCTGGACACGCATTATAGATACATAAAAGAGTGAAGAGAATAGGTTCTCTCCACTCTTTTTTATTCTTCTTCATTAATAATGACATTTTTACCACGCATTTTCATAAAAATCGGTATGAGTAACCAAGACACTGCAACAATTAGAAATACTAATGATAATGGCTTACTTACAAAAATTGAAAAATCACCATTTGAAATAGTTAAAGCGCGACGCATATTGTTCTCAATCATAGGGCCTAAAACTAGCGCTAGTACTAGCGGTGCTACAGGATAGTCATTCTTGGCGAAAAGATATCCGAGTATACCACAGGCAAGTAATAAATATAAATCGAACGTTGTATATTGAACAGCATAAACGCCAAAGAACGATATAGCTATTATTATAGGCAATAAATATTTCTTTGGAGTTTCAATGACCTTTGCAAAAACACGAACAAGTGGCATATTCAAAATTAATAACATTAAGTTACCGATAAACATACTCGCAATTAAACCCCAAGCCACTTCAGGATGCTCGTCGAAAAGTAAGGGACCTGGCTGAATATTATACATAATGAGTGCCCCCATTAAAATAGCGGTAGTTCCAGAACCAGGGATACCTAATGTTAATAATGGAATCATTGCACCACCAGATGCTGCGTTGTTCGCTGATTCAGGTCCAGCTACACCAGCAATATGACCTTTACCGAATTGCTCTGGTGTTTTACTGAATTTTTTCTCGGTAATATAAGAAAAGAAAGAAGCAAGAGTTGCCCCAGCTCCCGGTAAGACACCAATGAAAAATCCTAAAAATGAGCCACGTGCAATGGGTACCACACTATCTTTAAAATCTTGCTTTGTTGGGAAAATGCGATTAATCTTCGCAATTTGACCATCATCGTCGTCTTTTTCAAGTATTGTTTTGAATACTTCACCTAAGGCAAATAAACCAACTGCAATTGTCAAAAATTCAATCCCAGAGAACAGCGTTGGTTGACCAAATGTAAAACGTTCGATTCCAGATACAGCATCAATCCCAATTGTACCAATCATTAAACCTAGCACCGTCATGATTAAAGCTTTTGTAATCGAGCGCCCAGCTAGTCCACTAACTGCGGCAAGACCTAATAGCATTAAAGAAAAATATTCAGCAGGGCCGAATTTCAATGCGATACTTGATAAAGGCTTTGCTAATAGTACAAGGCCAAGCAATGCTATAATGCCTGCGCAAAATGAGCCAATCGCCGCAATAGCAAGAGCACTACCGGCACGACCTTGTTTCGCCATTTGATAACCATCTAGTGTTGTAACAACAGAAGAAGATTCTCCGGGTGTATTCAATAAGATAGAAGTAGTTGAGCCGCCGTACATAGCTCCGTAATATACGCCTGCAAGTAAAATAATGGAACTTGCAGCAGCAGCTTCAGTTGGTAGCCCTGACGTAAGTGTTGCAGTAACTGGAATGAGTAAAGCAACTCCACTCATTGGACCTATTCCAGGAAGTACTCCAACCGCAGTTCCAATAATAACACCGACGAACGCAAATAATAAATTTTGCCATTGAAAGGCAACCGCAAAGCCATCTGCCAGAAATTGCAATGTTGTCATGTGTTCACTCCTTTACATTAAAAAGTTGGGAAACTAGGCAAAGATCCTCCTAGAATAACTGAAAATACATAATAAATGCCAACTGAAAAAGCGACTGAAATACTAATAGAAGCCAATATTTTTCCTCGTTCCATCGTTTGGAAACCGATTAATAAAAAGATAAATGTTGTAATAACGTAACCTACTATTTCAAGAAAAAATACATAGGCGGTCGCACTAATAAATAGTATTAAAAACTTCTTTAGTTCAATGGATGTTGTTTGTGATGATGTTTTTGTGTTTCTCACTATTTTTGACTTCGCAGCTTGTTTCCATGTCTCGTAGAAGAGCCGTAAACTTAGTAAAATTAGAACTATACCTAATCCCAAAGGAAATGTTTTGGGTCCAACTGTGGATCCATATGCACTATCAGAAATTTGTGTTGCTTCTGTGATAAATAAAATACCAATGATGAAAAATACAATACTTGAAATTTTATCGAAAGTTTGGCTCAAACGTTTTACCCTCCCCCTGAGAAAAGCGACTATTAAAGTCGCTTTTCTTTATTTCTGCATACCTAAGGCTGTTAAAAGTTCAACGATTATTTTATTTTGTTGATCTAAATACTTTGTGAATTCTTCAGCGTTGCGGTACTCACTTTGCCAGCCATTACGCTCTACTTCAGATTTCCACTCATCCGTTTCTACCATTGCTTGTAATTTTTCAGACCAGTATGCAAAAGCATCTTCAGACATATTTTTCGGACCAAAAATACCGCGCCAAATTGTAAACTCTTCATCAATACCTGCTTCTTTAAATGTTGGTACATCAGCTAGTTCACCTTCTAAACGATCTGAAGAACTGACTGCTAGTACGCGGACATCACCTGATTTTACATAAGTTGCAATTGTAGAGGCATCTGTGGCAATTACATCGGCATTACCTCCTAAAAGCGCGGCAACAGCTTCACCACCACCATCATAAGAAACGTATTTAACTGTTTTTAAATCGATTCCTGATTTAAATGCCGGAATAATACCTATCAAATGGTCCATGGAACCAGGTGCAGATCCTCCTGCAAGTGTTACGTCTTGTGGATTAGTTTTTAAAGCATTTAACATGTCATCTAGAGTTTTGTAAGGCGAATCCTTTTTAACAACAATTGCACCATAGTCACGCGTTAACTGTGCTATTGGCGTTGTATCCTTGTAACCAAATTTACTGTTTCCTTCAGCTTTTTCATGATTAATCAAAATAGGTGGCGATTTTACCATTAGCATGTAGTCATTATTAGATTCTTTAGTTGCAAAAGTAGCCATAAATACTGCGCCTCCGCCACCAGGTTTGTTTTCAACTTGAATTGGTTTTTCAATAAGTTTCGTATCATTCATCGTTTTAGAAATTGCACGTGCCGTTAGATCCCAGCCACCTCCAGCGCCAGAAGGAGCAACAATCGTAATATTGTTTTTTGGATAATTGCTTACTTTTTTTTCTTTTGTGCCCTCAGCGCTTGAAGAATCTGAAGAAGTACAACCTGCTAAAGTAGCTAATAAAAGTGCAGCTGTTGCAAATTTAATCAATGTTTTCCGCATAAGAAATCCCCCTTGTAAAAGAAATATGGTAGCGCTGGAATTGCGAGCGCTACCATAAATTTACCGTATATTCTGACAATAACAATGTTGTGATAATAATGATAATTTATTTCATTTTGATCATAAAGTTTATCCTGCATGAACAATTAGTAAATTATCTGTACCAAAAGAAGAAGTTAGGCGGGAGATTGACTGTGCGTGAAAGCCCGATTGGTGAAAACTAATAATTAGTAGGGATGAAGAAAAACCCCTGCTAAAAGTATCGCTTTATTGAGTGATGAAGTATCTACGCTCTGGTCGACCGACGGTACCGTAAATAAGTTCAGTATGTGCCTGTCTTTGTGTAACGAGAAATTCTAAATAACGCCGAGCTGTAGAACGGCTAACCCCGATATTTTTTCCTAGTACTTCTGCAGTAGTACCATCTTCGATTGTATTTAAATGACTGACTACATAATTCATTGTTGTTGGATCGATCCCCTTTGGCAATAACGATAATTTTACTTTTTCATTGGAAGGTGCTTTTGGCCAGAGCTGTTCAATTTTTTCTTGTGTGAATTTTTCATCATTTTGTAAAATAACGTGTTTCAAGCGGAATTTTTCGATACTCTCCTTCAATTGCTCGAAAGTAAAGGGTTTTAAAATATAGTCCGTCACATTTTTTCGATAAGCGTCATGCACAATATGCGCTTCTGTTGCGGCTGTAATCAAAATAATGTTAGTAAATGGTCGAAGTGCTTGGATCTTATCGATCAAATCAACGCCAAGAATATCAGGTAAAAAAACATCTAATAGAATAAGGTGCGGCGAAAAAGACATGAGCCAGTCTAGTGCCTCCTCACCGGTATTTGCACAGGCAATGACATGAAATCCTTCAATTTTTTCTAAAAAACGTCGATGCACGTCCGCCACACGTACATCATCCTCTATAATCAATACTTCAATACTTTGCATCTCCTAAATGGCCCCCTTTGTTTATAGATACAATGAATAAAGCCCCACTTAAATCTCCTTCTCCAAGAGCCAGTGTGCCGTTTAATTCATGAACACTTGAGATAACTTTACGTAAACCGTATCCTCTAAATTTTGTATCTTTTGTCGAAATATTTTCTGAGAAGAGTATTTCTAGCTTTTCTTGTGCTATGCCGTTCCCTGAATCTTCAACCTCTATTACAATTTCTTCGCCATTGTCAAAAACAAAAAGTCTAACAATTGGTGGCCGATCTTTGTTTTTCTCAACCTCTTCAAAAGCATTTGTCAACAAATTACCCATGATGGAAATGATGAGACTTTTTTCGATGTTATCAGGCAATGTTTCTATATAACTATCTTCATCGAAAATAAGTTTGACTTTTAATTCCCGGGCTCGATTGAAGAATCCAATAATAAGTCCATTTAAAAATGGATCTTTGACACGATTTGTAATGAACTGAGTTAATGAGGATTGTCCTTGTACCTCTTTATGAATAATAGATAATGCTTCATCTGAGGCATTCAATTGAATTAGCCCAGATATTGTATAGAGAATATTGTTAAATTCATGTGTTTGTGCACGTAAGGCTTCGGTATACTGCTTCACTTGAGATAATTCGATCGCTAGCTGGTCAATTTCAGACTGCAAACGAAAACTAGCAACAGCGCCAACGATTTTACCTTTCATCTTTATGGGCACGCGGTTCACAATTACTTCATTTCCATTAATAATCATTGGTTTATCGTGTTGTTTTTTTCCATAAGTAAGTACTTCAAGAAGGTGAGTATTTGGAACATGATATTTAATATTTTCGCCAATTACGGAATCCTTGTCAGATAAATGCAAAATTTTAGCGGCGGCATTGTTCAGAGTTGTAATTTCGCCTTTATGATTAACAGTAATAATTGCTTCTCGTACAGATTCAATCAATGCATTTTTCTCTGTGAAAAGATTGGCAATTTCATTTGGTTCGAGATTGAAAATTTGTTTTTTGATGCTACGAGATAAAAAAACGGAACAGAGAATACCAATTATTAAGGCAATCATCATAATATAAAAAATGTTGTCGAGATATTGCAAATATAGATGGTCTAATTCACTTGTTAAGTAGCCAATTGAAACGACACCAAGAATCGTTCCATCCGTATCTAACACAGGTGCTTTACCTCGAATTGACTCACCCATAGAGCCATTTGCAATTGAAATATAGGATTCTCCACCTAATAATGCACGGTCATTGTCGTCACCAACCATGGGTTTACCAATTCTTTCAGTAATCGGATGGGAGTAACGAATCCCATTTTTATCGCCAATAACTACATAAGCAGCTTCTGTTGTGTTCATAATAGTGATGCTGATTTTTTGAAGTGCTTCAGTTGGATTATCTGTTTTAAACGCAGCTAAAACATCACCACGATCAGCAGTTGTTTCTGCTAAATAAAGAGCTCTTTTTCCCAGTTGTGTTTGCAGTGCATCAGAAATTGTTAAATAAAATAATAAGCCAGCAAAGACTACAATGATTAGAATGAAAAAACTACTATAGTAGGCAAAGCGTGTTTGTAATTTTAATGGTTTTATAATAAGCAATCATCGCCTTTCGCTGGAATTTAGAAAATTTAAAATAGTAAATCTATAATAACAGCTAATATGTTCTATAATCTATGATTGTTCAAAAACTATAAAAAGGATACAAAGGTTGATAGAGTTGAGGAGCATCTAATTATTTTTGTATCTAGAAACAGTAGAAAGATACGTGTGCCTAAATAGTATAGTTTGTTGAAATGTTGTTTCTATTGTAGGCTTTTTTCTATTGTTTTTCTAAAATTATAATAGACAGAAAATTCCTGCAGTTGTAGAATAAACGTAATGGGGGGTGAAATGTGGCGAAATGTTGAACGAGAATTATGCTGCGATGTTAAAGAAGGTTGTTCGAATTATTGTTCAGATTGGGATACTCAATATTTTTTATTACATGGGCGTAGGTATTGTTGCATTACTACATGTACCTCTTCCGGGAAGTGTAATTGGATTACTATTATTAGCACTTTCACTCCATTTTAAAATAATTAAAGTAGAATACATTCAAGATGGAGCAGGCTTTTTAATTGGCGTATTAACCTTGTTTTTCATTCCTGCAACAGTAGGAGTGATTGACTACCCTGAACTTGTTTCAACAACTGGTCTATTGATTATGCTAGCCGTTATAGCAAGCACGCTAATCTCTATTTATGTTACGGGATTACTTAGTCAAATTGTTGAGAAGAAAGAGCTGACTAAAAAAGAAACGGAAACCATTGTAGAAGAAGGAAAGGGGGAATTAACGGTTGATTGAAATTATTGTTGTCGTTGGCACCGTTGTGTTATTCGTATTATTTACAAAACTTTATCAACGTTTCCCTCATCCTTTAATGATTCCGCTAGTGACGACAACTATCGTTAGTGCAGTTATGTTATTAGTCTTTAATATTCCATATTCTACTTATATGGAGGGAGGGAAGTGGCTTCAAAAAATGCTAGGTCCAGCAGTTGTAGCACTTGCTTATCCTCTCTATAATCAGCGTACGATTATTATGAAATATAAATATGCTATTTTGTCAGGTATTTTTATTGCCATGATTACAGGTTTAGTGACAATATTTGTTATGCTGAAATGGATTGGTGTTAATAAAAGCTGGTTGCTGACGGCCTTGCCTAAATCGTTAACGACACCTGTAGGTATGCAGGTGAGTGAGACAATTGGAGGCATACCACCATTAACAGCTGTTCTTGTCATGCTGGCAGGGTTTGTAGGCGCTATTATAGGGCCGTTAGTCATTAAATATGGCAAAATTGACTCCGCCGTTAGTAGAGGTGTTGCGGTAGGTAGCGCTTCACACGGTGTTGGACTTGTTAAATTAAGAGAATACGGAGAACAAGAATTATCAGTAGGCTCGTTATCTATGGCCTTAACTGCAATTATTGGCGCATTTTTATGTCCATTATTTGTTTATTTATTTTTGTGAAAAAGCTATATACAGAATCTGTATATAGCTTTTTTTAACTTTTTTCGATAATAAACTGAATAGTATGAGCAAGGCCTGTGTGGAGCTTACCTTCATTTCGCACTTGTTCACCTGTGAAAAAATGAATGATTTTATAAGGCTGACACCATTTTAGAATATCTAATGGATCATATAAAAAATCAAGCTGTCTTGGGCCACCTGAGGCGTAGGGTAGTTGATAAATTGAATAAAGTTCCATCATAATACGACCTCCAGACTTTACGGAATTGACAATCTTCTTAAACACTTCTTGTTGGTGCTCAGCCGGAAAATGTCCAAACACCATAATAGCAGCATCAAACGTTTCGATTGGTAATTCATCTTGAAGTAAGTCAGTAAGCTTTGTATGAACTGCAACATTATGTTTTTCCGCGAGCTGATTTGTTTTCTCAAGACCGCTTTCAGCATAATCAAAGGCAGTTACTGTATGGCCTTGTAAAGCTAAAAATACTGCATTTCGACCTTCACCTTCTGCGTATGCAGCCACGTTTGTATAATCTTTTAAATAGTGAACATAGTCTTCTATAAAAGCATTTGGTTGCTCACCATAGACATATTCGATTGTGTTGAATCGCTGATCCCATGTATTCATCTCATCACTCCTTTTAAGTTCTTTCAGCAGATTCCCAAACATCCGCTGAAAATAGGAACTCAGTCTAAGAACGTCACGTCCTGTGGCATTACCGAAATGACCGACATCGTGTCGGCCCTCATGCAGGCCTAAGCACAAAGCCGATTCTGGACGCAATTATGCCGAGGCATAATTGATTATATTGTAAGTGAAGTAAGCGCTAGAATCGAATATTTTGCTTCGTTCATGAAAGCAACTATGCGTTGCGAATTAGCAAATAACAACTTCTAGAATAAAGTGTAGGTATCCATTATTATTTGATCAAAATACTATAAGTTGGAGGTGAAGTTCAATGAATTTAGAAAACCGTTTAAAGGAATTAAGAGAACAACATAATTATACACAGGATGATGTCGCACGCTTTTTAAATATTTCAAGACAATCTGTTTCAAAATGGGAGTTAGGAAAGGGCTATCCTGATATTGATAATTTAAGAAGGTTAAGTGATTTATATAAAATTTCTTTAGATCAGCTTATTACAGGTGAAGAAAAATACCATAAACTAGAAGCCCTAGCCCCAGCCCCAGTTTCAGCCCCTGATTCAAATAAATCCGATCATAAAACTGTTGGTGATTTTTTGTGGAGGTATTGGTGGCTCGTTTTCCCTATGCTTGGGATGATCTCTTCTTGGTTCTATTACCATTATTAACTTCTTTCAGTGGGTGTCTAAACACCCGCTGAATATAGGAACTCAGTCTAAGAACGCCACGTCCTGTGGCAACGACTGAGTGACCAACATCATGTTGGCCCAAAGCCTCCGGCCGATTCCGGACGCAATTATGCCGAGGCATAATTGATTCGAGAAAAAAAGCTACCTCTTTCTGAGGTAGCTTTCTCCATTAAATAATAGGTTTACGTTCTTTTATGACGCGGATCGTTTTTAATGTTGTATCTTCTGGCCCTTGTACAGGTAAACCAGCTTCAATATTCATTTGAATATAACGAATATTTTCTTGTGTAATTATTTCCCCGGGAATAAAAATCGGAATACCTGGGGGATATACCATAACGAATTCTGCACAAATACAATTATCTGCTTCTGCAAGAGGAACAACTTCAGTATCTGCATAAAATGCATCACGTGGTGACATAGCAAGTGCAGGAATATCCGGTACATTGACCATTGTTTCAGTAATAGCAGCTTCTGAATCGAATGCTTTTGACATACGACTAAGGGCATTGATAAGGAGATTAATTTCCTTTTTTGTATCACCTAATGTCACTAAACATAAAATATTGTATAGGTCCGATAATTCTACTTCAATATTTGCATTGTGACGGAGCCATTCTTCAGCTTGATGACCAGAGATGCCTAAATCTTTAATACTTATTAGTAGCTTTAAAGGATCCATATCATAAGTTGCTGATGAATTTAATTTTTCTGTACCAGCACATTTTAAATGTGGAATTTGGTTAATGCGTTTACGTGCATCCTTTGCCAAGCGAAGTGCATCACCAATTAAATCATAACCATGGATTGCTAGCTGACGTCGTGCTGTGTCGAGGGAAGCAAGTAATGGATAAGATGTCGATGTCGTTGTTAGCATTGACAGGACAGCTTGTACACGTTTTGCAGAAACAAGTCCTTCACGAACATTTAAAATAGACGTTTGGGTCATAGAACCACCAAGCTTATGTACGCTTGTTGAAGCCATATCTGCCCCAGCCTCCATTGCGGAGTATGGGAGATCATCATGAAATTTAATGTGTACACCATGTGCTTCATCGACAACTACCGGAATATCACGACTATGGACTATTTCTACAATACGCTTTAAGTCTGCTGTGAAGCCGAAGTACGTTGGATTAATAACAAGTACTGCTTTTGTATCTGGATAAGCATTCAAAGCTTTTTCAACAGCTTCAGGCGAAATTCCATGAGAAATACCGTATTCACTATCTACTTCAGGATGAATAAAAATCGGGATTGCTCCAGCGAAAACAATCGCCGACATAATGGATTTATGAACATTCCGTGGTACTAGAATTTTATCACCTGGACCGACGACGGTCAGAATCATCGCCATAATAGCGCCACTAGTACCTTGAACGGAAAAGAATGTATGATCAGCACCGAAGGCTTGGGCAGCAAGAGCTTGCGCTTCTTTAATAGCGCCCTTTGGTGAATGTAAATCGTCTAGTGGAGCAATATTAATTAAATCAATTGATAAAACGTTGTCGCCGACGAATTCTCGGAACGCAGGATCCATACCTTGACCTTTCTTATGGCCTGGAATATGGAACTGAATAGGGTGTCTGTTCCGATGTTTTAGTAATACGTCGAACAATGGAGTCTCTAGTTGTGACAACGCAGGTACCACCTCACTTTTTAATATCTAACAAAACAAATGAATTATAGCACCTAATTGCACGAAAAAACAGACTTTGCAGAAAAAAATAAAAATAAAAGGATTTTTTGATAATTTCGAGAAATTAGTATCGTAGGAAAGGGGATGTACTATGAATTGGAATACACGTGTGACGGAGCTTTTAAATATTAAATATCCAATTATACAAGGGGGATTAGCTTATTTAGCCTATGCTGATTTAGCAGCTGCTGTGTCGAATGCTGGAGGGCTAGGGCAAATAACAGCAATGAGTTTACGGGATCCTGACTTATTGCGCGCAGAGATTCATAAAGTACGAACATTAACGGATAAACCGTTTGGCGTAAATTTTGCAATTGGTATGTATGGCACTGGTTATGAGGATATGGTGCGCGTAGCGGTGGAAGAACAAGTACCCGTTGTTACAATGACTGGCGGGAATCCTGCACCTATTTTTGATATTTTGGAAGGAACGGATATTAAAAAATTAGTTCTTGTTGCTGCACGTAGACAAGCTCAAAAGGCTGAAGAACTAGGTGCGGATGCTGTTATGGTTGTTGGGCAAGAGGGCGGAGGTCATCTTGGACGCGATGATATAGGGACTATGGTACTCGTGCCACAGGTTGTAGATAGTGTGACAATACCTGTCATTGCCTCTGGTGGTATTGGTGATGGCCGTGGCTGGATGGCAGCTCATGCACTAGGAGCAGAGGGAATTGAAATGGGGACGCGTTTTATAGCGACAAAGGAATGTGTTGATGCCTCTGAGGCTTATAAAGAAGCATTAGTCGCAAGCACCGAAGCAGATACGACTGTTATAAAACGCTCTATAGGTGCACCAGCAAGAGCGTTACGCAGTGAATTTACGGAAAAGATTTTAGAAATTGAACGCACTACACCTACGTATGAGGCATTAAAAGATTATATTAGCGGGAAAGCAAATAAACGTTTTATTTATGAGGGCGAAAAAGAAGAAGGTATTGGCTGGGCTGGACAAGTTACAGGAATGATTCATGATATTCCAACAGTCGAGGACCTTATTACTCGAATGCTTGCAGAAGCAGAAAGTATCCGGGTAAAATGGGGTCAGTAACATAAAGGTGGTTATGTCCAATGGAATACTCTTATCCGTTTTCAACGGATTGGTCAACTGAGGAAATTGTTGATGTTGTCCAATTTTTTGAAGGAATTGAACAAGCTTATGAAAAAGGCATTAAGCGTGAAGTGATGATGGCGAAATATCGTCGTTTTAAAGAAATTGTTCCTTCACAGGCCGAGGAAAAAACAATTTTCCGTGAATTTGAAGAAGCAAGTGGCTATGTCAGTTATCCTGTTGTGAAACAAACAAAAGATGCAACTGATGGCACAATTATTAAAGTTGCCCCAAAGCAACGTAGATAAAAAAGAGGCCGGGAAAAACTGGTCAAAACTTAAAAAGCGCGAGAAATCAATTGTAGAAACATTGATTTCTTGCGCTTTTCTGATGAAATTATTAAAATTTTTTTGTAAAAATATGCTGCCAGGTGTCAATTCAGATGACCCTCCGGCAAAACGAGGGGTTGATTTCCGCTCCGACTGGGCGCTTTGTTGCTGACGCTGCGCTTTCGCACAGGTAAAACATTTGTAGCTGCCGCTTCGCTTTCGCACAGAGCAAAGCTTCTTGGGGGCGTCCGATGAGCCGCTTGGGCCAACACGATGTTGGTCACGAAGGCGTTATCACAGGATGTGATGTTCTTAGCCTTCGTTCCCATACTTGCTCGCTCCAGGGTCTCGGGCCAAGGAGTCGCCCCGGTCTCTGCTCCAATCAACTGCTTCACAAGCATGTTTCTTGACTATTTTTTTCTGATCGCTTTACCCTATCGCAGTGTTAAAAATAAGCGTATTTCATATACTACTTAAACAATATAAAACTTTTTCAATTTTTTTGAAAATAAGAGAAAAAATAATAATTCCTTCAAACTCTCATCGACAAGAATATTCCACAAACAAATTTTCGTTTGCTAGGGATAATAACGTAAATTTTCCACAATATATAAATATAAGGTTTTGTTATTGAAAATTATTTTTAGTTATTATGCCACCAAGCATGAAGCACAATCCGTCAAACTTTATTTTCCAACAATGATGTTATAAATAGGGAGTAAACGGCTAAAGGTTTCTTCCGTTAATTGATGAAGTTCACTAGCTGACAGCTTGATCGCTTGATCTTTTGGAATATGTCGACCTACTAAAAACTCACCTTTTTTAACATCACGTAAACGAACAAGTAATTCATCTAGCTTGTCTTCCTTTGCATCTTGCATGGAGATTGCTGCTGGAGACATGTGATCCCCAGAGACAATGAAATCATCAGGAAGTTGCTGTAGCATTGCTCTGTTGGCGATTAAACGTTCCGCCATCACATTTTTTTGTGGAGCTTCATAAATAATAGCTAAGACGATGAATAAATGTGTGCTCCAAAGACCAATCTGAAAGTGAGGTAATGATTTATAACCTCTTTTATACGGAGCGAAGGCAACCCAGCTATCATTCGGAGGATTTACTGTTCTTCGTGCATGCTTCGCAACATGAGGATAAAATTCTTCCCCAAGATGACTCGAAAAGAAGGAAGAAAAATCGTCTCCTAGAATTTGGAATTTTGGTCGTACACATTCATTTAAGGCATCCATTCTATGTTCTAATCCGTCTATTTGAAAAACATTGAAGTCTTTATTCGTCCATTTTATTTTCGTCATTTTTTATTAACTCCTTTCGATTTATAAGGTTTATTTTATTACGAAAATGGGAAAAAATCTTATAACAAGAACTTTCTCGAAGATGATAAGTTATTGTGAAAAAATAAAAAAAGGAAGTGATTTTTATGAAACCTATCGTAAAAATTATACGTAAAGTCGACATTGAAAAGCAATATGAACACATTTTACAATTAGAATTAGATTATGAATTAGCCTCGCTCTTTTCGGCAATGAATGAAAAAAATGATTTTGAAATTGAAAAAAGTAAAAAACGTCTGGCTGAAATTCGGCTTGAACTCGAGAGTTTGCACGTCTATGCGTAGTCAAAATTTTATACCGATTTGAAAAATCACTTGCTGAATATTCCGACAGCAGGTGATTTTTATTGCTATAAAGGGTAAAATAGACAGTATATCATAATGGAAAGTTATATTTTTAAGGAAGTATTAGGTGCTACGTATTAACAAAACGTCATGAGAAATCAAGCCTTAAGTAGTGAGAAAGTTAAAAAGCTTTGCTAAATGTAAGAGGCCTTTTCTTATAATCGAAGGGTGGGTTTTTATGGATTTACAACAAATTGATCAGTTTGCGAAAAGTATTATATTTGAAGCGGGAAGACGTATTCGGGATGCCTTTTCGTACAATTTAGTTATTGAGACAAAATCAAATGCCAATGACCTTGTCACAAATATTGACCGTGAAACAGAATTGTTTTTTATCGAAAAAATACGAAGTTTCGATCCAACCCACAAAATTTTAGGGGAAGAGGGAATGGGAGAGAAAGTAGAGTCGTTAGAAGGTGTTGTATGGATTATTGATCCAATCGATGGCACGATGAATTTTGTGAAGCAACATCGTCATTTTATGATTTCTATCGGTATTTTTGTTAATGGGGTAGGCAAGCTAGGTTACATATTTGATGTCATGCGTGAAGATTTATTTTATGCTATTGCAGGTAAAGGGGCATGGTACAATGACTCACCATTACGTAAATTGCAGTCAGTCAAAATGGAGGAATCGGTCATTGGTATAAACGCTCATTGGGTAGCACCCAATCGACATATTCACCATGAAAAAGTTATTGAAATGATTCGGAAAGTACGCGGTACGCGGTCATATGGTTCAGCCGCAATGGAAATAGCGTTTGTTGTCAGTGGTAAACTAGATGCTTATGTATCGATGCGACTATCACCATGGGATATTGCTGGGGGCACTATTATCGCTAAGGAAGTTGGTGCCATCACCACTAATTTACATGGAGAGGGCTTTGATTTCTTGCATCAGGATACGTTTATCATTGCCAATCCATCTATACACAAAGAGTTATTAGAAAATTATATTGTGCCTTATGAATAAAAAAGGAGCCGTCTATTTTTTAGACAGGCTCCTTCTTACTTTAGCAATCAACTCTTATTAAAGTAAGCCTTGCTCACGTAGTTTGCGTTTCATTTTAAAGGCTGTCATGAAAATGACACAAGTAGCCACAATGCCTGCTATTATACCTAATACACTGCTAATTGCCACTGAATACCCGATAGAACACATTGCTAAAACAGCTGCTAATGCGTAAATGGCCATTACGAATTTTGCACGATTCATAGCCGAGCCTCCTATAGTAAAATTTGTAAATCAAATATATTTTTTTAGAATGAGGAAAATTCTAATAAGGACATTTCTATCCTTCTTGTGCTATAATATCACAGTTAAACATTCGAAAAAAGAATATGGAGTGGAATAATGACAAACTTACGTCAAGATCTTCGCAATATCGCAATAATCGCCCACGTTGACCATGGTAAAACTACTTTAGTCGACCAATTACTAAAACAATCAGGTACATTCCGTTCAAACGAACGTGTTGAAGAACGTGCAATGGACTCTAACGATATTGAGCGCGAACGTGGTATTACGATTTTAGCTAAAAATACAGCAGTAAACTATGAAGGAACTCGTATCAACATCCTTGATACGCCTGGACACGCTGACTTCGGTGGTGAGGTAGAACGTATTTTAAAAATGGTAGATGGCGTTGTACTAGTTGTCGATGCGTATGAGGGTTGTATGCCACAAACACGTTTTGTGTTGAAAAAAGCATTAGAACAACGTTTAACACCAATCGTTGTTGTTAATAAAGTAGACAAAGATTCAGCTCGTCCACTAGAAGTAGTAGATGAAGTACTTGAATTATTCATTGAACTAGGTGCAGATGAAGATCAATTAGACTTCCCTGTTGTCTATGCTTCAGGTGTAAATGGTACAGCTTCTTTAGACGCTGATCCATCTAAGCAAGAAGCGGATATGAAATGTCTATTTGAGAAAATTATCGAAGCTATTCCAGCACCAATTGATAACTCAGAAGAGCCATTACAATTCCAAGTAGCTTTACTTGACTATAATGACTTCGTTGGACGTATCGGTATTGGTCGCGTATTCCGCGGAACAATTTCTGTAGGTCAACAAGTATCTCTTATGAAGTTAGACGGAACAGTGAAAAACTTCCGTGTAACGAAAATCTTTGGTTTCTTCGGCTTAAAACGTGAAGAAGTTGAGACAGCAAAAGCTGGTGACTTAATCGCCGTTTCAGGTATGGAAGACATCAACGTTGGTGAAACAGTTTGCCCTGTTGAGCACCCAGAAGCGCTAACGCCATTACGTATTGATGAGCCAACTTTACAAATGACTTTCTTAGTAAACAATTCTCCATTCGCAGGTCGTGAAGGGAAATGGGTTACTTCTCGTAAAGTAGAAGAGCGTTTACGTGCTCAATTACAAACAGACGTATCTTTACGTGTTGAAGATACTGATTCTCCAGATGCTTGGACAGTTTCAGGTCGTGGGGAGCTTCACTTATCTATCCTTATCGAAAACATGCGTCGTGAAGGCTTCGAATTACAAGTGTCAAAACCACAAGTAATCGTGCGTGAAATTGACGGCGTGAAATGTGAACCTTTCGAACGCGTTCAAATCGATGTGCCTGAAGAAAATGTTGGTTCAATTATTGAATCAATTGGTACACGTAAAGGTGAAATGCTTGATATGGTGAACAACGGCAGTGGTCAAGTTCGTTTAACGTTCTTAGTACCAGCTCGTGGATTAATCGGTTATACAACTGAATTCATGTCGATGACAAAAGGTTTCGGTATTATCAACCATACGTTCGATTGCTATCAACCATTAATAACAGGAAAAATTGGTGGCCGTCACCAAGGTGTACTAGTTTCAATGGAAACTGGTAAATCAACAACTTATGGTATGATGCAAATTGAAGACCGTGGTACACTGTTCTTGGAGCCAGGTACAGATATTTACGAAGGTATGATCGTTGGAGAAAATACTCGTGACGCTGATATCACTGTAAACATCACAAAAATGAAACAAAAAACAAACATCCGTTCAGCAAACAAAGACCAAACGAATGTTATTAAAAAGCCACGTATTTTATCACTAGAAGAAGCGCTTGAATACTTAGGTGATGACGAGTACTTAGAAATCACACCAGAATCTATTCGCCTTCGTAAACAAATTCTAGATAAAAACGAACGTGAGAAAGCAGCGAAAAAATTACGTAACGCAGAACTATAATTTTCCGCTGACATGAAAGGAAGAGGAGTCTTGGATATAAAGTCCGCTTTATTGGGTGAACTAAATGTTATTCAAGTTGCTGCATCAACAAATACAGAGGAAACAACAAAGGTTTATGAGAGAATGGCTGGTATAACAAGATTTTTATATGAAAATTTACCGAACCATGACATTGCAGGCTACGTTGTATTTCTTCTTGTATTTGTACTTTCTGCAATTGTCTATAAACTAGGCTTTGCAAAGAAGTTAAAGCTATCTCAAAATATTATCATTTATGTGTTCCTATTCCTGGGATGTATTATGTTGACATTTTTCGCGTTATTCCTACCTATGATTGAGGGTCTCATCGTAGCGGCGTTAATTTTGATTGTATATAAAATACGTATGTGGCGTGAAAGAAGAGAAGAGCAACAAGCTGCCAATCAATGAGAGTAGCTTGGCTCCTACACCTTGAAACTTGTATTGAGTTTTTAAATAATAAAACAGCCTTAGCATTAATTTGCTAAGGCTGTTTTATTTGGTATAGTAAAAAATTTTATCGTTTTAAGTCATCTACATATAAACGATTGGCTACGGAACCCATCTTCAATCGATTGTGTCTCTCAAACCTAAATTGATTGGCACCGAAATCTTCTAGTGTGAATAAGTTAATGTCGATAGGCTTATTTCATCAATCAAGGAGGAAATGGAATGCGTTGGCTTAAAAAAGGTTTACTATTTAGTGTTGTCGCTTTGTTACTCCTTTCTTTGACAGCATGTAATAAAACGGAGCTTGAAAAAGTCAAAGTTGGAGAAGTGACGCGCTCGATTTTCTATGCGCCGCAGTATGTAGCACTTGAAAAAGGGTACTTCAAGGATGAAGGGCTTTCCGTTGAGCTACAAACAATTGCGGGTGGCGATAAGACAATGACTGCGTTACTATCAGATGGAATTGATATCGCCTTAGTTGGATCGGAAACTTCTATATATGTAACGCTCCAAGGTACCAATGACCCGATTCAAAATTTTGCGCAGCTAACACAAACAGATGGCACATTTTTAGTTGCACGCAATAAGATGGATAACTTTTCATGGGATCAATTGAAAGGCTCTACATTTTTAGGGCAACGTAAAGGTGGAATGCCGCAAATGGCTGGTGAGTTCGTACTGAAAAAGCATGGCATTAACCCTGCCAATGATTTAAACCTCATTCAAAACATTGATTTTGCTAATATTGCTACGGCCTTCGCTTCTGGAACGGGGGACTATGTACAGCTATTTGAACCAACAGCAAGTATGTTTGAAAAAGAAGGTAAGGGCTATATTGTCGCTTCGTTTGGTACTGAATCTGGGCAATTGCCGTATACATCGTTTATGGCGAAAAGCAGCTATTTAAAGGACAAAGCGAAGACAGTTCAAGGTTTCACAAATGCATTGAAGCGAGCACAGGATTTTGTACAAAAATCGAGTGCAGCAGAAATAGCGAAAATTATTCAGCCATACTTTGAAAATGTAGATATTGGATTAATCGAAACAGTGGTAGAGCGTTATAAATCACAAGGTTCCTATGCTACAGATCCTATTTTGGATAAGGGGGAATGGGATAACTTGCAAACGATTATGGGAGAAGCTGGTGAACTTCCTCAACGGGTGGATTATGAAAAGCTTGTGAATACAACCTTTGCTAAAAAGGCAGCTGAGTAAGATGGAATTTTTAAAAGTAGAAAATATTCACCATAGTTATTTTTCGAAAACGCAGGCAAAGGAAGTTTTACGTGATATTAATTTAGATATTCGTAAAGGTGAGTTTGTTTCTTTTATAGGACCGAGTGGATGTGGGAAAACAACGTTATTATCAATTATTGCGGGTTTATTTTCGTCTACAGAAGGCAAAGTATATATCGATGGTGAGGAAACTGCAACACACAATCAGTCGCTCATTGGTTACATGCTTCAGCAAGATTATTTATTTCCTTGGAAAACCATCGAAGAAAATGTCACGATTGGTTTGAAAATCATGGAGCGAAGCAGTAAAACTCATAAAGTAACTGCAAATGCACTTTTGCAAGAAATTGGTTTACCGCATGTAGGGAACAACTATCCTAGAGAGTTATCGGGTGGCATGCGTCAACGAGTAGCACTTGCAAGAACTTTAGCGGTGGACCCTAAAATTTTATTGCTAGATGAACCATTTTCGGCACTTGATTATCAGTCTAAATTAAAACTGGAGGATTTAGTTGTTGAAACGTTAAAGGCCTATCAAAAAACTGCAATTCTTGTGACACATGATATTGGTGAAGCCATTGCGATGAGTGAACGAGTATTTCTATTTTCTGCAAATCCAGGTACATTGCATAAAGTATTTGAAATACCTTCAGAGTTACAAGAGCTTTCACCTTTTGATGTTCGACAACATCCGGCTTATTCAGACATATTCCAAATTATTTGGAAGGAGCTGGAGAGTCTTGGATAATACAATGTTTAAACAGTATCAGCAAATGCTAAAAAAAGAAAAGCGCTATGTTCGATTATATCAGCTTATCATCTTACTTGTATTTTTCGGTGGGTGGGAGCTTCTTTCAAGATTTGGATGGATTGACCGTTTAATTTTTAGTTCACCGACGCGTGTCTGGCACACATTAGTAGAAAAAGTGAGCGATGGTACGTTAACACTTCACGTTGGCGTTACTTTAATGGAAACAATTATTGGCTTTATTGCTGGCACACTAATAGGTACATTAATAGCAATTGTATTGTGGTGGTCACCGATGATATCGAAGGTACTTGATCCATATTTAGTCATTTTAAACGCCATGCCGAAAGTTGCTTTAGGACCCATTTTAATAGTCGCCCTTGGTCCGGGTTATTTTTCGATTGTCGCGATGGGTGCGTTGATTTCAATCATTATTACAACGATCGTAGTTTATACGGCTTTTAAAGGGGTTGATCCAAATTACAGCAAAGTATTACAAACTTTTGGGGCAACCAGATGGCAAACTTTTAGAGAAGTTATTTTACCTGCTTCCTTCCCAACGATTATTTCTACTTTGAAAGTAAATGTAGGACTTTCTTGGGTAGGTGTCATAGTTGGTGAATTTTTAGTTGCCTCAAAAGGGCTTGGTTATTTAATTATTTATGGCTTCCAGGTGTTTAATTTTAATCTTGTGCTTATGTCACTTCTCATCATCGCATTTTTTGCGACGATTATGTATCAAGTTGTCGAGTTGATTGAGAAGGCGATTGTAAAAAATAATGGCTAGACGGTTAAAGAGGCTGGGATATAAGTATATCTTTAAAGCAAAATTTAAAAATTTCACATCAGAAAAGTGCGAAAAATCAACGTTTCTAAAATTGATTTCTCGCGCTTTTTAAGGTTTTGACAAGTTTTGAAGGTGGATGTCGATAAAAATAAAAAGTTGGATATCATTTTGTTAAAACGCATGTTATGTGAAGTGGTTGATTGGAGTGGAGGCTGGGCGACTCCTCGGGGATCAGCGATAGAGGAACGAAGGCTAAAACCATCACATCCTGTGATAACGCCTTCGTGACCAACATCGTGTTGGCCCGAGACCCTGCAGCGAAGCGAAGCGGCTCATCGGACGCCCCCAGGAAGCTTTGCTCTGTGCGAAAGCGTAGTGCTAACGTAGCGACAGCAACAAAGCGCCCAGCCGAAACGGAAATCAACCCCTCGTTTTGCCGAAGAGCATACTATATTTAATAGGACACCTTTATTTAATTGACACAATAGTTTTAAACAACATAAAGGAGGTGTCTCAAATAATGAGGCACCTCCTTTAGTTGCAGTTAAAATTCTTTATCCATCTGTGGTGAAGTACGATAAAAACGGAAATTTCCTGTTTCAATGCGTGCGACGGTATTATCTTCAATACGGTCATGACATGTTTCACACATATACGTATGAATTGGTCGATTGCGTAATTTTTTTGCTAACGGTAAATTATCATCTAAATTGTTAATAGTATCGCAAATAACGCACTTTACGCGCATTGCATTCCCTCCTACTCAGCACGAATAGCTAATACATTTTTGATAGGGTTGTCTACATTTGAACCGTCTCTAAATAGCACATGAACAGGACCATCTTCCATTAATGGCTTCCCATCTTGGCTATATTTTAAAATTAGTGTATAAGCTTCTTCGATTGTAAATGGATATTCTTTGCTATCTTCACATTCAATGACGATTGTTGTTGCTTCAGGTTTGATATCAGCATTTTTCAAGAAGTGACTTAATTCGATTCCGAAAGTACCTGTTTCCATCCCTTTGCGGTCAAATTTTCGTTCTGATTTCAATGTTGGTGGGAAAGTAGCTCCTTCCATAATCTCACGTGACCAGTGAGCACCTACCTCGCGCATATATTTAATATCCGAATCTTCCTCAGCCTCTTTTGTATCGAAGTACGTTTTTAAATCTAATTTACGATCATCGAAAATCCAAACAGTGGGATCTAATGTTAATTGGAATGTAACTGCGCCCTTGATAGGAATTATTGTTTCCATAATAGAAATCCTCCTTAAATCTTGTATATCCATGAAATAGTATAACGCTAATGACTAGAGATAATAAAGAAATATAATTCGATTTCTCTATTTTCCAATGTAGACACTTGCAATTTTAACGACTAAAAGATAAACTTTATTAAGATAGAATCGAAGAAATATCAGATAATGGGGGCGTCCTCATGGATACTAAATCACAAACTTCTTTTCAAGAGAAGGCTTTGGAGCTTTTAGTTGCTGATGCAGATAAAATTGCTCGCCTCATTCGAGTACAAATGGATCATTTAACAATGCCACAATGCCCTCTATATGAAGAAGTATTAGATACACAAATGTTCGGTCTTTCACGTGAAATTGAATTTGCTGTGAAGCTTGGACTCATTGATCGCGAAAAAGGCAAAGAAATTCTCGATTCACTCGAGAAAGAACTTTCTGTACTACATGACGCGTATACAGACAAATAAAAAGAAAAAACTCAAACGCAATTTGCGATTTGAGTTTTTTTTCTAGAATGAGGTTTTCCGATGAAACAATACTTAAAACGTTATGCACAAAATTTTGATTATCCATTGTTTTTTACTGTTCTATTACTAAGTTTATTTGGATTAGTAATGATTTATAGCTCCAGTATGATGGTGGCGATTGCACAAAAAGGACAAGAACCAGATTACTATTATCACAAGCAAGTCATTAATTTAATTGTAGCTTTTCTTGGATTTTTAGTAGCGGCATTTTTCCCGTATAAGCATTATGCGAACAAAAAAGTTATGTTGTTACTGACGGCTGTGCTAGTTGTCCTATTTACTTGGGTAAAAGTTGCTGGTAATGGTGATGAGGCAGGGATAGGTTCTCAAAGTTGGATACATGTTCCGGGTTTTGGTAATTTTCAGCCTTCTGAATATGCGAAGCTATTTATCATTTTATATTTTGCGGCAGCTTTTTATCGGAAAGGACAAAAATATACGCTTGAAAAGCTACAACCAACGGAAATATTTTATCCTATATTCCTTTGGATTCTTGTTGTTGCTGGTGTAGCATTTGAAACCGACTTGGGAGCAAGTATTATTCTCTGTGGAATTGCTGTTTGTGTTGTAGCAGCGAGTGGCATTCCATTTAAAACATTTTGGAAGTTTTTTGGGGTATTAGGAGCGTTTGGAGGAGTCATCTTTGGTATACTAATGCTGTTTAAAGGAAATATGTTAACGACAAACCGTTTGGGACGTCTTAAATCATACATTAATCCGTTTGAGTATGAGACTGGTAGTGGTCACCAAGTTGTCAATAGTTATTATGCCATTGGCGGAGGCGGTTTAGAAGGAAGAGGTCTCGGTCAGTCAATTCAAAAATTGGGGTATTTACCTGAACCACAAACCGATTTTATTATGGCGATTATTATGGAGGAACTAGGAATTTGGGGAGTTCTTATCGTTTTAGGTGGTTTAGGGTTTATTGTATATAAAGGATTTTCGATTGCGTTGCGTACGAAAGATCCACTAGCACGTATGATTACGGCTGGAATTGCGAGCTGGATTGGCTGGCAAACGTTTATCAATCTTGGGGGGGTAACTGGGTTAATCCCGTTAACCGGTGTAACGCTACCTTTTATTAGCTATGGCGGGACATCTATAATTATTCTATCTTTAGCGATGGGAATATTAATCAATGTTTCTATGTTTGAAAAGATAGAAAGGAGAAAGACACAATCATAAAGGGGGATATCAATGGAATCAATCAACAAAATTCTCGTTGCTAATCGAGGAGAAATTGCAATTCGTATTTTCCGTGCATGTACGGAGTTGAATATCCAAACTGTAGCCATTTATTCGCGGGAGGACAGTGGGGCGTTCCATCGTTTTAAAGCAGATGAGGCCTATTTAGTAGGAGCAGGCAAGAAACCAATTGATGCTTATTTAGATATCGAGGGCATTATAACGATCGCGAAAGATGCTAATGTTGATGCGATTCATCCAGGTTATGGCTTTTTATCAGAAAACGTAGAATTTGCACGTCGATGTGAAGAAGAGGGGATTGTTTTCATTGGGCCGAATTCCCAACATTTAGATATGTTTGGAGATAAGGTGAAGGCGCGTGAACAAGCAATTGCTGCAGGTATTCCTGTTATTCCTGGTACAGATGGTCCAGTAGCTAATTTAGCAGAGGTAGAAGCTTTTGCTAGCGCATATGACTATCCAATTATGATTAAGGCAGCACTAGGCGGCGGTGGTCGTGGAATGCGCCTTGTTCATACTAAAGAGGAGCTAGCTTCCTCCTATGAACGTGCAAAATCAGAGGCGAAGGCAGCATTTGGCTCTGATGAGGTCTATGTAGAAAAGGCTATTATTAAGCCAAAGCATATTGAAGTCCAAATTATTGGCGATCAACAGGGCAATATTATTCATTTATATGAACGTGATTGCTCGATTCAACGTCGTCATCAAAAGGTTGTTGAAATCGCACCATCTAATTCAATTTCGGAAGATTTAAGAAACCGAATTTGCGATGCTGCGGTTCAATTAATGAAAAATGTCTCATACATAAATGCAGGGACAGTAGAATTTTTAGTTGCAGGCAATGAATTTTATTTCATCGAGGTCAACCCTCGTATTCAAGTAGAGCATACGATTACTGAAATGATTACAGGTGTTGATATTGTGCACGCCCAAATCAAAGTGGCAGCAGGCTACGGTCTGCATAGTGAGGAAATCCATATTCCACAACAGGCCGATATTCCAATGATCGGCTATGCGATTCAAGCGCGTGTCACAACGGAAGACCCTGCTAATGATTTTATGCCAGATACAGGGAAGCTCATGGTGTACCGTTCAAGCGGTGGCTTTGGCGTTCGATTAGATGCCGGTAATGGCTTCCAAGGGGCTGTAGTAACACCGTACTATGATTCACTACTAGTTAAAATTTCAACGACAGGGATGACGTTTAAAGAAGCCGCAGCAAAAATGGACCGAAATTTAAAAGAGTTCCGTATTCGTGGGGTGAAAACGAATATTCCATTCTTAAATAATGTCGTAACGCACGAGGAATTTTTAACGGGTGCATTTGATACAAGCTTTATCGATTCAACACCTGAATTATTTAATTTCCCTGAGCGCAAGGACCGTGGGACAAAGCTCTTAAGCTATATTGGAAATGTGACGCTAAATGGCTTCCCTGGTGTAGAGAAGAAGTCCAAACCAATTTTTGTACAGCCAAGCATTCCAAAAGTCGATAAATTAATCGTTCCTCCGGCAGGGACAAAGCAAATTTTAGATGCCCAAGGAGCAGATGGGCTTGTGAAATGGATTCTGGAGCAAAAAGATGTGCTATTAACGGATACAACTTTCCGAGATGCGCACCAATCACTTCTTGCAACACGTGTGCGTTCACAGGATATGTTCGAAATTGCAGATGCAACAGCACGCATGATGCATGATTTCTTCTCACTTGAAATGTGGGGAGGCGCGACGTTTGATGTGGCATATCGTTTCTTAAAAGAAGACCCATGGGAGCGTCTTGCCAAGCTACGTGAACAAGTACCGAATGTGCTATTCCAAATGTTATTGCGCGGTGCGAATGCAGTTGGCTACACAAATTACCCAGACAATTTAATTCGTGAGTTTATCGCTGAATCAGCGGCATCAGGCATTGATGTATTCCGTATTTTCGATAGCTTGAACTGGATTAAAGGAATGGAAGTAGCCATTGATGCAGCACGTCAATCAGGTAAAATTGCTGAAGCTGCGATTTGTTACACAGGAGATATTTTTGATGAATCAAGAGCGAAATATTCAGTTCGATACTACAAGGAAATGGCAAAAGAGCTAGAGGCAGCAGGTGCCCATATTTTAGCGATAAAAGATATGGCAGGATTATTGAAGCCAGAAGCAGCCTATCGTTTAATTTCAGAGTTGAAAGAGACGACAAGTCTGCCAATCCATCTGCATACGCATGATACTAGTGGCAATGGTATTTATTTATATGCCAAGGCTGCCGAAGCAGGGGTAGATATCATTGATACGGCGCTTGGTTCAATGGCAGGTTTAACATCACAGCCAAGTGCAAACTCCTTGTATTATGCAATGAAGGGCGGTAAGCGTGAGGTTCGTGCCGATATCGATGCGCTTGAAAAGTTATCGTACTACTGGGAAGATGTGCGTAAATATTATAAGGATTTTGAAAGCGGCATGATTAGCCCACATTCTGAAATTTATGTCCACGAAATGCCAGGTGGTCAGTATAGTAACTTGCAGCAGCAGGCCAAAGCGGTAGGCCTTGGGGATAGATGGGAAGAAGTGAAGCGTATGTATTCCCGCGTAAACCTTCTATTTGGCGATATTGTCAAAGTAACTCCATCTTCGAAAGTAGTCGGTGATATGGCGTTATTTATGGTGCAAAATGATTTAGATGAAAACTCTGTACTAACTAGAGGGCAAACAATCGATTTCCCAGATTCTGTGATTGAATTCTTCCAAGGTTATTTAGGACAACCACATGGTGGCTTCCCAGAGGCACTTCAAAAGGTTGTGTTAAAGGATCGTGAAGCAATTACGGTACGTCCTGGCGAGCTACTAGAGCCTGTGAATTTTGGGCAACTGGAGGCGATACTAGAGGAAAAATTAAATCGTCCCGTGACAAAGCAGGATGTGCTAGCTTTTGCTTTGTATCCGAAAGTGTTTGAAGAGTATGCAAAAACAGTGAACTCCTTCGGCAATATTTCGGTATTAGATACGCCAACATTCCTTTACGGATTAAAACTAGGCGAAGAAATCGAAGTCGAGATCGAAAAAGGAAAAACACTAATCATTAAACTTGTTTCCATTGGAGAACCGCAGCACGATGGTACGCGTGTTATATACTTTGAGCTAAACGGTCAATCACGTGAACTAGTAATTCAAGATATGACTGTCGAAGTAGATGGCAGTCTGGCTTTAAAAGCAGACCCAAGCAATCCAAATCAAATTGGCGCAACGATGCCTGGTACGGTCTTAAAAGTAGTCGTATCGAAAGGAAGCCATGTAAAACGTGGGGATCATTTATTAATTACCGAAGCGATGAAAATGGAAACAACCGTCCAAGCACCGAAAGACGGTATCGTGAAAGAAGTATACGCTAATGCGGGCGATGCTATTTCAACAGGTGATTTGTTAATTGAAATTGAATAATTGTTAATAAAGAAGGTTATTAGATGGCTTTTATAGCATACTAATAACCTTTTTTATGGCTCATCACCATAACGTGTGGTTGATTTCCGTTACGGCTGGGCGCTTTGTTGCTGACGCTTCGCTTTCGCACAGGTAAAACATTTGCCGCTGACGCTTCGCTTTCGCGCAGAGCAGAGCTTCCTGGGGGCGTCCGATGAGCCGCTTGGGGCAACAGGATGTTGGTCACGAAGGCGTTATCACAGGACGTGATGCTCTTAGCCTTCGTTCCCCTACGTGCTCGCTCCAGGGTCTCGGGCCAACACGATGTTGGTCACAAAGGCGTTATCACAGGATGTGATGGTTTTAGCCTTCGTTCCTCTATTGCTGATCCCCGAGGAGTCGCCCAGCCTCCACTCCAATCCAATCAACTAATATACAGGGCATATATTTTTAAACTTTTTGCTTATGAGCCTTTTTTATCTTCATTCAGAAAATGTTTTCTGTAGCGAAAGCACGCCAAGGTAACAACAAAATTTGCTATATTGTAATAATAAACTTGTTGATTTTTTTACAAATGAATGGTAGAAACATTGGATCAAATAAAAAAGATTCGCTATTGAAAAATGTAGCGAATCTTTTTCTACTATTATTTGTTTTTTTCATTATAATTGCTACGTGCAACTAGCATTACCATGTAACAAAGTAGACCAAATAGAATTGAAATAAATAATGAATGAAGTAATGCGACTGTTAAATTCAATTTAGTTAGGACTACTAGCATACCAGCAATCACTTGTAAAATTACTATAGCAAAGGCAATAATCCAGCCATAGTAAATAACGCGTTGATTTTTATATTCTTTTACAGCGTGCCAAGTTATGTATGCAATCCAAATGAAAAAGATAAGAACAGCTAGGCGATGCCCCATTTGCACCCATTCGTACATATTATTAAAAGGCGCGAATGGTGTTTCGTTATAGCAAAACGGCCAGTCAGGGCATATTAAGCTAGAATCTGTATGGCGAACAAGCGCCCCTGTATAAACGACTAAATAAGAATAAATTGTGACAGCAATTGTATGCCAACGTAACTTTTTACCAATAAAAACGTTATCGGCATCAAATTTTCGATCGACTTCAAATACAATCATAGAAAGAAGGAGCACAGCAGCAAAGGAAATAAGAGAAATCCCAAAGTGGAGCGCTAATATGAAATCGCCTTGTCCCCACAACACTTGAGCTGCTCCAATAAGAGCTTGTGCGATTAAGAAAAACATCGCTAAGAAACCTAATAATTTTACTTCACGAATATGACCGAGTTTACGCCATGTCCAAACTGTTAACGCTAGAATTGAAAGAGATACAACTCCAGTTACAAGACGGTGAGAAAATTCAATTAAGACTTCTGGTGTTATTTCTTTTGGAATAAGAGAACCATTACAATCAGGCCAGTTTCGACCACAGCCTAAGCCACTATCTGTTTTGGTAACAAGTGCTCCACCTAGTAAAATAAGGAGCATTCCAACTGTAGCGGCAACAGCAAACCATTTCATATACCTGTTGTGTTGCATAAAATGAGTCACCTACTTTATCTATGAACATTACATGAAAGTAATGTTTCTGCTAATAGATGATATCGAAAATACAGGTAAAAAACAACTTGTAAAGAGTAGGGAGTATTAGATGTCGATTCCATTTCACAAATTGTTCATAATTTCGTACTCTAACCTTCACAATTCATTTTAGAAAATGTTTTACTATAGATATGTTGTTTTTAATATATTTCTAGACAAAGCTAATTTTTACAACTTCATCTAAATTTCACTTAATGTCTAGAAATCAATCGCAAATTTCGCTATAGTAATTGGTAGCGGAATATGCTTACAAAAATGAAAGGAGAGGTATCATGTCAAACGGTCGTGCACTGACGGCTACTAGAAATGGTGGACCAGCATCAACATCTGTTGTAAAAGATTTCTTAGCACTGATAAAAATTGGAATTGTTAACTCGAATCTTGTCACAACGTTTACAGGGATGTGGCTGGCATTTCAATTTACTAGTAGACACTTCTTGCAAGAGCTTGATGTCATATTGTTCACCATGCTGGGTGCAGCATTGATTATAGGTGGCTCGGGCGCAATGAATAACTTTATTGATCAGGATATTGACCCAATCATGAAAAGAACGAAGGCAAGACCGACAGTAACGGGTAGATTTAAGCCGAATTTTGTACTGACCATTGCCCTCTCATTTTTATTTGTAGGTGAAATTTTGTTATTTGCGGCTTCGTTTGCGGCCGGCATGTGGGGACTTGTAGGAATATTTGCTTATGTTGTTCTGTACTCAATGTGGTCAAAGAGGAAGCATGTTAGTAACACGGTTGTAGGAAGTATTTCGGGGGCAATCCCACCAGTTATTGGGTTTGCAGCAGTTGAGCCTACATTAGGTCCTGGAGCACTTGCCTTATTCCTGATCATGTTTGCATGGCAGCCACCGCATTTTTATGCGCTTGCTATGAAACGCACTGAGGAATATCGTGCAGCTAATATACCAATGCTACCTGTAGTAAAGGGATTTAAACGAACTAAGTACTCGATGTTATTTTGGATTCTTTTATTATTACCGTTACCGTTCCTTTTACTAGAGCTTGGGGTTGGCTTCTTAATTCTTGCCACTGCATTGAACTTGGGCTGGTTGATTCTAGCTTTTAAAGGCTTTACTACAAAAGATGATATGAAATGGGCAAATAAAATGTTTATCTATTCTTTGAATCATATGACCATACTATTTGTATCCATCATAATTTTTGCGTTGTTTAGCTAAATTTAGGAATTCTTTCTTTTCTTAAAGAATTCATATAGACAGAACTGATGTCCTAGGTACACATGAAAATACAACAAAGAAAGAGGGGTTTAATTAAGCTATGATGAAAGGGCTTAAAAAATGGCGTCTTTTTTCACTACTAGCAGTGATGATGGTTTTCCTTTCTGGTTGTGGTGAAGATTATATTTCTACACTGAAACCGTCTGGTCAAGTTGGTAAAGAACAATTCAATCTATTACTGTTAGCTACTGGAATTATGACGTTGGTTGTAATTATAGTATCCGTTGTCTATTTACTTGCATTCTTAAAATTCCGCCGTTCAAAAGTTGGCGAAAACGTTATTCCTAAGCAAGTAGAAGGAAGTCACACTCTTGAAATAATTTGGACAGTTATCCCAATTATTTTATTATTAATCTTAGCTGTACCAGTTGTTACGGCTACTTACAAATTTGCAGATGTTGCTGCAATGGACGAAGTAGATGAAAACGGTGACAAAACAGCACTTACTGTAAATGTAACTGCAAAATTATATTGGTGGGAGTTTGAATACCCTAACCAAGGTATTGTAACTGCACAAGAATTAGTTGTACCAACAGGTCAAAAAGTTTACTTTAACTTAAAAGCTGCCGATGTAAAGCACTCATTCTGGATTCCTGCTGTAGGCGGTAAAATGGATACGAACGTAGATAACTTAAACAAGTTCTATCTAGAATTCGATAAAGAATCAAAAGACCTTAAAGACGGCGTATTCTATGGTAAATGTGCTGAGTTATGTGGTCCGTCACATGCATTAATGGACTTCAAAGTTAAAGCATTAAGCCCAGATGCATTCGATACATGGGTAGCTTCAATGAAAGCAACTGATGGTAATAAGGCTGACAAAGCTTCAACAGATCTTGGGGAAGCAACATTTGCTAAGAGCTGTATGGGTTGTCATGCTGTATCTGGTACAAGTGGTGCAGGTACACCAGGTCCTAACTTAACGGCTTTTGGTGACCGTAACCGTGTTGCTGGTTTCTTAGAACATAATGAAGAAAACTTAAAAGCTTGGATTCAGGATCCTGGCAAATTCAAACCAGGTAACTTGATGATGAATGCAGACGGTACTGCGCCAATTTATGGCGACTTAACTGATGAAGAAATTCAAGCTCTTGCAACGTATATCATGGGCTTATCTGTTGAGAAATAATTTTAGTTTTATGTAACAAACTTGAGGGAGGTAAAAGTTGTGAGCTCATACACACAGAAAAAGGGCTTTGGAGCAACTGTCTGGGACTACATTACAACTGTTGACCATAAAAAGTTAGCAGTAATGTATTTATTAGCCGGTACACTGTTCTTTGCTATCGCTGGTTTTGAAGCGTTATTAATGCGTATTCAATTAATGAAGCCAAATAACGACTTCATATCAGCTGGTTTTTTCAATGAATTATTAACAATGCACGGAACAACAATGTTATTCCTAGCTGCGACTCCATTACTATTCGCATTTATGAACATGCTTGTACCATTACAAATTGGTGCGCGTGACGTAGCATTCCCGTTCCTTAACTCTTTAGGGTTCTGGTTATTCTTCCTAGGTGCATTATTCCTTCACCTATCATTCTTTATGGGTGGCGCTCCTGATGCGGGCTGGACGTCTTATGCATCATTATCTTTATATTCTCCTGGACATGGTATTGACTTCTATGTTCTCGGTTTACAAATTTCAGGGGCAGGTACGTTAATTTCGGGTCTTAACTTTATCGTTACGATTATTACAATGCGTGCTCCAGGTATGACATTCATGCGTATGCCATTATTCACTTGGACTGCACTTGTATCAAGTGCATTAATCCTATTCGCATTCCCTCCATTAACAATTGGTTTATTAATGATGTTATTTGACCGTATGTTCGGTGGTAACTTCTTTGACCATTTAATGGGTGGTAACACAATTATTTGGGAACACTTATTCTGGATCTTCGGACACCCAGAAGTTTATATCTTAGTATTACCAGCGTTCGGTTTATTCTCTGAGATTATTCCAGCGTTCTCTCGTAAACGTTTATTCGGATATTCTTCAATGGTATTCGCAACAATTTTAATCGGTTTCTTAGGGTTCATGGTTTGGGCTCACCACATGTTTACAGTTGGTCTTGGGCCAACAGCTAACGCAATCTTTGCTGTTGCAACAATGGCGATTGCCGTTCCAACAGGTATGAAAGTATTCAACTGGATCTTAACTATTTGGGGCGGATCTATTAAAGTTACAACACCAATGCTTTATGCACTTGGTTTCATCCCGTCATTCGTTGCGGGTGGTGTTACAGGGGTAATGCAAGCATCTGCACCTCTTGACTACCAATTACACGATTCTTACTTTATCGTTGCTCACTTCCACTACGTAATCGTTGGTGGTATCGTAACAGCGTTATTTGGTTCAGCGCACTTCTACTGGCCAATTTTCTTCAACCGTATGTTAAACGAAACACTTGGTAAAATTACTTTCTGGGTATTCTTTATCGGATTCCATTTAACGTTCTTCGTTCAACACTTCTTAGGTTTAATGGGTATGCCACGTCGCGTATTCACTTACATGGAAGGTCAAGGTTGGGATCAATTCAACTATATCTCTACAATCGGTGCATTAATGATGGGTGTAGGGGTTATCTTAATGGTAATCAACTGCTTAATGTCAATCAAAGGCAAACCAGCAGGTCGCGATCCATGGGGCGATGGACGTACTTTAGAATGGTCAATTCCACAACCAATCCCATTCTATAACTTCCGTCAAACACCTCTTGTTCGTGGTTTAGATCCTTGGTGGATTGAAAAGCAAGAAGGTAATAAAGAAGTTACATTTGCTGAGCCAATCGGTGATATTCATATGCCAAACAACTCAGCTATCCCATTTGTTATTTCTATCGGTATGTTTATCGCGGCATTCGGTGCTCTTTACAATCCAGATGCAGATAAACCATGGTCAATTTATATTTTAATTGGCGGTCTTGCAATTACATTTGGTGCTATGATTTTCCGTTCTGTTAAGGACGATCACGGCTTCCACTTACACAAAGAAGAAATTCTTGAAATTGAAGAACATCTTTACGGCAAAGGAGGAAATAAATAATGGATTTCAATACTAAATTTACTCCTCATACTTGGCCAGATAATCCTGAACAGGCTACGATGGAAGGGAAAAATAAAGTTGTTGGTTTCTGGATTTTCCTTGCCTGTGAAGTTGTACTTTTCGCAAGTTTATTCGCTACTTACCTAGCGCTTAAGAACAAAGGGCCAGCTGGCATGGAGTTCACAACACAAAGTTTATTTGAATTACCTTTAGCTTTCGCTATGACGATGTTATTATTAACATCTTCACTAACATCTGTTTATGCCATTTATCATATGCGTAACTTTAACTTTAAAGCTATGCAAACTTGGTTTGGTATTACAGTACTTTTAGGTCTTGGATTCTTAGGTCTTGAAATTTATGAGTTCTACCACTATGTACACAAAGGCTTTACATTTGACCAATCTGCGTTCTCAACTGCGTTTTATTCATTAGTTGGTACACATGGTTTCCACGTAACATTAGGTCTTGTGTGGATTACTACGTTAATGCTTCGTAATGCTAAACGTGGTCTTAACTTATACAATGCACCTAAATACTTCGTGGCTGCATTATACTGGCACTTTATCGACGTAGTTTGGGTATTCATCTTTACAGTAGTTTACTTGATGGGAGTGATCGGATAATATGTCTTCACACGATACACCTATAGTTGCTAAGTCACAGGCACAATACGAGTATGACCGTCATCATAATGCCGTTCATATGCGTAAACAAGTAATCAACTTTGCGATTATGATATTCTTTACGTTTATCGCATTCGCAGTAGTTGCAGCTGATTTTTCTAAATACTTAATACTTCCACTTATTTTATTGCTTGCTGGTGTTCAAGTTGTTCTTCAACTTTACGCTTTCATGCACTTAGAAGACAAAAAAACACACTTCGGTGGTGTAATTGGTTTCTTCATGTGGATGGGTATTCTAATCGCATTTACATTCTTCTTAGCATTTTTAACAATCATTTGGTGGTAATCACCAAAAAAGCACGTTCTCTACTTTATGTAGGAACGTGCTTTTCTTTTTTCTATTCACATTTAAGTGAATGAGCCGGTAAGAATTAATATAATTCATGTGAGAGTGATTTCCGTTCCAGGCTACTCGCTTTGTTGCTGTCGCTACGCTTTCGCACAGATAAAACATTTGCCGCTGACGCTTCGCTTTCGCGCAGAGCAGAGCTTCCTGTGGGCGAGCGTCGAGCCGCTTCCTCCGCTAAAGGAACGAAGGCTAAATGCGTCACTTCCTGTGACAATGCCTTCGTGACCAACATCCTGTTGGCCTCAGGGTCTCGCCTGTCTCGCTTTCCCACGGGAGTCGAGTAGCCTTCCACTCCAATCAACAATAGCGGAGAACTTTTATAAATTTTATGCATTTCAAAAATGGACACTATGAAAACGCGCCTTAATCGAACAGAATAGACTTATAACAGTGACGTGATTATACATCTATTTTTGCAGTATCCACGCTTTCACACAGACAAACCCTTTTGCTAAAGTTAAGTTTTATTACTTAAATTATAGTGACATGGCAGAGGATACATGCTATGTGAATCAGTTGATTGGAGTGGAGACTGGGCGACTCCTCGGGGATCAGCGATTAGGGGAACGAAGGCTAAAACCATCACATCCTGTGATAACGCCTTCGTGACCAACATCGTGTTGGCCCGAGACCCTGGAGCGAAGCGAAGCGGCTCATCGGACGCCCCCAGGAAGCTTTGCTCTGTGCGAAAGCGTAGTGCTAACGTAGCGACAGCAACAAATGTTTTATCTGCGCGAAAGCGAAGCGTCAGCGGCAAAGCGCCCAGTCGGAACGGAAATCAACCACACACTATGGCTGATGACCCACGAGAAATAAGATACTCTTCGTTTGGTGATTTATAGTTTTTAACATTTTTTCAATAGATGCTCTAGCTTGTTCGGGGAGTAAACTGTGGTTAGTAATTTGTTCACCTTTCGTTCATTGCAGAATGTTTGTAAGCGTTCTATAATAGGGATACTGAAGTTAAAGGAGTGCGTTTTGTATGCCACTTAGTATATTTGGTTTCCAAGCTTTATGGAGCCCATACTTAATAGGGGTTCTTGTTTTTATAACAGTCATCTATTTTCTAGTCACAACAAAGTGGCGCAAGGATTTTAAAGTAAGTGAGCCTTTGAAAAAGGCAGAGGCTATTTATTTTGTACTGGCGATGGTAACGATTTATATTATTAAAGGATCTCCAATAGATTTAATGGCGCACATTATGTTTACGATGCATATGGTGCAAATGGCTATTTTATTGTTACTTGTACCGATCTTCTTAATTAAGGGGATTCCTTGGTGGGTATGGAAAGTTGCGATTGAAGCACCAGTTGTTAGATCTTTATTTAAAGTGTTTACATTTCCCGTCGCTGCGGTATTTGTGTTTATTGGTTTATTTTCTTTCTACCACTTACCTGCAGTACTAGACTACATTAAATTAAACGAAACTCTACATGGTACATATACATTTGTATTATTTGTTTCTGCTGTCTTAATGTACTGGCCTTTGATTCAAAAGATGCCTAATCTTCCACAAATGAAACCTTTGCATAAATTAGCCTATATCATTGCTAATGCGGTATTAATTACACCTGCGTGTGCGTTAATTATTTTTGCACCAAACGCTATGTATGAAACATATACAAATGGTGATGCATGGCTAAAGGCAATGGAACTTTGTGTACCAGTTTCCACACTATCTAGTTTATCTCTTTCTGGACCAGAGCTCTTTACAAATATGACACCTGTTGCCGATCAGCAACTAGGCGGCGTTTTAATGAAGATTTTACAAGAGCTTATTTTTGGTGTATTACTAGGAGCAATCTTCCTTAATTGGTATCGCGCAGAACAAAAGGATCCGGATAAAATTACTGCTGATGCTTTAAAAGAGCATCAAAAGAAATGGGAAAGCCAGCAGCAACATCAATTGTAAAAAAAGAAATTTTAATTTGTATAAGGGGTTTTGTCAATGGAATTGCAAATTTTGCCTACTATAAGTACATCATTCATCGTTATTAGTGCTGTACTTGTAGCTATTGGTTGGGGCTTAATTATAAAAAGAAAAGTAGAGGCACACAAAAAAGTAATGCTTGCAGCAGGAGCTGCAGCACTTATCTTCTTTATTATTTATGCCTCACGTACAATCTTTATTGGTAACACAGCGTTTGGTGGCGGAGAAGACTTAAAACCATATTATACGTTCTTCTTAATTTTCCATATTACGCTTGCAACAACTGGAGCAGTATTTGGTATTGTTAGTATCATCTCTGGTTTGAAAACGAATCTTAAGCTTCACCGTCGTATTGGACCGATTACAAGTATTATATGGTTCTTCGTAGCTATTACCGGAGTTTTAGTATACATTTTACTATATGTAATGTTTGAGCCAGGTGAAACAACATCTGTTATTAAAGCAATTTTAGGCTTTTAACTTCTTTCAGTGGATGTCCAAATGTTAGCCTAAAATCATCGCAACCATGCGATAACGGCTAACTGACCTGCATCGGTAAAAATGCCACGTCCTGTGGCATTACCGATGCAGACCTAAGCACAAAGCCGATTCCGGACGCATTGTTTATCTGTGCGAAAGCGAAGCGACAGCAACAATTATGCTGAGGCATAATTGATAAAATAAATCTCCCTCCTTATTTTTGAGAAGGAGGGAGATTTTTTATGGACGTTTGATTAAATAGGGAGAGGACAACAACAAAGAGTAAAGGACCGATTAAAATGCCAAGAAATCCAAACATTTCAAAACCGATAAACATTGCAATAAAGGTTGTGAGCGAGGAGAGTCCAACTTTATTTCCAATCACTCTAGGCTCAATCATACGTCGAACTAAAAATAGTATGATTGTTAATACGACTAGCACAACAGCAAAGATATAATCACCTGTAAAGGCTTTATATATTGCCCAAGGAAGAAGCAAAATGAATGAGTCTAAAAAAGGAACGAAATCAAAAATGACTAGCAAGAGTGCTAAAACAAGTGGGAATGGAGTTTTAAGAAAATAAAAAGTCCCAAAGGCTATAACTAAAATGCAAATACCAACTAAAAATTGTGCTTTCACAAAACCAAATAGAGCAAGTTTCACACGATGTCCTATAAATAGTATTTTTTGTTGATAGTGAAACGAAATAGGTGCTAACATTTTACGGTTAATATTCGGTAATTCTAAAAGAAACATATATAACACAATCCAATAAACAAACATATCAAACAAACGAGAAGGTATATACGTAAGTAAAGATGACCAAACATTCGCATTTGTTAAAGAAAGAGCATATTTCTCAATTGAAGAAAGAGCCTGTGCTATCATAAGTTGAATTTGTATAACAAGATCTAAGGGCAAACGATGCGTGTAGTTGGAAAGCTTGGATTGCATTTGAATCCATAGTGCTGAGAGCTGGTTGAGGTACTCTGGAATATCAATGATAAATGTTGAAAATTGTTTCCAGCTTATAAATATGATGAGAATACATAATAATAATGTCACAATTGAAAAGAACATAAAAAAAATGGATGCGACTATTTTGCGTTTTTTTCGGAACCGTTTACTAATGCGTATGATGACAGGTTCCAATAATAATGCAGTTACGTAGGCAAGCAGTATCGGTAATGACAGGGATATTAACCAGAGAATTGCAATCCCGCTAACTAGAACGATTATCGGATGGCGAAAAAAGGGGTGTTTGAAAAATTGTAACATTTATCTCACCTACATCATGTAAAAGATATAGTTAGTATGAGAAGAAATAAAATTTTTACTCAAAATAAAAAAGACTGGACCACCAGTCTTTTCAGTTTAGCTATTGCACTGCATGCTATTGCCGTTACTGTTACCTGATAAAAAATAAAATGATTTCGATGTTTAATCGACATGTATGCACCGTGAAATAACTATCTAAAATTACGCATGAATTTCAAAAGCTTGTAAGTCTAATTGAACCTTTTTCAAGATTTCTTCACATTTTTTTACAAGGTGAGCTGGATAAACTTCATCATCACCATACTCAACACCGTGTGGATAGTAGTATTTACCAAGTGCTGGTTTCATTAATGTTAGGATTGCATCGTGTGCACCAACATCACCTGATTTAGCATATGAGAATACACGTAGGTAATAACGTCCCTCACGAGTATCGAAACGCTTATCAAATGTCATACGTTCGTAGTCCCAGCCGCCATCACATTCTAAACCATTTTTTTTCATGACGCTTACAATAAGTTCTTGATCAGCTGTTAAATTTTCAAGGTTAGTATTTTCAAAATACATCTCTAATCCTCCTTTAGGTTCTCGTACAAAGTATACGCTCAGTTTTATAATAGAGCATATTCGACATTGTTGCAATGACAACATTGTGTCAACCCAACTACAATTGATATAATTAATTTTAGAATAATCGTGATAAGAAGGAGTCATGTATGAAAGCTTTATTTCGCATTTTTATGGCATGTGCTGCAATTGCGTTGATTGGCTTTATGTTTTTTAATACACCACGTGAAAATGAGCCACTAAAAGGCCCGAATGCCAATTCAAATATCATTCCCAAAACCGAGTTAACGCAACCTGAAATGGGGGCAATGCCACGTCCGAAAAGCGGGATGTCGACATTAATCGGTAAAGAAATAAAGGAAGTATCGGATAAATATGGTGAACCAGTGCGAAAGGAACCATCATCCTTTGGCTATGATTGGTGGATCTATAATGCAAGTGCTTCCAAATTTTTTATGGTAGGCGTTGAAAATAATGTTGTGACACAAGTTTATATAGCTGGTGAAGATTTAGATGCTTCTCCTTTTAAGGTTGGTCAGAAGCGTGACGATATATACCGAATGACTATCATAGATTACGAAGTAACGGCGAATGTTGGTAAAAATATTTTCTCTTTCTCGATGAGTGAAGAAGATATGCAGACACGATTGCTTGTAAAATTCGATGGGATTTTTGCACAACTCTATCTCGATAGAGAAACGAGTGAGCTACAAGGCATACGCTTTACTAATAGTAAAACGCTTGTTCTTCATCAACCTTATGAAATGACTTATCAAGGCGAACTAGTTATACCAACACCACCTTCTTCCTTTTTGCAGAAGGAAATTAACGAAGCAAGTGCTGAGCAGCTTGACGATTTAATAAATGTAACAAGAGTTCAACATGATTTATCTCCATTAAATATTGATGAATCAATAGAAAAAGTTGCAAATATGCATAGTGAAGATATGAAGGTTCAAAATTTCGTTGGTCATGAATCACCAACAAATGGCGATTTAAAAAAGAGGTTAGAAACTCAGGGAATCGAATATAGTGAAGCGAATGAAAATCTTGCGACTGATTATTTTGATGCTATTGAAGCAATGCATGGTTGGCTTAATTCATCTGAGCATCGAAAAGTCATTTTAAATGATCTATATACTACAGTCGGATCTGGCGTATTTTTAAACTATTATACACAAATATTGTTAGAACCATCTTCTCTGGAGCTGGATAGTGAGAATAAAGACTCTGAGGAACCAGTAGAAAATATTGATGAATCATCACCTAAAGGTGAAACTTAATTAGTGAAGATTTTCTTCACGTCTTCACCAATCAGGCGTTTAATGATAGTGAATCTCGTTTCGCATTCGGTACTGCTAAAATATGGGGATATATATAAAGTAAAGACTGAAGATAAACTTGGCAAAATCAAGTTTATCTTCAGTCTTTTTTTCATTTAGACGAAAAAGAAAGCACAATGACCAACTACATTTTTCGTCACACCGTTATATACGTCATCATATGATAGAGAACCGAAAGGGGGAATGAAGCTTGCAATTAGCTGAGCTATTAAAAGACTGGCCGTGTAGTGTAACTGGAGGATCTATTCGTACAAATATTACAGGCATTGAGGATTATGCTCAGGCAGTAAAACCTGGGGATATTTTCATTGTACGGAAGGGTAAGAAAACATCGGGAAGTCGTTTTGTAAAAGAAGCATTAGCTCGGGGAGCTGCCGCCATAGTATCAGAGGAAAGTATTTCACTACCTATTACTGATCAAAATATTCCTTTTGTTTGGGTTCCGAATACATCCCTATTTCTATCGTATGCGAGTGCAAAGCTTTCAGCCTTTCCAGCGGAAGCATTAACAGTCATTGCGGTTACGGGTACAAATGGTAAAACAACAGTGAGTCATTTTGTGAGCCAATTGCTAAGAGCCCTACATAAAAACGTTGCAGTTATTGGGACTGTAGGATTTTTCATCAATGAACAGAAACAACAAACAGTGCATGAGCAATTAACTACATTACAGGCAAAAGAGTTGCATCCGATTTTAAAGCAATGTGTACGAAATGGTGTTACACATGTTGTTCTAGAAGCTTCGTCAATGGGATTACAGCAACATAGACTTGATCATTGTGATATCGATTGTGGTGTTTTTTTAAATTTAACGGAGGACCATTTAGAAGATCACGGAGGACTTGAGGCATATAAGCGTGCGAAAAAAAGGTTGGCAGATTTGTCGAAAAAGCTTGTGCTAAATGGAGATGATAATTTTTGCCGTTCCGTTGGTATATATGATAAGAAAAAATCCTGCTCATTCGGCTTTGATAATCATAATGATTTACATATCCAAATTGTCAGTGAATCAATTGGAAAAACGGTGCTTTGTTTACAAACGTCATTGAGCGAGCATATTGTTGAAATCCCTTTTACTGGTAAATACCATGTACAAAATGCTGTAGCTGCGTTAATGACTTTATGGCGCTTAGGTTTTTCCATTGAAGATTTAGCGGAGCATATGTGGTTGTTAAGGCTACCAGAAGGAAGGCTTGAGAAAATAGACAATCCATTTGGGGTTGACGTGTACGTAGATTACGCACATACGGCAGAGGCATTACAGGCGGTTTTGCAAACCTTGGATTACTCTAAAAACCTATACCTTGTATTTAGCTGTGGGGGAAATCGGGATAAGGCGAAACGTTTTGCGATGGGAGCGGTAGCAAGTAAGTATGCGGATGTTATATTTTTAACAACTGATAATCCACGTGATGAAGACCCTATTTTAATTAATGAAAGTATTATTGCTGGTTTTACTGAGCAGCAATATTATGAAATCTATCTAGACCGAAAAGTTGCTATTCATCAAGCACTAGCAAAGGCCGAAAAAGGCGATACTGTACTTGTTGCCGGAAAAGGGCATGAACAGACCCAACAAATAAAAAATCAAAAATTCCCTTTTTCCGATCAACAATGTATTCGAGATTACTTTTTAAATCTTATGTCTAAGGACGGCGTTGAATAACAAAGAAAGAACCAGTTGCAATAGCAAGTCTTCGTCCAGTCTCATCCTCGATATCACATTCCATTACAAGTGTCTGACGCCCTTTATGTACGAAACGTCCACGAGCAATTAGTTCCTTGTTGGTTGTTGTAGCAATATAAGAGATATTCATATTTGTAGTGACAACATTAAAGCCTTCTGGCACCGAACGCGAAGCAAGTCCGCCCATTGCTGCATCTGCAATTGTTGCAATAATCCCACCGTGTGGTACCTTAATAGTATTATGGATAACGGGTGTAATGGGAATACGAACTTCGCTAACTTCGGGTTCAAATTTGCCAACCATATGTAAGGCAGCATTAATATAACGTCGATGAACACCTTGTTGTTTATCGCGAAGTCCAGACAATAAATGTAGTAATACTTCCTCATCTTCAGCAGTGCTATGTTGTAAAATCTCTGCAAGTAATTGTTCTATTTTTTCTTTAGATGATGGTACCAATTTAAAAACTCCTTTATTTAAAAATATCAATAATGTAAAATTACCATAAAATCTGTTATGATGGGAAAGAGATTGGGGGAATTAAAAATGATGATGACCTCTGACTGGGCAATCATTTTGGATGAGGCCGATGCGCTTTGTGAGATGATTCTTTCCTCTGAGCCTGCGAAAGCGCTGGAACAAGCGTATAATGATGTGTATAGCGATGTCCAAATAGTGGAAGCTATTTACGCATTTAATCGCATGAAAGAGCAGTACGAAGATGTACAACGTTTCGGAAAATATCATCCGGACTATCATACAATTATGAAATCGATTCGTCAGCAAAAGCGCGAACTCGATTTAAATGAAAAGGTTTCAGCTTTAAAAATTGCTGAGAACGATTTTCAAGATTTGCTTGACCAAATAAGCTTACTTATAGGAAAAACTGTTTCTGAAGCGGTAAAAGTTCCTGTAAGTAATCCGTTCTTTGCATCAGGTTCTTCATGTGGTGGAGGATGTGGCTCAGGCGGTTCTTGCTCTTGCTCTGCATAAATAAGGTAATACTTTTTCATGACTGTATACAAAACTCGAGTGAGTTTGTATATAGTCTTTTTTTATTACTATATTATGTTGTAGCGACAGCAACATACATCAGGGTGTAATTGCTGAAGAAAAATTGTATAGTAATTGAAAAGGTGATATAGAAATTAAAGGAGGATTAACAGATGAAGACTTATCGAATTGCGGTTATACCAGGAGATGGGATTGGTAAAGAGGTTGTCCCAGCGGCGATAGAAGTGCTTAATAAAGCCGCTCAATTAGATGGCAGCTTTCAATTTGAATGGACAACATTCCCGTGGGGCTGCGATTATTATTTAGAGACAGGCAAAATGATGCCTGATAATGGTATTGAAATTTTAAAAGGTTATGATCAAATCTTTTTAGGTGCTGTAGGTATGCCCGATTTAGTACCAGATCACATTTCATTATGGGGACTACTTATTAAAATCCGCCGTGAGATGAAACAATCTATTAATGTGCGTCCAGCAAAGCTACTTCAAGGTTTGCCTTCACCTTTACGTAACCCAAATGGCTTTGATTTTGTAGTTGTACGTGAAAACTCAGAAGGAGAGTATGCTGAGAGTGGTGGCAGAATACATAGTGGACAGGATGAGGTTGCTATCCAAAATGCTATTTTTACGAGGAAGGGAACAGAGCGTGCAATGCGATATGCATTTGAAATGGCGGAAACTCGACGCCAACATGTTACAAGTGCCACAAAATCTAATGGAATTACGTATAGCATGCCTTTTTGGGACGAGGTATTCGCAGAAGTAGGGAAAGATTATGAGGACATAGGACAAGTATCTAATCATATTGATGCTTTAGCTGCCTTTTTAGTAATGAAGCCAGAAACCTTTGATGTAATTGTTGCATCAAATTTATTTGGGGATATTTTAACCGACTTAGGTGGGGCAATTATGGGGAGCATCGGAATTGCGCCGGCTGCAAATTTAAATATAGAACGACAATATCCATCCATGTTTGAACCAGTTCATGGTTCTGCTCCTGATATTGCAGGACAAGGGATCGCTAATCCGCTTGGACAAATTTGGACAGGCAAAATGATGCTTGACTTCTTAGGCTATCATGAGGTTGGTGCAAAAGTGCTGAATGCGATGGAAGCAACATTAGCGCAAGGTATTAAAACAGGTGATTTGGGAGGAAAAGCGACATTACGTGATGTAACGGATGCGGTATTGCATCATTTACAATAAAGTGGAATTTAAAATGACATTACCAAAAGTAGTGGGTGACATTTGTTAAGACGAATGCCATTATCCTTATTCCGTAGAAGACTCTTACTTTTGAAGATGGTGATAAGTTGATCTTCGTTACGACTGGGCGACTCCTTGGGGATTAGCGATAGGGGAACGAAGGCTAAAACCATCACATCCTGTGATAACGCCTTCGTGACCGTTGCCCCAAGCGGTTCATCGGACGCCCCCAGGAGGCTCTGCTCTGCGCGAAAGCGAAGCGTCAGCGGCAAATGTTTTACCTGTGCGAAAGCGAAGCGTCAGCAACAAATGTTTTCTGTAGCGAAAGCAAAGCGTCAGCAACAAATGTTTTCTGTAGCGAAAGCAAAGCGTCAGCAACAAATGTTTTACCTGTGCGAAAGCAAAGCGTCAGCAACAAATGTTTTACCTGTGCGAAAGCGAAGCGTCAGCAACAAAGCGCCTAGTCGGAACGGAAATCAACCACACGTTATGGTGATGATCTAACTTTAAACAGTGGGGTTTTCTTCAGCTCCGCTGTTTATTAGTCTTTACTGAACGGGTGTTAATGGCGAAAAATTCTGCTAAAAAAAATGAATGGGGTGCGGCCACATGATCAAATTTTTTGAATATAACTGGCAAGTAAGAGACGAATGGTTTGAGTGGTGTAATCAACTAAGTATAGAGGAAATGTTGCAAAAGCGAAGTGGTGGAGTAGGTAGTATTCTATATACACTGTTTCATATTATTGAAGTTGAGTATAGCTGGATTCGCGGCATTATGGGTGAAAGGGACAGAATATTCGATTTTGATGAATATAGAACGCTTGAAAAAGTAAAAAATCTTTCAAATGAATTACATGAAGAAATTATTGAATATTTGAAGCATAATGACAATTTGAGCGATGAAATCGTAAAGGTCTCTTGGGATACAAATACTTATACAAAAAATGATATTTTACACCATACTATTGCACATGAAATTCATCATATAGGGCAGCTTTCTGTGTGGGCGAGAGAATTAAATTTATCCCCGGTACCTGCTAATTTTATAAGAAGAAAATATTAAAATAAAAGGTAAGGGCTATAAAAAGCAGCCCTTACCCATTAATGTAACCTAATTAAAATGGAAGTTAAGCTCCATTCCATGGTTCTTATTTTTGTAGTAATTCTACAGCAATATCAGGTCGATCTGTAACAATACCTTTTGCACCGTTGTGAATTAATTTATTCATTGTTGCTGCGTCATTGATCGTCCAATAATGAACAGGGATATTTAAATTGCTTAAAAACTGGATAAACTTCGAAGAATCTAGGTTGATTACTCCTGATTTAGGTGGTATTTGGAATACATCTACCTTTGGATGATATAAATGTCCGAACTGGCTTGAGAAAGAAGCGAATGCTTTACGTACATCTGATTCACCTGCACCGAGTGCTACTAGATTTTGCGCATATAAATTAAAGCGATCGATCTGTTCACCGTAAAAGCTTGTGACAACTACTCGATTCTCAGCACCAAGCTCTTCAATTAAACGCCATAGTTTAGACGGCATTAAACTTCCTTCATACGTATCTGGCGCATCTTTAATATCAATATTTACCAACATATTTGGGTAAGATTCTAGTAATTCGCGTAAAGTTACAACGTCTACTTTTTCATCTCGATAAGGAAATTCCCCATCCAAATCTTCAAATTGATAACCGTGGTTTAATGCATTTATTTCTGCTAAAGTCATGTCTGCAACAAGTCCATAGCCATCTGTCGTACGATCAACAGTATCATCATGGAAAACGATGATTTCCTCATCTTTGGTTAAGCGAATATCTATTTCAAAGCCTTGAACACCTAACTGCACAGCTTTTTCAAAAGCAGGCATTGTATGCTCAGGTGCTAAATGAGCACCGCCACGATGTGCGAGAATAATTGGGTGATCAAATTGTAATGCTTGTTTACCTTCTCGTTGTTGAGGTTTAGAAATAGCTTTACTACCTGCCCAAGCAGCTGCACTTGCCGCTGCGATTGCAAGCGCAATCTTTGTTTTCTTACCCATATTCGTCCTCCTTAACAATTAAAAATGATATAAATAGTACCGGCAATTTCACTTTTGTGAATAAACAAAGTTCTAACTAAAACTAGTACTCAATTAGCTTGCATAAGTGAATGTAAAACTCTTAGTCAACGTTGTATGCTTTTCCATTATAACGGAAAATCGAGCGTTCTGTCAGCTAAACTCTGTTGCTATCATTTTCCGGTCTATGGTATTCTTTTATGTAAGAAATGAGGGGAATACTATGAACGAACGCCAAGGACTAATCGTTTACGTCCATCAATTAAAACATGCGAAGTCTCTTCGGAAATATGGTCATGTTCTTTATATTTCTCGGAGGCAAAAATATGTAGTGCTTTATTGCGAGCGAGAGGAAATTGAATCAATGACAACAAAACTACAACGCCTTCCATTCGTGAAAGACGTTGCAAAGTCTTATCGTCCATTTGTTAAAACTGAGTTTGAAAATGCAAAGCCAGATAAAGCGAAAGAATATGACTATAAAGCAGGTCTATAATATTATGTCAACGCTGGAATATAGTGATGAAGTCTCATTATTCCAATTAAGTATTGATAAAATAGTTTTGATTCCGAAAATATAGAAGAGTGCTTTATTTCTACAACAACCGCTTTTCTATCTAGTCGTTTAATACTTTCTTCAAACATTTTTTGTCGCTGTGAAGGCTGCTCTTCATTATAAGGGATGCCTTCTCGACAAATATAAATCGGCATGAATTTACTTTCACCGACTGGTTTTAAAGCGATTGCTAAAGAGGCAACCTTTTTTTCTTCTTTAGTGGATGTTAGTATAAAGGCTTGGTGGAAGCGATCTTGATTGGTTTTCACAATTTCAAGTAGCTCATAAACATCACCATAGCCCTCACCTAATTCTATAAATTGTTGTGGCATAAAAATTGCACATCCTTTCCAATACACATAGTATCATGCTGCGGGAGGTCAAGCACATGAAATTTGCAATGAGTTTTTTTTCCATTCTAGCACTAATCATTACCGGAACATTATTTTTTCAGTACCATGCTTATTCGTCTGATTTAGAAACAGGCAATGGCGAATTCCATTTTTCGCAAGAGATAGAAATTGTCTATCGAGAAAATAGCTTGGATATTCGTCAACATTTTAAAAATTTACCCAACCAAAAGGTGAAAATAAAGTGGCCGGAAAATGCAGTAAACCCTAGTTGCTTTATCGATAACGAAAAAAGCTGTGAGCGTTTATCAAAAGAAGTCTCCTATTTTAAAAAAGGAGAGACTAAATCACAATCTGTTTCATACATAATTCCGATTGAGGGTGGCTTAAAAGATACAATGCTCATCCAAAATGTTTTCGCTACATTAACGAATGGTGAAGCATCTTATTCCGTAGTACATATTTCAACCGATAGTAAAATTGTTGGTCAATGGATTACGGGATTGCCTTTAGTAGGTCAGCAAAAACTATCACTTGTTAACTATACAATGTTTAGTGGATATGGTACAGTTCGTGATATTTATTGGCAAACGGGTAATTTAAAAGTACAAGAGCAAACGCCTGTATTATCTATTTATGCCCGGGGAGCTATTTCGAAGGATTTCTTGAAGTCATTGGAAAACACCAAGTTTTTGAATGATCAACATATGGCCATTATTCAAGAGAAAAATCCAGTGAAAGAACATGATGACCGACTTTTATTTTTGCCTGAGCTAACTGAACAAGCAATTGAACAGGAAGTTATACTGTCGCAAATAAAGTCACAATATAAGTTTAAAGATTCACCAACATGGTTGCCGGAAGTTGTGGCATCCTATTTAGTGAAGGATACAATTGGTTCAGATAAAGCAAAGAAAATCGTGAAGACGTTAAAAGAATATATGACAGCAAATCAAGAGGCAGCATGGCAGGAAGCTTTGGATAAGCTAGGGGAAGAGCCGATTTCCCCTGCATCAATGGACGATCTATTATCAAAGGTATTAGATGCAAAAACGTCTTATTTTAAGTTGAATGCGGCTCAAGAAAATGGCACATATCCACTTTTATTTGAGGATGATCGAGATGTTTACGTGAATGATGTTTTGAGAAAAGATGTTCCAGTGATTCTTGATGATGGACAAGTATTGTATAAAGCTGATACATTGTTGCCGTATCTAGGATATACTGCTGGTGAAGGCAAAAATGGGTATTATATCAATAGTGATAATCGCACCTTCCGATTCCCGAAAGAATCTGGATTTTATGTATTTAATCAACGTAGATATTCTACTATTTCAGAACCAATCATTAAAATTGCCAATCATTATTATGTTGAAGAAGCTTGGCTACAACGATTATTTTTAGTAGAATTACAAAAAAGTGATGGTCGCATCAATATCAAGATGTTAACACAAGAACAAGATTAAATTTTTTGCAGCGGAGGTTCGTCTTTCGCTGCAAAAATACTTTTAACTCCTTTCAGCGGGTGCCGAACACCCGCTAAAATAGAGGAACTCAGTCTAAGAACGCCACGTCCTGTGGCAATTTGTCTGTGCGAAAGCGAAGCGACAGCAACAATGTTTTGTCTGTGCGAAAGCGAAGCGACAGCAACAATGTTTTGCCTGTGCGAAAGCGAAGCGACAGCAACAATAAACAATAACAATTACGCCAAGGCGAAATTGTTATATGGAATAAGAAAGTACGGTGATTTGCCTATGAGAGTTGTAGCAGGAGAACGTAAAGGGATGCCGTTAAAGGCGATTGTAGGAAATACGACAAGACCTACAACTGATAAAGTTAAGGAATCCATCTTTAATATTATTGGTCCATTCTTTGATGGAGGTATAGCACTCGATTTATTTGCAGGGAGCGGTGGCTTAGGGATCGAATCTTTAAGTAGAGGAGTTGAGCACGCCGTTTTTATTGAAAAGGATGCAAAGGCGTTCCAAGTACTACAGGAAAACATAAAGAAATGTCGTTATGAGGATTGCTCTGAGCTCTTTCGTATAGATGCGAAGCGTGCTGTGAAAGCGCTATTAAAACGTGATATTACGTTTAAATTAGTCTTTTTAGACCCGCCATATCATCACAAAGAATATTATGACTTAGTGCAGATTCTTGTCGACAATGATAAAATTCAACAAGATGGCGTAATATTATGTGAGCATGCAAAAGAAGTAGAATTACCACAGAGGTTTGGGGACTTTGTTTTAAAAAGACAAGAAACTTATGGCGGAACGATTATATCCGTTTACCTTCATTCGTAGGGTATTCTAACTACCCACTGAATAGAGGAACTCAGGCTAAGAACTTCACATCCTGTGAAAACGCCAGAGTGGCCAACATCATGCTGCCGAGGTGAAATGGATCGTTATGCAAAAGAAAGAGGGAGAATAGTTTGTCAGAGAAAATTGCTGTAGTTCCTGGGAGTTTTGATCCGGTGACATATGGTCACTTAGATATTATTAAACGAGCGGCAGATGTATTTGACACAGTTTATGTTGCTGTTTTAAATAATTCATCCAAGCAGCCATTATTTTCGGTAGAAGAGCGTATGGCATTAATGGCTGAAGTGACTAAAACGTTGCCTAATGTACGCATTGAAAGTTCATCGGGGCTATTAATAGACTATGCGAAAGAAAAAAAAGCAAAAGCGATTGTCCGTGGTTTACGTGCTGTTTCGGATTTTGAATACGAAATGCAAATTACTTCGATGAACCGTTTTCTTGATAAAAACATTGAAACGTTTTTCATCATGACAAAAAATCAATATTCATTCTTAAGCTCAAGTATTGTCAAAGAGGTTGCGAAATACGGTAGTGATGTTAGCGAGCTTGTTCCCGCTTGTGTCGTAGAAGCTTTAAAAGAAAAATATGGTTTTATCTAAAAAGAGGATGTCTTAATTTTAAGACATCCTTATTTTATTTGGTAAAGATTATTTGGGAATTATTTCAATATGTTCTGCGTTGCAATTGAAAATGATTGAATTCCTCTGCGATGCTTACTCCTGAGTCGGTTTGCCGTCACTCCAATAGAGGGATATGTGGTGATGCAGACGATTATTTATTTTAAGAAAAAAAGAGCATAAATAGTAGGTACAATGATTATGCTAAGTAGGCGGAATTTTATATAGGGTCGAACGGAAAGCTTAGCTGATTTCGCAATAACGAAAATTTGTAAATGAATGCTTATACTTTGCATGGTTAACAACATAACGACCAGAAATGGTAAATATGAAAGATTTGGAAAAGCTGAGACGGTCATTTTAAGACCATTTGTCACTTCGAGAATTGCGGCTATAGAAAGCTCAGCTGTATAGGGAAGCTTAGGGATCAGTGAATCAAGGCCTTGCTGGACAATCGTCTGAATGGTAGTGAAAAAAATTATTGTCGTTCCAACTAATAGTATTGTCGGGGCTGTTTCTTTTATGCTTTCAGAGAATGGTGCTGTATACAAAGGTGTATTGTGTATGGAGATGCTAGGAGGATCCGTTTTACGAAATAAAAAGTAACCAGTAATTAAGCAGCAAATATTAAAACTATGTAGTAAACATAAAAACAACCATCCGAACGTATTACTGTGTAATAAATCAAGGCTTACAAAGCCTAGCACGAAAAGAGGGCTTGGTGCATGACATACGGCTAATAAAAAATTTGCTTCTTTACCGTGTAATTGCCCACTGTTTTTTAAGTAAACAATTGTTGTTGCTCCAGACGGATACCCTCCGAGTGCGCTAATAATGTAGGCTTGTACGTATATAGAAGCTCTTTTTGTTTTCGTGCGCATAGGAGCCGTTAAACGGAGAAGCCATTGCGTTAAAATAAGGTAAGGTAATAAATACGGGAATAGAGCATCCATAAAAAGATTTAAACCTAAATCAGTACCAGTATGAGCTGTTTGTGGGAATAACAAGAGTAATAGAATAAGAACTATGCAAATCGCTATTTGAATTGTCGCATACATGTTATCATCTCGTTTCAACTTTTTGTCATTCACATAGGCAAATGCTAAAATCAATATATGTAAAAAAGGCAAAAACATGAACGTATGGTTTTGCAAGCGTCCTAGGAGGTGTTTTTCTAATGAAGAAAAAAATTAGTATTTATGCAGTGTTATTAGTCGTGATTTGTTTTTTAATGTTATACCGTCTAGACGCTTATATTATGAAGCCTGGAAGTGCTTATGATGTCAGTGAATTTGTTAACGTTGAAAATAGCCACACGAATGATAAAGGTTCCTTGAGTTTAATGACGGTGGCTATGCAGCAAGCTACGCCTTTTTCGTATCTTTGGGCAAAAACTCAAAAATACCAAAAATTAATGGATATTTCCCAAGTTCGAAATCCGTTAGAGGATGAAGAGGAATATAATGTTCGACAGCTTAAATTAATGTCTGATTCTCAATTTAATGCAAAGTATGTGGCTTTTCAGAGAGCTGGCCTTCAAACAAAAATTCTTTTTAACGGTGTTTTTGTATTAAATGTCCTTGAGGGCGGTGCTTCGGAAAATTTATTAAAAGCTGGTGACGAGATTATTGAAGTTGATGGGCAAAAAATTAGAAACCAACAAATGCTTGTAGATCTTTTAAAGCCAAAGCAGCTTGGAGATAAAGTGACAATTCAATTTATACGTAATAAAAAAGAACAAGAGGTAACGATTACATTAAAGGAAATCCCTAGATCTGAAGAAACAAGGGCTGGTTTAGGTATTTCTTATGCTGAAAATAAATCTATTGAAACAAATCCCGATGTGTCTATGAAAACTGAGGATATTGGCGGTCCGTCTGCTGGACTAATGTTTACTTTAGAAATTTTAGACCAACTTCTCGAAGAAGATTTAACGAAAGGCTATGCGATTGCTGGGACAGGGGAGATGCTAGTTGATGGCTCTGTTGGAAGAATTGGAGGAATAGACTATAAAGTCATTGCTGCTGATCGTGATGGCATGGAAATCTTTTTCGCACCAGATGATGAAATTACTCCAGAAATGAAAGCTAAATATCCTGACCTGGAATCCAATTATGCTACAGCAGTAAAGACTGCGAAAGAAATTAAAACAAAAATGAAAATAGTTCCGGTTAAAACTGTAGATGATGCAATCGAATATTTAAAGCAGTTACAGCCGAAATAAGAAAATAAAAAAGATGCCAGAAAAATTTCTGGCATCCTTTTATTGTGATCTGGCATTGCTTAAAAACGAATCGGTGGTGTTTGATAATCTTTAGGCAAACTTTGCTCTTTTGTTCTTTGTTCAACACTTAAATTGTATACTTCTGCAGCATGAATATCTACAGCAAGCATAGCGTCATCCATAGCTGCAACGCGACTGATTAAAGGTAAAGGTATGTCTTTTTTATGCATGCCCAAATAGGCTTGTCCCTTCTTACTCATCCCAAGTAAACGTATACTAGATGGAGCGTCAAAGCTTTGCAACTGTTCCTTTGTAAACCCAGTATAAATGTGTGTGAGCATACGTTGAAGTCGTGTCCAAGTATAGCGTTTGGATTTAATTTTCTCCATAAAGCTACCGAATGAATGACTCGTTTTCGCTGCTTTAATAAGAGCATTCTCAATGCCTTCTGTTACTTCGGCATAGCGGGTAAGTTCATTAGGTGTATGCCGAATAAGTGTAAACTGTAATAATGGCCAAAAAGTTTCCCAACTTGCAAATTCACCATATTTTCCATGCCAATCAGCTAAATGATCGAATGATGCTTTAGGTAGAAAATCTTGCACACCTTGTAGAGCACTGGTTGTTGCTAGTGCTTTGCGTATTCCTGTGGCGCTAGCAATGGATGTACCCTCTTGTATAGCGTCGTGGTAACCTGCAACGATGCGAGGGATCGTTAAAGGTTTAATGTTACTACCTAGATTCTTGGCAGCTTCAATATAGTGAAAACCAAGTATATTGTTCGGTTGTCCCAAATCAATGTATGCAGCAGGGAACTTTTGAGAAAGCTGTTCATAGGCGTAATGTAGACTTTTAGGATAGCTTGCACCCGTTTTAAGGCTTTCTTTAATAAGAGCGTTATATTTAGTGCGGTGACTATTAATGAGCTGAAACGTATTCATAAAGGGTTGAATGGAGCCATCTTCGCTTCCGAAAGCAAACGAATCGCAACCAATTCCAGATAGTAAGGAAATGGCTCCTTTTGCGAAATCAGTTGCAGGCGCTGTACTATATACGTAGGGTAGTTCAATGACAATATCGACACCACCTGCGAGAGCCATTTTTGTGCGTGTCCATTTATCGACCATGGCTGGTTCACCACGTTGCAAAAAATCTCCGCTCATGACAGCGATGGCAATATCCGCTTGTGCTACTTTCTTCGCCTGTTCCAAATGATAGGCATGTCCATTGTGAAAAGGATTGTATTCAACAACTATTCCGACTGCTTGCAAATGTAAGCCCCCTTTATTCATATTATTTGCTTCTCGTTCTAAATAATTTGGAGCGTTATAGCTTATATAGAACGGTTTGGAGCAAATACACTTTTAATAATATATAATTATAGGTGGGTTTTATTGTGGTGACAAGAAATTATCTTGACATCTATTTTTACACATTATATAATCAACAGTGTTGTCTCGAGGTGATTAAACGAATGAAATGGTCAATTCATCAATTATCTAAGTACCGCCAAAACGGGATGCCAATCGATGCCTATGTCCAGCTGGACGAGGTGATGGAGCGAAACCAGGATATTCGAGCAATTTCGCCCGTTCATGTAAAAGGGCTATGTACTTTCGGTGCATCGCAAATGACATGTCAGCTAACTGTGACAGCGACGTTAACACTTCCGTGTGCACGCACGTGGGAAGATGTTGAGTTTCCTATCGAAGTTGAGACAGTTGAAATTTTCAGCTGGGTTGACGAAGAAAATCGTGGGGAAGATGCCGGAGATATTCACTACATAGTTGGTGAAGTAATCGACATGAAGCCGGTTCTTGAGGAGTTAGTGCTTCTCGAAGTACCTCTGCAAGTGTTCAAGGATAATACCGAAGGGCAAGTGCGCGGTGGTAAAAACTGGTCTTACGCAACAGATGAAGACGTTGAGCTACACAAAAAAGCTGACGAAAAAAAAGTGGATCCAAGACTGGCTGATTTAGCTAAGTATTTTGATCAAACAGACGAATAAACGATCTGTAAGGAGGTGCCATCAATGGCTGTACCATTTAGAAGAACTTCTAAAACTGCAAAAAGAAAGCGTCGTACGCATTTCAAACTATCTGTACCTGGTATGGTAGCTTGCCCAAACTGTGGTGAAGCAAAATTATCACACCGTGTTTGCAAAGCTTGCGGACAATACAAAGGTAAAGAAGTAGTAAGCAAATAATTCAGTGTTTGCTCACGTCAAAGGCTAGTAAAGAGACCATGGCTCTTTACTAGCCTTTTTGTTGACTAGAAAAGACGGAATCTTTCGGCAATAATGAAAAGATATATAGTACTATAATAATTGTATGATACAATTTATCCATCGGGACAAAGGGGGAAATAGTATGGCTTATATAATTGATAACAAAGATGGTATTATGACGTTTACGATTGATCGAGAAGAAAAAAGGAATGCGGTTAATGATGAGGTTATGGATGGGCTGCAAGAAGTCATTACATATATTAGACATCATGATGATGTCCGTTTTTTAGTCGTGACGGGTGCAGGAGATAAATCATTTTGCTCAGGGGGCGATTTATCTGAATTTCATTCGCTCGAAACAGAGGATGAAGCGTTCGGGATGTTGAGTAAGATGGGCAAAATATTATACGACCTGGCAACTTTGCCTGTGCCAACGATTGCGTTAATTAATGGAACAGCAGTTGGTGGAGGTTGTGAGATTGCAACAGCTTGCGATTTTCGTCTAGTGGCAAATCATGCGAAATGTGGTTTTATACAGGGGACATTAGCAATTACGAGCGGCTGGGGAGGCGGTACATACTTATTCGAACGTGGGTTACGCCATGATCGTGCAATGAAGATGCTAGTCGATGCGAAGCCTTATCCAGCGGAATTACTATATGAAATTGGCTGGGCAATGCGCGTTTTTGAAGGTTCAAAAGAAGAGGCATTGAATGATTTTATCGAACATATGCGTAAAATTCATCCTTCTGTTCATAAGGCTTATAAAGAAATTGAGCTTCGAAAGTGGCGTGAGCGTAATATGTATGAACGTGTTATGGAGGAAGTTCGTACATGTGCAAAATTGTGGGAAAGCGAAGCTCACCACGAGGCAGTTGCTAATTTCCTAGCAAAGAAAAACAATAAATAATGTATAACGGCAGTGATTATAACAAAACATAATCACTGCCTTTTTTATTTCGATGATTCTATTTTGCTCGCCCATGCATATAGTAGTAAAAAATGCGAGGGTGATAGATTATGGAATTGAAAAAAAGAAAAGATCAATGGACAAAGGAAGACGATGAAAGATTAGCAGAAATCGTGTTGCATAATGTGCAAAATGGCAAAACACAGCTAGAGGCTTTTGAAATGGCTGCTACTGAACTAGGTCGTACAAAACAAGCATGTGGTTTCCGTTGGAATAAAACATTACGTGGTCAATATAGTCAGTCACTACTAGCTGTACGAAATCAGCCGCAACAATCTATGCGAAGCCATTTGAAATTGGCATTAACAAGTTTCGATGAATTAACAGAGGCCTATCAAAGTCTCGAAATAAGACACCGTGAATTACAAAATGAGCATGAAAAACTAGTGAAATGGTTACAGCAAGGATATTCTTTAATGAAAGATTGAAATAAGGAAGCAGATGAAAGTTACAAGTGCTGTAGAGTAAGTTACTTAGAAAGAATGTAAGTTTGATTAAAACATAATGCTGCGCTAAGTGGTATTTACCCCGCATTAACGGGCAGTAATTTATCTGTAGCGAAAGAGAAGCGTCAGGTACAAAACGCACACCTTAAAATTTAACGAGCAAAGAAGTTAGGTGTGAGATTAACTGCCCGTAAAAGCCCGATTGGTGAAGACTAATAATCAGTGGAAAAAAACCCACTGATTAAAGTTTCACTTTATCCCGCATTAACGGGCAGTAATTTATCTGTACCGAAAGAGAAGCGTCAGGTACAAAACGCACACCTTAAAATTTAACGAGCAAAGAAGTTAGGTGTGAGATTAACTGCCCGTAAAAGCCCGATTGGTG